>CAIKDP010000239.1 GCA_903826205.1 Akkermansiaceae bacterium
GCGCTTTGGCGTAAGGTGAACACGTGCGGTGGGTCGGGACGGACCATTCCTCCGGGGAAAGGCCGTGCGCCGCGGATCCCGGACCACCTCAGCACCTGCGTTCGACCGGAAATCTCCAAGAACTTTCGCATTCACGTGTCGCATCATATATAGATCCACGCAACGCCCCCTTGTCGCAGCTCTTCAAACCCGCTGTCTCTGCTATCTCACGCGCTCCAAACCCGATGGCAAACCCCAACACTGCAATACCATGAAACGATTCGCACCCTGCATGATGTTTCTGATGACGATGGCGCTGACCGGCACGGCAGGGTCCGGACAAGACCGGCCGGAACGGCAGGTTCGCCTTGAACTCAACCTTGCCGACGGTTCCCGTCTGGTCGGAACCCCGGAAATCGAGTCGCTACCCGTGCAGACGTCCTATGCCAAAATGGACATTCCCTTGCAGCAGATCCTCGCCATTCAAATGGACGACAATCACGAAACGGCAGCATTCGACTTGAAAAACGGCGACAAGCTCAAAGGTGCCCTCACCCTCGGGCCGATCAAGTTGGAGACGGTGTTCGGAAAGGTATCAATTGGCATCGAGCACATCAAAGACCTGCGGGTCATGATGGGGGGCGGGGCGCTGCCGGCGGGCGAGGGAACCCTGGCCTTTGGCGGCGTGAACTGGACGCCATGGCGGACGGCGTTCGAGGTACAGGGGGACAAGCTGGTCTCGCTGCCGATGGCGCGGCCGGGATTCAGCTACGGCCATGGCGGCAACGGGCGCGGGGCCACGCTTGTGAGCAACCTTGGCAGCGCCGTATGGAAGGACTACAGCATGGAGTTCGAGTTCTGCATGCGCGGCGTGGATCCGGCGTTCAACCCGCACGGGCTGCCCCTGGACCACCGGGCCGGCTATGTCATGTTCCATGTCGCAGACGCCAAGGAAAGCTGGAACCAACGTGGCTGGAGCAAATACACCCTGAGCCTCAGCGGCGATGGCAGTTGGGGCCTCAGTTGCGACTACAACAGCTTCTGCAATGTGGCGTCCGGCTGGGGCAATCCGCAGTCCGAAGCCAGTCGCAGCCTGGCGGAAGGCAAGGGATTGAAATTCGACCCGCAGGCCGGCAATAAATTCCGGATAGATGTGTGCGGCACGCGCATTCAGTTGTGGGTTGACGGCAAGCAACTCGCCGACGTGCGCGATGAAAAGATGGGCGCGTGCATTGGCGACCAGACACTGGATCATGGCGGCATCGGGTTTCAGACACCCTGGGAATGCATGATCTGGATCCGCAATTTCTCGGTTAGTTCACTGTGAAATGAGAAATACCAGTGCCCATGAACCAGATCTTCCATGACCATCTTCCGTTCATCCTCGGCGGCCTTATCATCGGCCTCGGTATGTTGGCCGTCGCGCGGCAGACGAAGACGGCAAAGCGCATGTCACGGACTGTCTTTGTTCTGGCATGCACCTACCCATGCGCGATCATTGCCCTCTTCCTGAACCGCCGCAACCTCGGCGAAAGCTACGCCTACCTCATCTTTGGCGACACCATCGCAATCCTCCTGGCAATCATCACCTGCATCCTGATACTGATCTGGATTCCTGTGTATGTGGTTGGAGTCAGGAAGAAAGGAGATCACCCATGAAGGCAATGCTGTGGATCTCGGTATGGACTTTTGTCGCATTCACCGCCTTGCTGAGCGCAAGTGAGATTTCCTATGCGCCATTGCCCAAGATCGTCAAAGATGCCGCGTGGATCATCAAGGGAAAGATTGTCAGCGCAAACCGCAAAGACACGCCGGACGCTAACAAGGTCGAGTATGTCGTAGCTCCAACAACCGTCCTGATGGGACTCCCGACTGTCCCGCAAAAGGTCATGCTCAGCTATGAGGAGTACAACCCGGTCATCAAGGACGACCAAGGCAAGCCGGTCGGTTGGGCATCGCCAATCTACTCGGGATCAGGCAAGGAGTTTTCCGTCAAGACCGATGAGGAATGGATCTTCCTGCTCGTCGCCAACCAGCTGTCGGGAACGGATGCAACGTCCATCCTCCGGGTTGAGCCTGTGTCGCAGGAACCCGAGATCCAGAGTATCCTGGCCATGCTCGCCGTCTGCCGACGCTTTGTCGCGCTGTGGGAAAACGGCAAGACCGAAGATGCGGCGGCGCTGGTCGTGGAGCCCGTGCGGAAACAGTTTGTCACCGAAATGACCCGGAAGAAGATCGAGTTGAAGAACTTCGGTGATATCGACGTGTTCAAGCACAAGGATCGCCTGCTCGGCCGGGTTCACATCACCGTCGCACCCAAGCAAGGCATGGGCATCGATATGGAATTTCAGGATGGAAAGTGGTGGATCACCGCCCGCTGAGGAATCACAAACTTGCTTTCATGAGAACAAAGACGACACACACAGCCATGTTGCTTGCCATGCTTGCATGCACCGCAGTGGTTACGGCAGAGACGCTTGAGGTTCGCATGCGCATCCATCAGAAAGCAGCCGAAGAAAAGATCATCAACCGCGAAAACCTGATCAGGATCAAGCAGTCTATTTTGCAAAATGGCCAGCGCACAACGTACTGCAACGCGTATAACAACAATCCTTCGCAGCATACAAAGCGATTTTACTTTTACCTAAATCCCGACTCCGGACAGGAC
>CAIKDP010000240.1 GCA_903826205.1 Akkermansiaceae bacterium
GGAGTGAGGCGTCCCTTGCGAACGAGCTGATTGATGGTCGGCATGATTTCCTGCGTGGTTCTGATTTTCCCGTGGGGACAAACCGGTGCGCCAGCGAGATTCCTCGCAGGAGCCTTTTTTCCGGAGCTGCACCCGATAAATTTTCCCTGATTTGGTCGCTCGTACCGCTGGTGGCGGTGGCGAGCGGCGATGTGGGGCGGCGACTCTAGTGGCCCCCGGCTTCCTTGCAAGCCCTAATTTGACATTTTTTGGTTTTTTTATTTTTCACGGCGGTTTTTTGGAAAAAAGGCCGGATGTCCACACCTAAGGAGTAACGACATTCCTGTCGTTGCGCGGAAGAAATGTCCATAAGCAGAGCCTCCAGCGCGCACTCATACACCATGCTTCCGCCCCCACCACAGGAACCGAAGCGCAGCGGAGATAGCCCCATAGGCTGCCCGGAGGGCGAGCGCAGCGAGGCAATGTGGTGGCTCCTTATCTGCCCAATGCGCCTCATGCTATGCGCGCCAGGCTTGTGGGCTGGCCCCTGCCGGCACGATCATTTTGGCTTGGCAAGCGGCATGGCTGCCGTTAATGCTCCGCGCGTTCCGTCCGCGGCACCCCGGCAACGAGTGCCGGCGCCGCGGCGGCAAACCTAACAAAACAACAATAAAACACAATGTCCCTGTCTCATAAGCAACTCTTTGTGGTGTCGTGCGGGTTGGCCCTCCAGGCCGCGATTCTGGTACTTATCAATGGATTACTCCCCGCGTTCACCCATGGCATGGACATGATGTGGATCGCTTTCCAAGCCTGGGCGGTCTATTTCATCGTCGGTTGCACCGCGATGAACGGTCTCAAGGCATGGATCGGTTATCTAACCGGCATCATCGCCTCCATCGCGATCGTCAAGCTCATGGGGATGCCCGGCATCAAGGGGCTGCCCACCATCGGCGGCATGAATCTGGCGATGGCCGTTGCCGTCTTCATTGTGGTGATCCCCGCGATCATGTCAGAAAACATCAAAAACATGGTGCCAGCGTTGTTCATCGGGTCGGGCGCGTTCTTCGCCTCCCTCGGCTATGGGGCCCTCGCCGCCGCCGTCCCCAGCGGTTGCCAGAACACCCAGTTCCTCTATGCCGCGCAGTCCGAATTGATTTATTGCGCGCTGGGCCTCTCCTTCGGCTTCATCACCGTCTGGTGGCGTGGCAAATACGAGGCCTCCCTCGCCAAGTCCTGAGCCGACTTTATTGAATGTTAGGTGCGGCCTGGAATG
Organism: Akkermansiaceae bacterium; assembly: GCA_903826205.1. Taxonomy (GTDB): domain Bacteria; phylum Verrucomicrobiota; class Verrucomicrobiia; order Verrucomicrobiales; family Akkermansiaceae; genus Luteolibacter. The sequence continues at coordinate 1,256 of CAIKDP010000240.1, forward strand.
ATTGCACGCCGGCTGCGCGATGCGATTGGATCGACCAACTGCGTGGTTGGGCGGTGGTCGTGATGATCGAGGTGCATGCGGTGAACGTGTGGTTGCGGCCGGGCCTGCTGCCGGACTGGCTCAACTCCGCCAATGGTCTGGTGGCGCCAGGGTTCATCCTGTGTGCGGGCTTCAGCTTGGCGCTTTCGGTGTTCCGGGCGGATGGCGGCATGGCGCCGTTGGGGCCTGCGGCGAAACGGTTGGCGGTCATTTTGCTGTGGGCCTATGCGCTGCACTCACCGGGTCTGACGCTGGCGGATTGGACCGTGTTTGGCACCCCGGAGAAATTCCGTGAACTGTCCAAGATCGATGTGCTGCAATGCATCGTGGTTTCCTTGCTCCTCCTGCAAGGGTTGGCCCGCTGCCTGCGGCGGCCCATGGTCTTTGCCGCAGCGGCGCTGGTGCTGGCTGTGGGCACTGCCGTGGCCGCACCCCACCTTTGGCAGCCCGGTGTGGCGGATGGATGGTGGCTGCCCATTCGCGGACTCATCAACGGCAACCCGGACCGCGGTGTCACCTCGCTCTTTCCGTTGTTCCCGTGGTTTGCCTTCGCCGCTGCGGGCGCGGGCATGGGGGTGCTCTACCGGCATTTCCGGACCTTGTCTAACAACGGAAAGGCGCGCTGGAGCGAATGGCACTGGCTGGCGGCTCTCGCCGTCACGGGGGGGCTGCTGTGGCTGTGGGGCTGGTTGCATGCGCGGGAGGCATTGGAAGCGGCCGCCTTCCCCGCCAACGCCGCGGCCGGGTCTTGCAACACGACCTTGGCCAGCGTGGCCGAGCGTCTCGGCCGGGTCTGTGTGATCGGTGCCGTGCTGGGGTGGGTGGAAAGGCATCGCGGCCGCTGGCCGGGTCCCAATGGCGTGCAGGCTGCCAGCCGCGAATCATTGTTGGTCTATGTGTTTCATCTCTATCTGATTTTCGGTGTCTTGTTAGCCGGGTCCGTCCGCGGCGTCACCGGTTGGGAGCCGCACTCGCTCGGCTGGCCGGGCACGCTCGCTCTAACATCCTCGATCATCGCCATCAACCTCACGCTCGCCATGGCCTGGCAACGCGTCCGCACCCGCCCGGTGCTGGCCCGCCAAATCCGCCAATCCGCCCTGTTCGGCCTGCTCGGCTGGTTCCTCGCCGCCGGTTGGTTCAGGTGAGGGCGATCGTGGATGTGTTAGGAAACAACAATTTCCTTGCTCCATGAAGACGCCAGTGAGCCGGCCGGCCGGCGGTGCCGTCCCTACGGCGCGAGGGGATTGAAGGCGCGGACGCGGAAGAACCGTTGTGGCGAGTGGCCATGGGTGAAAGTGTCCGTCGTGGTCGCGCCGGCAGGGGCAATGAGCCCGAGGCCGCTGTCGAACCAGGACACCAAATCCAGGCTTTGCTCGATGAAATAGTCGCGGGTCATCACCGACTTCCAAGTGAGGGTGGTGGAAACGACGGGTGCGGCACCCGGGGCGGTCATGTAACTCGTTAGCACGAGGGCGCTGTCCGGATTGTTAGGGTCGGTGCCGGCAAGATACTCCTCGAGGTTGCTTGTGCCGTCACCGTCGGTATCGTCGTTGGGGCCGTCCGTGAGGGTTCCGGTGGTGGTCAGTTGCCAGGCATCGGGCAGTCCATCGCCATTGGCGTCTGGGCCGGGCAGCACTGCGTCGGTCTGCACGTGGGCAAAGACCGTGTCGAGGGCAATCCAGCCGCAGTTGGCACTGAAGACATAGCCGTCGAACTTGCCGGTCAAGAGGTCGATGCGGGGATCCCCGGTGTTTTCAAAATTGATCCAGCCGATGTTGGCGCCGTAGGCATAGCCGCGCAGTTTGCCGCCGGTATTGAGGTTGACGCCGAAGTCAGTGGCGGTGTTGTTTTGGTATTGGATGCTGTTGGCCGGTGCGCCGCTGCCCAGGTTGATCCAGCCGACATTGGCGGCATACACCCAACCGGAACACACATACGCGCCAATGACCGCACCGTTCGTCCCGTCACCGCGCCAATCCATCCACCCGAAGTTGGCCGCGTAGGAGAATCTGTTAGTCGGGTTGATGGTGGTGGTCGCCCCGGCACGCCACCCTAACAGAGCGGTCACTATCAGGATGGGGACGAACGGTTTCATGCGGGGCCTCATTGATTATGGTTGGCAGACGCCCGAAGTGCAATGACCGCTGCTGCAGTCAGCGCCCACATTACATGTCTGACCCGGGGCACATACACTGCAGGTTCCCCCACCACAGTCGACGCCGGTCTCGGTGCCATTCTTGACCCCGTCCGAACAACTGGGTGCGTGGCAGGTCCCCCCTGTGCAAACGCCGCTTGCGCAGTTGGAGGCCGCCACACAGGCCGAACCCGTCGCTCCACAACCCTCGTCCACCACGCCATCGCAATCATTGTCGATGCCGTCGCCACAGACCTCGGCGGAGGGATTCACATTGGGAGCGCAAACGAGGGTGCCGCCCTGGCAGTGGACGGTGCCGGCCGAGCACACACCTAACATGCCGGTTGCGCAAGCCCCCCCGCCGCCCGGATCGCCCTCATCCACGAGACTGTCGCAATCATTGTCCAAGCCGTCGCAAACCTCGGCGCTCGGCGTGCAGCCTGTGGAGGTGAAGGTGGCCATCACGCTGGTGGCGGCGCTCATCGTCACCGTGCAGGTGCCGGTGCCCGCACACGCGCCGCTCCAACCGGCAAACGTCGAGCCGGGGTTGGCCGTGGCCGTGAGCGTCACGGGCGTGCCGCTGGAGTAATTCTCCGCGCAATCGCCACCGCAGGAGATGCCTGCCGGAGCGCTGGTGACCGTGCCGGAGCCCGAGCCGCTCTTGCTGACGACCAACGGGAATGTGATTGGGGTGCAGACACTTGGCGAACCAGTACAGGAGTAACCGGATTGGACCGTGCAGGTGGCCGTGCATCCATCGCCATTGGTTAGATTGCCGTCGTCACAAGTTTCGCCCGCCTCGAGGAGGCCATTGCCACAGGTTGCGACACATCCTTCATCCACCATGCCATCGCAATCGTTGTCGATGCCGTCATCGCAAACTTCGGTATTCGGCGTGGCCTCACCGACACAGGCACCCCAGGCGCCGCCGCTGCACGTCTGAGTTCCCGCGTGGCAGGCGCCCACGCCGGAGCTGCCGGCCGGGCCGCTGTAGCACGCCTGGGTGCTGCCATTGGTGCAGACTCCGTTTGCGCCTTCGGTCTGGCAGGTGGCTGAACATCCGTCGCCGGGGACGGTGTTGCCATCGTCGCATTGCTCGCCGGCTTCCAACACATTGTTGCCACAAAGCGGCGTGCCGCCGCAACCTGCAATGGGCGTGTGAACACAACTGCCTCCCTGACAAGAGTCGTCGGTGCAGGCATTGCCGTCATCGCAGTCTACGGCGCTGGCGCAAGCACCGCAACCCGCAATCGGCGTATGTACACAACTGCCGGCCACGCAGGCATCGGTGGTGCAGGTGTTGGCATCGTTGCAGTCCCCGTCCCCTTGGCAAGCGGCGGGCTGCGAGCCGCAGCCGAAGTTGGCCCAGGCATTGGTGTTGGAAAAGTTAGAGCCGGGCGAAAGCAGGATTTGTCCGAAGTTGTTACCAGCCCCCATGGAATAATCCGCCACGCTGTTGCTGCAGGCGTTGTTGCGGATGACGAGATTGCCCGTGCCGTTGATTTGGTATCCCTGGCCGTTGTTTTGATTGGCGGAGTTGCCTTCCACCCGATTGCCGGCACCCGTGGTGAGCAGGCCGGCCTGACCTGCTCCTGCGCCATTGCCGGTGCAAGTGTTTTCGCTCGCCTGGCAGTTGGACGCTATGACGATGCCGCTGTTGCCGTTGGTTTGCGCGACACAACGGAACACCGTTCCGCCATTCCCCAGTACCAGTCCGCGGCCGCCGTTGTTAGCCGCCGTGCACAACGTCACGATCGAACCACTACCCACGCTCACCCCATCCCCGGTATTGTTAGATGAGATCACACCCTCCAGCCGGCATTGCTCGGCCAGCGACAAATCCACGCCGGCACCCGTACACGAACTGATGCTGCCGTTGGCGACCGCCACGGTTCTCACGCCCGTCGCTGTGGCTATGCCCACCGGACAATTCATGATGGAAAATCCGCGCAGGTCGATGGTCACGCCGCTTACTTTCACCATGATGCCGATGGCGGTGCCGCCGCCGTTGAGGTTGGCGGTCAGATAATACGAACCGGGCACGCTGATGACATAGCCGGCATTCTCGATGTGGGTGCGCGGCTCCATTTGCTGCAGCGTCTTCATCATCGGCGCCGGTGCTCCGGGCGGCGCCAGCGGCCCCTGGGCCGGCAATGACTGGCCTAAAATGACCAGCCCTAACACAGAAAGAAACCACGACGACACAAATTGGGTTTTCATAGGCTGAGGCGTTGCGGCAGTGATTAGGCCGGTTTTGCGCAAACCGCAAGAAAAATATCATTAATTCCGCAATAGGCGGTTTGGCACCTCCGCACACCTTCCGTCAAGCATGGGGTCATGGGCGTTGCGGGGACAATGCAGCCGCAGCCGAGCGCAGCGAGGAGGCTGTTCGTTAGTAATCCGTCGCACAGCCGCAAGCCGAGCGCGAAGGAAGGGCGAGATAGAGCAGCGGCTGGAAGCCGCAGTTACGGGCCGCAAGCCGCACGCGCCGCGAAGGAGGGGCGGTGGCTCCGCAACAGATAGAGCGCCGCCGCCAGCAACAAGACCGCACGCCCGAAGGCGAACGGCACGGACTCCAGCGTGTGCCTGGCCGCGCCATTGCCAAGGAAGCCGAGCTTGAGACAACCACAGGAAATATCCAACCCGCGCGCCCAAGCCTGGCCGGTGGCCAGTACAAAGACTGCGCAGAGCAGGGTGGTCCAGAGCAAGGCCGCGTGGCGCAGTCCGCCGGTGATCAACAGGATGGCACACAACAACTCCAGCCACGGCAACACCGTCACCGTCAAACGCAGCAGGGCCTCCGGCAGCGGCAGTTGGTAGGCGGCCAGATGCGCGTGAAAGTCTTGCAGATTGGCGATTTTGCCCAGCGCCGCCCAGGTCAGGAGGATCGCCAGCAACCCGCGCAACACCGCTTTGGGGTCGAATTCCAGCGCGGGTTTCATGGTTTGCCCGGCGGGGGGGTGGTTTGAGCCAAGGTGTATTCGGCAAAGCCACCCGGCATGTGGCTCACGTTTTTGAAGCCAGCCACAGTCACCAGTTGCTGTGCCATGTTCTGCGAGGTATGACAAGACGTCGAACTGCAATAAACCACCAGCGGGGTGTCCTTCGGATAGAGTGCCGCAAAGGATTGCAAGTCGGTCACCGAGGCATTCGACGGCAATAACACCGCTCCCGGAATATGCCCCAGATCAAATGCCGCCTTGGTGCGCGCATCCACCAGAACGATCTTTTGCGCCGCCATCAAGGCTTGCACCTGGGACCACGTCATGCCCGGGAGCTGGGTTTGCGGCGCGGCCAACGCCGGAGCTGGGTTGTTAGGAGGAGGCGGTGTGGCCATGCCGGGGAGGGCTTCCAGCGTTATGGATAGAGTTGCGTTGGCATATCCCGGGCGCGTCACGTCCGGCTTTGCAGGCACCCCGCCAGGCCCGCCGCTGGCCGCATCCGCCACCGGCTGCGGCGGACGCACTCCCAGCGGACTCGCGCCATTGTAGATGACGCCGCAGGCGACGGCGGCCGCGAAGATGCAGGCGGCCTGCAGCCACAATTTCGCATTCGAGGCTGACGCCGCTTCGGACGGCTTGGTGGGGGTGTGTGTCATTTGTTGGAAAGGAGTTTTTCGATTTCCGCCTCGAAGATGGCGCTTGGCTTGGCGCCGACCATCAGCAAGCCGGTCACGGTGCTGCCGTTGGCACGGCCCAGGACAAACGTGGGTGTGCCGGTAATGCCTGCGGTGGCGGCGTCCTGTTTGTCGCGGGCGATCTGGGCCGCGAATTTTTTTCCGTCCAAGCAGGCGGCGAAGGCTGAAGCATCCAGCTTCAAGGCTTCGGCGGCGAGTAGGAAATCCTTGTGGGAAAGTGCCTCGGGGTTGCCGAACAAGCGGTCGCGCATCGGCCAGAATTGCCCCTGGTCTCCGGCGCACAAGGCGGCGAGTGCGGCGGGTTCGGCGTTGGGGTGAAACGGCAGCGGCAGACACCGGCTCACCAATCGCACCTTGCCGGTATCCACAAATTTTTTCTGCACGGCGGCCAGCACTTCGTCGTGGGCACGCTTGCAATAGGAACATTGGAAATCGGTGAACTCCACCAACACGAGCGGAGCAC
>CAIKDP010000241.1 GCA_903826205.1 Akkermansiaceae bacterium
ACGGGCTTTTTCCAGCGCTTGCGCGGATTGTGATTCTCCGCCAGTCTCACGGCACGAACCGCGGCGACTAACTCCTGAAATCAATGCCCAACCCACCCATCACCCGCCGCTCCCTGCTGCGCACGCTCGCTGGCACCGCCCTTTCAGTGCCCTTGCTGAGGGCCGCTGAAACCGCTCCTCAACCGGCTGAAACCCTAGCCATGGAAGCCGCCGTGCGGGAGGTGATGCAGGCATTCCAAATTCCGGGCTTGAGCCTGGCCTTCGCGCATCGCGGCAAGCTTGCCTATCGCGCGGCTTTCGGGCTGGCGGATCGCGAGGCGAAGGAACCCCTGACTCCGGCGCATCGGTTTCGCATCGCCAGCGTCTCCAAGCCGATCACCTCCGCCGCCATTTACCGCTTGGTGGAGCAGGGCAAGCTCGGGTTGCAGGACAAGGTTTTCGGGGCCAAGGGATTGCTGCCGACCGATGAGGTTGCCGACCCGGGAGTGTTGAAAATCACCCTGCACCACCTGCTGACCCATACATGTGGCGGCTGGGGCAATTCAAACAACGATCCCATGTTCAAGAATCCGGCGATGAACCATCGGGAACTCATCGAGTGGACCTTGAAACATCTGCCACTCGAAAAGGAACCCGGCCAGGCCTACGCCTACTCCAATTTCGGCTACTGCCTGCTGGGCCGGGTGATCGAGGCGGTGGCGGGAGAAACCTACGAGGTTCATGTGAAACGGACCGTTCTAACACCCTGCGGCATTGAGAGCATGCGCATCGGCGGCAATACCCTGGCGGAACGGCAACCGCTGGAAGTGGTCTATCACGGACAACAGGGCGAAAATCCCTACGGCTCGACCATCAACGTGCGCCGCATGGATAGTCACGGCGGCTGGCTGGCAACGGCGGAAGATTTGACCCGCTTGCTGGTGCGGTTGGACGGCTTCCCCGACCCGCCCGATCTGCTGGCTCCGGCGACGATTCGCCAAATGACCACCGCCAGCAGCGCCAACCCCGGCTACGCCAGTGGCTGGAGCGTCAATCCGAAACCGAATTGGTGGCACGGCGGCAGCCTGCCAGGAACGTCCACGCTGGCGGTGCGCACGGCCAGCGGCATGTGCTGGGCCGTGCTGGCCAACACCCGCTTCCGGGACCCCAAGCAGCCCGAGAAAAACACCGACACCGCGCTCGACCGTCTCATGTGGAAGCTCGCCCGGCAGGTCCCCGCCTGGGGGGCGTGACTGGGGCATGCCGGCGATTCCGCCTTGTAGCGTCGCTCTATGAGCGTCGATGCCAATTCCGAGATGCCGTGCAAGCGGCGGGTCAAGGAGGGTGGGCGTCTCGCCCACCTGCCAATGGGTCGCGAAAGGATGGCCGCCAGCGTCCATGCCTTTCCCACCTCATTGGCCAATGCGGGCAAGATGCCCGCGCTCCTTGAAGCAGGCGCATCCCGCAAGCCCGCCCCAAAATTGTGTGTCAGGACCATCGCTCAAGCGGCGGCCTGGTCCAGCAATTCTGCCAGGCGGGTGAACGTGGCATCGTCGAAGCCGAGCGCGCGTTTGAGCAATACGTCGCGTTCCAGCACGTTGGGTTCGCGGCTGGCTTGCCGCCAGGTTGCCCGCCCAAGCAGCCCCATCCGCCACGGCCCGAAGCCACTGACGGGAATCGGAAAGTCGCTGCCGTGGATGATCCGGCAGCGGACCGCTTCCGGCAGGATTTTCGGCAGCGTTCGGGCGCGGATCGGCGAACACAGCGCGGAGTTGTCACCAAACAGCCCGGGCCATTGCGGGAACATTTCCAACAAGGCGTCCGTGTGATCGGCATCCCACAGCCCAGACCGCCCGGCGCAGTGGGCGGCGATGACCCGCACGCCACATTCTAGCGGATACCGCAGCAACCGCGGGTCGGCGAAGCGGTGATTCATGACCGGCAAGGACAGCTCGCCACCCGTATGCGACAGCAGGATCATCCCGTGCGCCGCCATTTTCTCCCAAAACGGCCGATACCGCGGAGCGGCGTAGTCCACGTTGAGACAGTTGGGCAGCAGCTTGAGCACCCTGGCCCCCGCTTGCAGGCACATTTCCAGTTCCGCCATCGCATCGCGCCGCACCGGATGGATCGAAACCGCCGGCAGGAACAAGTCCGGATACCGCGCGCAGACCTCAAGCAGATGCTGGTTGGGAACGTAAAACGCCCCTTTTTCCGGCAGCGGTGTGCCATCGTCATGGTGCGGTAGATCCTGCGCCAACACCACCACCGCATCCAGCGATGACTCGCGCACCAACGTGACCAGCCGTTGCACCAACAATTCATCCAACCCCTCGCGCAGCGCGGAGAGCGGCAGCCCGGTCTCATGCACGATGATCCGCGCCATCAGGCGGTGGAGGACGGCCCGCATCCGCAACCAGCAACCACTCCCGGAACTGCCATCGCCCAGCAGGTGAACATGGCAGTCGAGCTTGCGCAAACATGGGTTAGGCATACCCGTAAAATAGCCGGATCTTGCCCCGGAGTCGATGAAAAAAGCGCCATCTCCGCAAAAATTGCCAATATCCGTGCGGTGATTGTTTTACATTGACGGCCCCAACTCGGCCAGCCAGCTTCTCCGCGCAACCTTAACACCCTTACTAACAATCACTCACTATGAAAGATCCAATTACCGTCTCAGTCACGGGTGCCGCCGGCCAAATCGGCTATGCCCTCGTTTTCCGTATCGCTTCCGGCTATCTGTTCGGTCCCGACCAACCCGTCAATCTCCGCTTGATCGAAATCGAACCGGCCATGGCCGCCCTCGAGGGCGTGATGATGGAACTCGATGACTGCGCCCACCCGTTGCTCCGCGAGCTGGTCGGCACCTCCGATCTCGACGAAGGTTTCAAAGGTGCCAACTGGGGGCTGCTCATCGGTTCGGTGCCGCGCAAGGCCGGCATGGAACGCGGCGATCTGCTCGGCATCAACGGCAAGATCTTCACCGGCCAAGGCAGGGCCATCGCCCGCAGCGCCGCCAGTGACGTGCGCGTGCTGGTGGTTGGCAACCCCTGCAACACCAATGCACTCATCTGCATGAACAATGCCGAGGGCGTGCCGAAAGACCGCTTCTTCGCCATGACCCGCCTCGACGAAAACCGCGCGAAGCGCCAACTTGCCAAGAAGGCCGGCGTCCATGTCTCGCAGGTCAGTAACATGTGCATCTGGGGCAACCACTCCGCCACCCAATACCCGGATTTCACCAACGCGAAGATCCAGGGCCAACCGGTGACCGAGGTGATCTCGGATGGGGACTGGCTCAAGGGCGAGTTCATTCCCACCGTCCAGCAACGCGGTGCCGCCATCATCAAGGCCCGCGGCTCATCCTCCGCCGCTTCCGGTGCCTACGCTGCCCTGGCCACCGTGAGAAGCCTCCTGACGCCGACTCCTGCCGGTGATTGGCATTCCGTGGCCGTCTGCTCCGATGGCTCTTATGGCATCGAAGAAGGGCTCATTGCCTCCATGCCGATCCGCACCATCGAGAACGGCAAGTGGGAAGTGGTCCAAGGCCTGCCCATCGACGCCTTCAGCCGCGAAAAAATCGACGCCTCCGTCGCCGAACTCAAGCAGGAGCGCGATGCCGTCAAGGATCTCATTCCCGGCTGAGCGCGGCAGGATTCCTCGCAAACCAGCATCAACGACCTCCGTCACCCTCGGGTGGCGGGGGGGTTGTTTTGGAGCTCAGACGGGGGGCTGATAGGGCGGAGTGTGGGAGAGTGTGAATCGGGGCATATTGCTTCATCCCGGCAGGGATCACAGCTGGTAGCCGGTGGTTGAGCGCAGCGACACCACCGGACCCACGCCAAGAACCGGACCGCACGCCGGAGGTGTGCCAGCCAGCGGCGGATGCGTCCCCCTGCCGCTGGCACCCCTGCCGGCATGCGCGTCAAGTTAAGAGAGGACTTGAACTCGGCCGAGCTTCCGGCGGGACGGAGCGATGCGCCAATGCCCCTCCGCAGTCCGGGAAAGCGTCCTGAGTTGAGCCTTCAGGCGAGGGGGGCGCAGCGCGGGGCGGAGCTGCGGGGGGCAAGCTAAAGCTTGAACTCGGACGAGCTTCCGGCGGGACGGCAATGCTCCGTTTTGGCGCTAACTTGACGCGCATGCCTGCCGGGGTTCTTATCCATTTCACCTCGCGAATCCGGTGGTATCGCTGCGCTCAACCACCGGCTACAGGCTGCCAAGCCTCCGGCTTGAAGAATGGGGCAAGCGGCGGCTGGCACGCGGCTTTCTGTTGCACCATTTTTCAGCTTGTCATGATCGCCGAGCCGGCCTAGCTTTCCGCGATGAAACCGCCTAAACGAGCCAGTTCCAGTCAAGCAAGTGTCCGCCCGCCTTCCCCGCCCTCGCTGGCCCTGCTCCTCGGAGTTCTGCTAGTGGGCCTCGCACCCGGCACCGCCATGGCAGCCGTTCCCGCTCCGGCGGTGCCTGCGGGAACCAGCGTCAAAGGCTCGGGAACCCTCGCCAGCGAGGACCGGAAACTCGCGGCGTTCGAAAATCTGCAAGTGGACCTCGTCGCCGCAGTCACGGTGACCCAGGGCGATAAAATCACTTGCGCCGTCAAAGCCGACGACAATCTCCTGCCGCTGATCCTGACCGAACGATCAGGCAAAACCCTGCGCATCCATACCAAGGAGACTTTTTCATCCGCCCACCCGGTGACCATTGCCATCACCCTGCCCGTCCTCTCGCGTGCCACCCTCAACGGAGCCGGGAACCTCACCCTCACGGGAGTCACCAAAAAGTCGCTCGTGGCCGCCATCAACGGCACCGGCAGCCTCACTGCCAAGGGCCAAACCGAGACCCTGACCGCAACCCTCAACGGGGCCTGCAACCTGCGGGCCGAGGGGCTTGAAACCGCCACCGCCACTGTCATTCTCACCGGTACCGGCAACGCCCAAGTGCGGGCCACCGACCTCCTCCAAGCCACCGTGTACGGCACTGGCTCCGTCACCTACACCGGCCAGCCCAAGAAAGTCGAAAAATCCGTTTTTGGAACCGGCGCGGTCACGGCCGAATGAGCGATCTTCACGTCCGCCAGTTCAGCGCGCCTTTTTTCAGGGCGTACACGTAAGCCACTGCCAGCACCCCGGCAAATCCGGCCATGCTGGCCAACGCCGTCGGATTCTGCGTCACCAAGTCCCGGAACTGGACCGCCCACGGGTACATGAACACCACCTCAATGTCGAAAATCACAAACAACATCGCCACCAAATAGAACTTCACCGAAAACCGCGGCGCCCCTTCCCCGATCGGCAGCATGCCGCACTCGTAGGGAATGTCCTTCGTCGCATTGCGCTTCGCCGATCGGCCGCAAACCACACTCAGAATCAACACCGCCCCGGCAAAGCCGATGACAATCAGGATCTGGAACAATACCGGCAAATAGTCGTTTAGCATAAGGTGGCGCTGGGTTGCGGGGGAGTTCTAGCGGAGTCGCCGCCGCACTTTCAACAAAAAAACCCGCAAACTCATCCGAGCGCGGGTTTTTTGAAATTGGGGTCGAAAAAACGGTGACGAATCAGTCCTCGTTGATTTGGGCCGCCACGAACGTACTGGAGGCCTCGTGCACGCGGGCGGTCCCTTTGTATTCCTTGCCGATCTTCTCGACCATGCCGCGGGTCACCAGATTTTGCAGCTTCTCGTAGGCCCGCAACCGCAGCATCTCTTCGCCGCCGCTGACCGCATTGCGCAGTTTCAGGTTGGCAAATACCCGCTCAAATAAATCGTTGAATCCGAAAACCTTCTTCTCAACGAGCACATTCACCAATTCATCGGTGACATGGTCAGGGAGGCGTCGGGAGAATCTAGTGCGTTTCGTGGTGGTTGTCATTGCGCGATCAATTTAGCATCGGAGCGGGGAAATGCGACTCTAATAATTTCAGATAAAAATCAAGTGCCTACAATGTATTGCGAACTTGCCCGCCTCGGTTGGGCTCAAAAACCAGCGACTACCCGGCGCGCCCGACCGCCGCCTGAATCGGTCAATTCACTAAGAACCAATAGTTTAGTATGATACCCAGCCGCTCCAAAGCTCACCGGATCGCCACTCAAGCAGCACGACTCTGGCGCTCCGAGGCAACAATTTGTCCGCATATTATCGCATCACAAAGTGACCATCCGAGGCTTGGTCCGCGTTGAATAGCCACCAAGACTCAGGCAATTTGAGAATGCGGGTAAATTTCCGTTTTTTCCCAATGCTGGCTTGACACCCTGGATTTCTCGTTCATTCTCGCCTGCCCGCCGCGTCGGAAACGTGGCGAGAGCCCCACTACCATGAAAAAGGACCTGCATCCCAAGTACAATCCGGTTATCTTCATCGACATGACCACCGGCACCCGTTTCGTCTCGCGTTCCACCAAAACCTCGGAGCGCAAGGAAATCATCGATGGCGTCGAGTACAGCCTCATCTCGATCGGCGTCACCTCCTCGTCCCATCCGTTCTACACGGGTCAGAACCAGTTCGTGGACACCGAGGGCCGCATCGACAAATTCCAGAAACGCTTCGGCGCCGTCCGCCGCGTCCTCAAGCCCAAAGTGGGCTGAGCCGGTTGCCTGTGCTGATTTTCTCCGCCGCCACCTGCGGGCCCTTGTTGCGCCCGGGCGTCGGTTTTTCTTGGCGATCCCCGGTTTCCCCGCTTAGCTCCTGGCGTGCTCGCCAAACGAATCATCCCCTGCCTTGATGTCACCGCCGGCCGCGTGGTCAAAGGCGTCAATTTCGTCGATCTCATCGACGCCGGCGACCCGGTGGAATGCGCGATGGCCTACAATGCCCAGCAGGCCGATGAGTTGGTCTTTTTAGACATCACCGCGTCGTCGGATCACCGCCGCACCATGGTCGATGTTGTCCGTCGCACGGCGGAGCATTGTTTCATCCCGCTCACTGTCGGCGGCGGCATTCGCACCGTGGACAATATGCGGGAAATGCTCTTGGCGGGGGCCGACAAGGTCGGCGTCAACACGGCGGCCGTCAACAACCCCGGCCTGATCGATGCCGGGGCCAAGGCGTTTGGCAGCCAATGCATCGTGGTTGCCATCGACGCCAAACGGGAAGGCCCCGGCAAATGGGGCGTTTACACGCATGGCGGGCGGACTCCGGTCGGTCTCGATGCGGTGGCGTGGGCCCGGCAAGTCTGGGACCGCGGGGCCGGCGAAATCCTCCTCACCAGCATGGACGCCGATGGCACCCAAGCCGGCTATGACATCGAACTGACCGCCACCATTTCATCCTCGATCGGCATCCCGGTCATTGCCAGTGGCGGGGCTGGCACGCTCGATCACATGGTGGAGGTGCTGGAGGCGGGCCAAGCCGACGCCGTCCTCGCCGCCAGCATATTCCACTTCGGCCATTTCACGGTAGCCGATGCCAAACGCCACTTCGCCGCACGCGGCATCCCGGTGCGGAAGGTGTTGTAGGGCTTCGCAAAATGGACGGTGGTTTCGCTTAATGGCCATTGAGAATGCCCCGTGAATGTGGTTTTCTCGGGTTGCGATGACGCGTGATTCGATTGATCCCAGTGCCCTGAACGGAAACCCCAACCAGGTGCTAGCAGCAGGCCGGTCCCGAGCGAGGTGGTTCGCCACCGGGGTGGCGGCGGGATGGCTTGCCGCGGCAGGCATTTCCGCCGCGCAATACCTCGACAACAATTCGATCTATTCCAGCCAGGATCCCAACACCGAAACCCGCCGGTCGGACCATTTCCGGATGAACTTCGGTCACTACAACCGCGACACCGGCACGCCCATGACCGAGCAGTTGGCCCAAGGCAACCTGCAGATGTACGAACAAATGTGGAACCGCTGGGTCGTCGAGATGGGTCTGCACGACGTCAACGAGTCGGTCACCACGCCCGATGGCAACAAATACCGGGCCAACTTCAATTTCCTGATGACCTGGGACGATGGCGGCGGCGGCGGAGCCTACTCCAGCATGGACAGCGGCGGATTTTTCTATGCGATGGCGAATACCGGATACACCCGCTATGACCCGCCCTCGGGAGCCACGCCCCATGAGTTCGGCCACGCCTGGGAAGGCAGTTGCGCGGGCTTCAACGGCTCTGATAGCTCCGGCGCTTGGTGGGAATGCACCGCCAACTGGATGCAACTCCAATTTCTCAACTCCTATCCGCAAGCGGGAGGCTACCTCTACAACAGCGTGTTCTATCCCGCCCACGGCAGGGATTACTATGACTCCTGGATGATTTGGGAAGCGGCCAACGAGGATCCCCGCTACGGCGCGGCCTGGATCAATGAGGTGTGGACCAATGCCACGCCGGACCAGCAGGCTCATGAATATATCATCGATCGGATGATCCGGCTCGATACTTCCGGCTCGCCCGACAAAGCCGGCGCGCTCAAGGATCTGTGGGGCGACATGGCGAAAAAGATGGTCACCTGGGACTATGCGAGACAGCGCTGGCTGGCCCAAGCCAACACCCCATGGAACGGCGATACCTGGGAGTGGTACACCCGCTGCCGTGCCCCGCTCGTCAAGCTGCCGGGAACCACCGGAATTTACCGCCCGGCCCGCGAGCATATCCCGCAGCAGTTCGGGTTCCATTTCGTCCCGCTGGCGGTGACCGCGGGCACCACGGTGAGCTGCAATTTCCAACCGCTGAGCGACTTCGTCCGCCAGTCGGATTGGCGGGCCTGCCTGGTCGCCGTGAACACCGCGGGGGAGGCCAGTTACTCGCCGCTGTGGAATATCGGCACCAACTCGATCACGCTCTCCGCCGATCAGAACCAGCTCTATCTGATGGTCATTGCGGTGCCCAAGCCGATGAAGATCGGCGACCCGGCGTGGTCGGAGTACACGCGGGATTCAGGGCTACAGTTCCCTTATACGGTCTCCTTTACCAATGCGAGTCCGCAGAATGTTATCTATCCGGTGCAAAGCCATACCGGCATGCACCAGCATGCCAACGGCGGCGGCTGGGTGGCCAATACGGCGACAGTGGACGCCACCGCCTATGTCGGGCCCAATGCGCAAGTGCTCAACACCGCTCAGATCCGCAACAATGCGCGGATCGAGGAATACGCGGTCGTTAGAAACAGCGCGCAGGTCAGGGACAACGCGGTGGTTTCCGGGCACGCCATGGTTTATGAGAACGCCCAGGTCTATGGCAACGCGAAGGTCAGGGATTGGGCGATGATTTTCGGCTCCGCCGAGTTATATGAAAACGCGAAGGCCATCGAGCACGCCGGCTGCGGTGGCGGCGACGCGGGCAGCCACAACAAGGTGTTTGGCAACGCCGTGATGAAGGGCGTCACCTCCGTTTACAGCCCATCCACCTTCAGCGGTTCCTTGGTCACGGATGGCGATACCGCCAACGGTGGCACGGGCGACCATGGCATTCACTTCGGTTGGCAGTGGGGCCAGAATCCGTCGATTTTCCCCGGGCTGACTGACAACGGCTATCAATACAGCGGGCTCACCTTCGAGCGTGACAATCCGGTGTTTGCCATAGACCAGTACGGCATCAATCACGGCTACCTCATGAACGGTTGCCGGACCGGCAAGGACGCCGGTGCCGCCGTGCGCGGTGGCCGCGTGCTGCCGCTGGATGGCGTCAACCAGTACGTCGAACTCCACAACTCGATCAACGACTTCAGGGATTCCACGTTCGCCGTGTGGTGCAAGCCGACCGGCGGCACCACCGGCCAGCGGCTGTGGTCGCTCGGCGATGGCGGCAACAAGGTGATGTATCTAACCCCCAACGATGCCGGCACCGGGGCGCTGCGGTTCGTCATCACCGACGGCACCGCGACCCAGGCGCTTGACGGTCCGGTGCTCGCCGCCAACGCTTGGCACCAAGTGGCGGTGGTGTTCTCAGGAACTACTTGTTCACTCTATGTCAACGGCGTCGCCGCAGCCACCAACGCCGCGATGACGTTGTTCCCCGACAGCCTCAACGCGCCGCTGATGGAGAATGCCAACTACCTCGGCCGCGGCAACGTCGGCAACAATTTCCAAGGCGTCATCGATGATTTCCGAATGTATAACAAAGCTCTGACGGCGGCTGAAGTAACGGCATTGTTCAACACCGCCGCCCCCGCGCCGATCACGATTACCGCCGACACCACCGCGCCGTCACCCAATGCGGCGACGTGGTTGGTGGCCCCATTGGCCACCGGTGACAGCACTGCCACCATGAGTGCGACTCCCGGCAC
>CAIKDP010000242.1 GCA_903826205.1 Akkermansiaceae bacterium
CTTCAACGGAAAAGAGCCTTGGTGAATATCTCACGCTTCTGAGTGTCTGCCAAACCTGCAAATACATGGGCGTCGATTTCTTGGACTTTCTCCGCTCGGGCGATAAGGACGTTTACTTTTTTGCGGAGAGTTACAGAGGGCGCAGATGCCGTTCAGTAGCCATAAACCGAAAAGATCTGTCAACGGAACTTTGAAAGTCGGCCGTCCAATCCGCATGCCAAAGACGGGGATTCCTGTCTAACGGCAGCCTATCAAATGCGGATGGTGCATGAGAGGGTTGGCCATATTGCTATACTTTGAGTGGGGGTTGTGAGACCACACGCTTGAATACGAGGCACCCAAGAGGGTGTCTTTTTTTGCGTCCGTGCGTCTGGTTTTTCGTCCCGTTCAATCCGTATGCCAATGCCGCGGGCGGCCTGGAAATGGTGTGCAAATATGGCGCGGACCGCAGTGCGGATGGTGCGCGACAAACGACGCAGGTGGGTGGCAGGAAGAAGGATGCCGGAACGCACAACCCTCCGGCCCACAGCACCATGAACCTAACGAATGCAGACAAGTTGAAACGCGATGCCCGCTCGATGCTCAAAGTCGGTTGGGATGTTGATCGCATCACCCAGCACTTCATCTCCAATCCAGACGACTACGGGACCGGCCTCCGCTACGACGAGATCCACTGGATTGTTGATAGTGAGTTGGACGACATGAACCGTGCGGCCCGCAAAGCCAACGCCGAACTCCGCGCCATAAACTGCGCCACCCGCGCCGCCGTGCGCGACATGGTGCGCGAGATTGCCCGCGACTCAAAAGAACCCTTGGTGCGCGAGATCGTCGCCAAGCATTTCCGCATCACCCTCTAACCTCCCGCCTCCCCAACTGCCATGAAAGCAACGATTGCTTATCGCTTCCCCATCGGCCCCTGCTGGTCATTCATCAAAGTCGCTCCCACTGCCGCGCTCCGGGATTTGCTCATTCGCCGCTACCGCGCCCTCGGCTGGGAATACTTCACCACCTTCAAGGACGTGAACGGCTACGGCCTGTCCGCTGCCCGTTATGCCGGTCGTTGATCCGAAACCTCAAGTCTCCAATCCGATGAAAGCTCCGCGATACCGCCCCGGCACGACCAACCGGATCACCGTCACCAGTGTCCGCGAGGATGCCTGCACCATCACCACCGACACGCCCGAGAACCTGCTGAAGTTCTGGCGGGAGATCATCGCCACCCAACCCGACCACGAGCCCGACAAGGAGAGCGTGGTTGTCGTGATGATGAACACCCGGCTTCGTCCCCACGCATGGCACCGCGTCAGCCTCGGGACGGTGAACGAAAGCCCGGCATGCCCTCGTGAAATTTTTCGGCCTGTGATTGCGGCTGCGGCCTACGGGTTCGCCCTCATGCACAATCATCCCAGCGGCGACGCTTCCCCATCGAGATCTGACGAGTCCACCACCCGCCGGATCGGTGAAGCCGCGAACCTGCTGCAAATCAGGTTTATCGACCATGTGATCGTCGGTGAGTCCGCCCCAGGCAGAAGTCCATACTACTCATTCCGCGAGGCGGGCCTGATCGCGTGATGTTCAATCCGCATACCAATTGGTTAGGCGGCGTGCAAATGGCGAAAATTATGGTGCGGGTTGGCGTGCGGATGGTGCGCGACAAACGACGGCGGCGTTGACGAGGCTCAGGATGTCGGAACGCACAACCCTCCGACC
>CAIKDP010000243.1 GCA_903826205.1 Akkermansiaceae bacterium
CAAGGCCCATCCATCACCGTCCTCCAACCCGCCGCCCTCCGGAAGCAAATCGTAACCCAACTCAAAGCCGCTCTTTCTAACTACTGAGTCCAAGCACTTAATCCAAAATTCTAAATCTGATAACTGATAACCTCTAACACACACACCATGCGCAACCTATCCAAATCCAAGATCCTCGCCTACCGCCAGTGCCCGAAACGCTTGTGGCTTGAAATCCACAAACCCGATCTCCGCGACGACAGCGGATCGGAGGCGGTATTCGCAATCGGCCACGAAGTGGGAGATGTCGCCAGAAAAATCTACGACCCGGACGGTCGCGGCGTGCTCATCGACGTCGAGGAACTGGGACACGGGGAAGCCTTGGCCCGCAGCGCGGTGCTGCTGAGAGATGGCCAGACTCCGGTGTTTGAGGCTGGCATGGCGGCGGGCGGTGCCCTGGCGTATGCCGACGTCATGCTGCCCGACCTCTCGGACGGCAGAGTCGCTTGGAAGATGATCGAAGTGAAATCTTCGACCGGCGTGAAGGATTACCACCGCGACGACATTGCGGTCCAGACATTCATCGCCGCGAGCAGCGGGGTCCGGCTGTCGTCGGTCTCGCTGGCGCACATCGACAATTCATTCGTCTATCCGGGCGAGGGGAATTACCAAGGCCTGCTCGCGGAAGTGGACCTGACCGCAGAAGCCATCTCCCGCGACGGCGAGGTTGAGGAATGGATCGCCGGCGCTCAAGCGGTGGCCGCGCTACAGGACGAGCCCGAGGCCGCGACCGGCCCACATTGCACCGATCCCTACACCTGCGGGTTCTGCGACTACTGCAACCGTGACAAGGTGTTGGCCGAGTATCCCCTCGGCTCCCTGCCCCGGTTTTCCCGGCAAAAGCAGGAACTCATGGAGGAGTTGGGGATCGACGACTTGCGTCACGTTCCGGACGAATATTTGTCGGGCCATCAGGCCCGCGTGAAGGAACACACAAACTCCGGCACCGTGTTCTTCGATGCCGAAGGCGCGGCGGCTGATCTCGCACCCCACGGCTTCCCCGCGTATTTCCTCGATTTCGAGACCGCCATGTTTCCCGTGCCGATCTGGAAAGGCACGCGGCCCTATCAGCAACTCCCGTTCCAGTTCAGCCTCCACATCCTCGATGCAAGCGGCTCACTCCAACACCACGGGTTTCTCGATCTCTCCGGCAACGACCCGTCCCTGGCCTGCGCGTTGTCCCTGATCGACCTCTGCGGCGACCAAGGCCCCGTCTTTGCCTACAACGCCGGCTTCGAGTGCCGTGTGATGCGAGAACTGGCAGGACTTTTCCCCAACCTGGCAGCTTCCTTGGTAGCCATCATTGAACGGGTTGTCGATCTGCTGCCCATCGCCCGCAACCGCTACTACCACCCCAGCCAGCACGGCAGTTGGAGCATCAAGGCCGTGCTGCCCGCCGCCATCCCTGAATTGTCCTACGACGATCTCGACGGGGTCCAGGACGGAAATATGGCCGTCGAGGCCTTCAAGGAGGCGATTCATCCAGACACCACGCCGGAGCGGAAGAAGGAGATAGAGAATCAGCTAGCAGAATACTGCAAGCTCGACACTTTGGCTATGGTCCGGCTGTGGCAATTATTTGCAGGTCACAAATGAGATGAAACATCCTGCACTGCTCTCCTGTGCCGAACTGGAACAGTCCACTGTCGTAGCCAACAACCGCATGAACCGGGAGCGGGTGCTTTGGGGTGTGAACAGCTACCAGAAGGAGTTGGTAAACGCGAGGTCGGCTCAGGCAATTGATATTCTGGCATTTCTGACGGCACGAGCCAGAGGATGTAACACGGTGCGCTGGGTCGATCTCTGCTGCGGGTCCGGGAATGCCCTGATCCAAGCGGCGGAAGTATTGCAGGAAAATGAGATATCGGGAAAGCTGCGCTTGGAGGGCGTGGATTTGGTGGGGATGTTCTCGGCCGTACCAAACACGGTGGCGGATATTCTGCATTTGCAGGCAGGCTCTGTTTTCAAGTGGTTACCTAACGGCCCCTACGATTTGATCACCTGCATTTATGGAATTCACTACCTGGGGGACAAACTGGGGTTCCTCCAAAAGGCCATGGGATGGCTCAAACCAGATGGGCAACTCATCGTGAATCTGGAGCCTGACAATCTCAAAGATTCTGATGGGAAGTCGCTCTCAAAATGGTGGAAGGACGAGTGTCGGCGCAACGGATGGAAATACCATGCACGGCGGCATCTGCTACAGGTTGCCGGTCCTCAGGCGTGGCCGGTGAGCTGGAAGTTCTTGGGCTCCGATGATCAAGCAGGTCCCAACTATTCGGGACAGCCCGCGGTGAATTCGTATTATCTGGTA
>CAIKDP010000244.1 GCA_903826205.1 Akkermansiaceae bacterium
AGATTGGAGTTCGCCGCGCTCGCGAAAATCGCAGGGGTTGAGTGCGGCGCAAGGGGCAATGGCGGCGGTGATGGCACCTCCGCCCGCCGGGGCGAAACCCGTTTGTTCGAGAGTGAGCGCGGCGACCGCCCCCATGCGCCGCAGCGCCGGCAGAAACACGCGATCCAGGAAATCAAACGGCGGTGCCAGTGGGTTGTGGGTGCCGCCTTCGAGCCGCAAGGTACTGGGACCGCCGGCATGCAGCAAGGCGGGCAGCAACGTTTGGAATAACAAGCCGGTGCTGCCAGCGGTGCCGATCGCGAACTGATAGTCGCCCGCTTGGATCCGACCGGGGCGGAAGACTAACTCCGTGGCTCCGATTTCCGCGCCATCCGCGGTGCCCGCCGAAATCTCGCAGGCCGCTTTGACACACGTGAGATGCTGGCGCATCAACCCCGGCTTGCTGCGCGAGCCGCGGATCCGGGTCATGCGGAAGGCCTGGCCGCTGATCATGGAAAGCGAAAGCGCGGTGCGTAACATTTGGCCGCCGCCAGTGATTCCGTCTAGGGTGAGCATGGTAGGTGAAAGGAATGAAGAGTTGGATAAAATGCCCGGGGAAAGATCAGAACACCTGACCTCGTGCGAGTGGGAAAGCTGCTGAAGCTTGCAAAATCAAGGATTTCGTTTTTTTGGATGGCTGGAGTCGCGGCGCGGTGAAAATGATACCCGGTGCGGCCCGGAGGGCCGGATCCGGGAGTGGGTTGGCACGGGTGTTGCCTTGGTCCGGCCGGGCGTGCTAGCCTCGGGCATGCCGCAATTGCAACTTCCCATCTTCGCGGAAGGGGTCCATCTCATCACGCCGAACCTCGGCTACCAGCGGGAGGGCGACGACATCGTTTACCTCCACGGGATGATGCCCATGTTCCTCCACCATCGCGATGACACGGCCTCCTTCAAGATGATCGTGAGCCAGTTTTATCTCAACGGCAATGCGAAGCAGGCGGAGTTGGTCCGCGTGTTCGGCATTCAGCCCCTGGCGCTCAAACGCTGGGTGAAAAAATACCGCGAGGGTGGCCCCAAGGCGTTTTTCCAAACCCGGCGGAAACGCCGGGCAACTCAAAAAAAAAGCCCCTGAGCGAGCTTCCGACGGACCCGTCCGAAGCTCCGCCACCCGCCGGGTGCGAGCCCGCCGCGCCGCTTGCCCTTCCGCCACCCGCGGCGGACCCGGTCGCGCCGGTGACCAAAAGCCAGCGCAGCCGCGAGGACGCCGCCGCCTTGCGGGGAGTGGGCGCCACCGACGATTGCATGCGCGTGATGGCGAGTCTCGGGAAAATCGCGGCCGTGCCCAGCGACTTTTCGCGCCCTTGCGAAAGCGTCATCCACGGCGGAGTGCTGCTGGCCCTGCCCGCCCTGCTGGCCGCCGGCCTGCTGCGCCACGCCGCGCGCTTCTTCACCCTGCCCGCCGGTTTCTACGGCCTGGAGCACATCTTCATGTTGTTGGGCATGCTCGCCCTCTGCCGCATCAAATCCATCGAGCAACTCCGCTCCACCGCCCCCGGCGAATGGGGCAAGCTCCTCGGCCTCGACCGCTGCCCCGAAGCCAAAACCCTGCGCGAGAAAATCGCCATCCTCGCCACCGATGGCGATGGCAAAGGCTGGTCCGCGCAACTCTGCAAGGATTGGATGGCCGCCAACCCCGCCGCCACCGCCACACTCTACATCGACGGCCACGCCCGCGCCTATCACGGCCACCTCACCCAACTGCCCCGCCATTACATTGCCCGCGAGCGGCTCTGCCTGCGCGCCACCACCGATTACTGGGTCAACGGTCTGGACGGCCTGCCCTTTTTCAAAATCAACCAGGCCGTGGACCCCGGCCTCATCCGCGCCCTGGAGGAACAACTCGTGCCCGAACTGGAACTCCTCGTGCCCAACCAACCCACCCAGGCCGAACTGGACGCCGACCCCCTGCGCATGCGTTTCCGGCTCATCTTCGACCGCGAAGGCTACAGTCCCGGCTTTTTCAAACGCATGGCCGCCAAGCGCATCGCCTGCCAGACCTATCACAAGCATCCCGACGGGGATTGGCCGGCCGGCGAGTTTTGCACCCACCAAGTGCCGCTCATGACGGGCGGGGAGGCGGACATGCTCCTGGCCGAGCGCGGCACCCTCATCGGCAGCGACAAGGACGACGAACTCTGGGTGCGGGAAATCCGCAAGCTCGGCACCGACGGCCACCAGACGGCCATCATCAGCGCCGATTGGCGGGCCGGCGCGGTGCAGATCGCCGGCCCCCAGTTCGGCAGATGGTATCAGGAGAACTTTTTCAAATATGGCCGGGAACACTTCAATTTGGACCGCCAAATCGACTATCAACTTGAAGCGGTTGATGAGACCGTCCGCCTGGTCAACCCCGCCTGGCGCAAGCTCGACGGAGAGGTCCGCAAGCGCGTCGCCATCCAACACCGGCGCAAAGCCCGCCTCCACGATCTCGGCATCGCCGGCCAACTCGAGCCCGCCAAAGCCGAACACTACATGAGCGCCGCCACCACCCTGCGGGCCGACATCGAGCGGGAGGCGGCCGACCTCGACAAACTCAAAAAGAAGCGCAAGGAAACCGCCAAACACCTCACCTTCGCCGAGTTGCCCGAGGAGGAGCGGTTCCTCAAGCTGGCCACCCGCAGCAAGAACTTCATCGACACGATCAAGATCATCGCCTATCGAGCGGAGACGGCCATGGCCCACATCGTGCGCGAGCAGCTCAACGCGCACCATCAGGACGAGGCCCGGGCGCTCATCCGCGACCTCTGCACCACCCCGGCGGATCTGGTGCCCGACGAGCGGGCCAAAACCCTCACCATCACCCTCCACAGCCTGGCCACGGCCAAGAACAACGCCGCCGTCGCCCACCTCTGCGCCGAACTCAACGCCACCCAGACCCTCTATCCGGGCACCGACCTGCTCATGGTCTTCAAATCGGTATCATCCTAAACCCACCCCGAAACCCCACGAGGTCAGGTGTTCTGTGGTTGCACTCCCCCAGCGCCTTGAACACCGGCGTGGAGAAGGTCTCCATGGACTTGCGCATGTAGTGGTCCGCCGAGGGCTTGTGACCATCGAAGAGAAT
>CAIKDP010000245.1 GCA_903826205.1 Akkermansiaceae bacterium
ATACCATCGAAAACCTCATAATCCACAAGATTTTCTACTATTTATCTGTCACCTTGTGCTAATAGATCACCGGCTTCGCGCCCGAGTCCTTCCAACCCGCCAGCCATCGTGCTTTACGCATCCCACCACCATACCATCGAAAACCTCATAATCCACATGATTTTCTACTATTTATCTGTCACCTTGTGCTAAAGAATCCGTGCAATCGTTCGACTGAGCTCACGCCGAAGTCCGTGTAATCCTCTTCATCCGTGGTAATCTTGTCCCGTCGTTTGCATTCACCCCCGCAACCGGAGGACGCTTCATTTCCCCTGAAATGATTTTCTAATTTCCGCCGGCCGGAAATCCTCCTACACTCCCCACCATGAGCCCGCCAGACATCCGTTGGATCCAACGCTTCGACAACTTCAATGACGACGTGGCCGGCAGGATCATGACGGCGGTGCAGACGCTGTATGTTCCGGCATTTGAAGCCTTTGAGCGGCGGTTTCTGGATCTGGAGAAGGAGGAATTGGCATGAGCCACGGCTTGGCCGAGACCACCGTGGAACGCATCCGGCAAGTGCTGGCGCATTATCCCGAGGTGGAAAAGGGGGTGCTCTACGGTTCGCGTGCCACAGGCACCCATCGCCCCGGCTCGGACATCGATCTCACGCTCTGTGGCAGCGGCCTCGATCACACGCTGTTGACCCGGATTGCCGACGAACTGGATGATCTGCTGCTGCCCTACCAGATAGATCTGTCGCTTTTCGCCGCCTTGACCCATCCCGCGCTGCTCGAGCACATCCGGCGCGTCGGAGTGACTTTGTATGAGCGAATCCCCGCGACGCAGGAAACCCGTCCCGCATGAACGAAGCAGCAACCCGCGCCGCGCACATCGAATCCGCGTTGCAGGCGGCGAGTCGGGGCGTGGTGAAAGGCAGTAAAACAGGTCGCATGGCAACGTTGGCGTTTCTGTTAGTCTCCCTGATCTCCCCCCGCATGGCGGCTGAACCACCGCAGGCCGCGCCGGTGCTGGCAGCCAGGCAATTCATCGTGCTGAACGCGGCGGGCGGGGCGGTTTCCACCGCCTACTTTGAGGCGGTGCGCCGCGAATTCCCGGCCTCGCGACAGACGCCCACCCGCGTTGGAATCGCCGGGATTTTTTCCTACTTGCACGCGCCACCGGAGAAAGTGCGGGCATCGCTCGCCGAATTTTTGCGGCTGGCGGTGCAATACGACATGCCCATCGTCGTGCAACTCGATGGCGAACAATGGTGGGAGGGGCGGCCGGATTTGTGGAACTGGTGGGATCCGAAACGCCCCGGGTTCAATCCTAACAACCGGGCCAACGTCGAGTGGAGCGGCTGGGGGCCGCAGCACGCGGTGCGCATCGCGTGGCGCAACTGGGGCCAACAAATCCGGGTGTTGCCGCCGCCGAACCTGATGAGTCCGGCGTATCGGGCGGCCTGCCACACCGAGATGGGGGCGTTGATCCCGATGATACTCCGCTGGTGGCAAGCGCTGCCACCGGCGCGGCGCGACCTGTTGGTGGGCATCAAACTCGGCTGGGAGAGCTCGGTTGGCGTCAACTCATGGTATTATCCCAACGGCAACGCATTGGCCGACCGGCCGGCCACCGAGGACCCCAAGACCGGCTTGAAAAACAACGAATTGCCTGCCCGCGGGGTGGCGCCCATCGGCTTTGCGGCGGCGACCCAGGTGCGGCTGAAGACCAAGGGCGAGTTGACCGAACAGGATCTGGCAGTCATTGCCTGGCGGCATCTGGAGGATTTGTGCCGGGTGGCGTCCCAGCTTGGGGTGCCTCGCAACCGTCTGTTCACCCATGGGGCCGCGTGGAAGGATGAGGAACTTCTCTACAATGCGGCGGTCAACCGCTTCAGTTGTCCGGGTTGGAGTTTTTATAAATACGCGAATGATCCGGCCAAGGACGCCGGCGTGCGCAAAGCCCTCGCCCGTAGCGACGCCCCCTGCTGGGCCGCCGTCGAATGGCTCGGCGGCGGCCCCACCGTCGAGTCATGGCGCAAGGCCCTCTCCAACACCCTGGCCGACCCGCGCTGCCGGTTTCTTACCATTTACAATTGGGAGAGCATTGAGAAGAATACCGCCGCCTTGCAGGCAATCCGCGACGTTTGCGCCGCAGCGAAATAATCACAAATATGAAAACACCTTGTTATTTGTTAGTGCCGGTCATTCTAACTATCATGGCCCGGCCGGGCCTGGCGGCGGACTTCACCCGCACCGCGGACTGCCCCGCACCCGGCGGCAAGTTGCGCGTTGAGGTTGGCACGGATGCGAACGGCCATTTGGCGTGGCGCATGGAAGCCCTCGGCCGTCCGGTCATTGGCATTTCGCAGGCGGGGGTGGTGGTGGCGGGAGCCGACAGCGGGGCGGCGGCCACGGTGGGCAAACCGGCGTTGCGCAGCATCGATGAACGCTTCCCGTGGCGCGGCCCGGAAAAGCAACGCCGCCAACATTGCCAGGTGGCGGAGTTTCCCATCCAAGCCAACGGCCAAACCTGGACCTTCGAGGTGCGCGCCTTCGACGATGGTGCCGCCTACCGCTGCCGCATTCCCGGTCAGGGGAAACGCCGCATCACCGGCGAGGCCGCGACGTTTGTCCTGCCCGCCGGCGCGATTTGTTGGGCCAACCCTAACACCGGACCGTATGAGGGGATCCACCTGCGGGCCGAAGTGGAGAAACTCGTGGCCAAGGATGGCATCGGCATGCCTCTAACGATCGAATTGCCCGGCGGTGGCTTTGCGGCCATCACCGAAGCCCAGACCATGGGTTGGAGCGGCATGACGCTGGAGGCCACCGGCAGCACGACGGTGAAAGGATCGTTCCGTGATGATGGCAATGGCTGGGACAGCACCGGCGACATCGTCACCCCGTGGCGCGTGGTCACCGTGGCGGCCGATCTCAATGGCTTGGTCAACGCCCCGCTGGTCGATGCGCTGTGCCCGCCGCCCGACCCGGCGCTTTTCCCGCAAGGCATGAACACGCCGTGGATCAAGCCCGGCCGCTGCCTGTGGCAGTGGTGGGCGTTTGACGATCCGGGCACCCATTGGTCGAAGCAGCAGGACTTTGTCGACAAGGCCGCCGCGCTCGCCTGCGAATACTATCTGGTCGACGAGGGCTGGGAACACACCCGCCAGGAATGGTTCAAGCCCGGCGACCCCGCCGGTCCCTGGCCGCGCATGAAAGAACTCTGTGACTACGCCAAAACCAAGGGCGTGGCCATCTGGGCGTGGCGCGGCTGGACCAATAACCGCAAACTCCAGTGGCCGGGCCTGGAAAACCACGACAAGCGCGTGGATTTCTTCCGCCGCTGCCGCGAGGCCGGCATCGTCGGCGTCAAAATCGACTTCATGGACAGCGAGAGCCGCGACCGGCTGGATTTCTATCAGGACTGCCTCAGGGTGGCCGCCGAACACCAGATCATGGTCAATTTCCACGGCGCCAACAAGCCCGCCGGCGAGGCCCGCAGCTGGCCTAACGAAATGACCCGCGAGGGCATCCGCGGACTCGAGTATAACAAGTGGTCGGTCAACCCCCGCGAACATTACGCGACGCTGCCCTTCACCCGGATGCTCGCCGGACATGGCGACTTCACCCCCACCACCTTCAATGCCAAATTCCTGAAGGGCACCACGGTGGCGCAACAACTGGCCTGTGCGGTGGTGTTTTCCACGCCCTTCCTGTGTTGGGCGGAAAACCCCGACCTTTATCTGGCCAGCCCGGCTGTAGACGTGATACGCGCCATGCCGGTGCTGTGGGATGAAACCCGCGTTCTAACACCCAGCGCGATCGGCGAGCTCGCCATCTTCGCCCGCCGCCACGGCAACGAGTGGTGGGTCGGTGTCATCAACGGCGGCGGCCAGCGCAACCTCGAGCTGCCGATGGATTTCCTCGGCGCCGGCAAATGGAGCGCCGAGCGCTATGCCGACGGCGCGCAAGCCACCGACTTTGCCCTCACGCGCGACGTGGCGGTGACTGCCAAAGAGCCGCACAAGGTGGAACTCGCCCCCGGCGGCGGCTTGTTCATGCGCCTTCGCAAGCAGCCATGAGCCAGACCGTCTGCCGCCTGCCGGTCGCCACCCCGGCGGGAATCTTCAGCGCGGAATACACCGCCCGCGGGCTCGCGGATTTGAGTTTTCCTCTAAGCGACGGAGAGCAATCTTCACCCGCTGAAGGCCGGAGGCCGACACCTGAAATCCGCCGCTGGCACGCTCTAACAATAAAGGCCGTGCTTGCCGCGCTGGCCGGCAAGACCCCGCTGCAACCGCCGCCGCTGGATCTATCACAAGGCACCGCGTTTCAGCAGGGCGTCTGGCTCGCCTTGCAAAACATCGCCAGCGGGCAGACCCGCAGTTATGGGGAAATCGCGGCGGAGTTAGGCAAACCCGGGGCGGCGCGTGCCGTTGGCGCCGCCTGTGGCGCCAACCCGATCCCGGTGCTCATCCCCTGCCACCGCGTGCTGGCCGCCGGCGGCAAGCTCGGCGGGTTCTCCGGCGGGCTGGAGTGGAAACGCTTGTTGTTAGAGCGCGAGGGCGCGGCGTGCGGCCCTTGATGCGCGGCGTGCGAAAGAGCTGCGCAACGCATGGGCCAGGGACGTTGGCCGCCGGGGGAAAGTAGTCACAGGCCGCCGCTCCGGCACGGTTCCGCGTTCACCACACCAGCACGGTTTGATTGAGGGCGGGCGCGGTGACCGGCCAGTGCACTTTCCGGCCATCATCTAACACAGCTTCCAGATAATACTCGAGCGTACCCTCGGTTTGTGCCGGCAGGGCGACCCGATACGCCTGCCGCGCCCGATGCGTGGCAACCGCCGGCTTGAACGCGCCGCCACCCAGTGCGCGGTAGTGCAGGGTGACTCCAACGCATTGCGCCCCTGACAACACAAAGGCGCGGATTTCCTGCGGCTCGCCGGCATTCATCCGGGTGTTGGCCGACGCCACGAAAATCCGCGGATCCCCGCGGTAAACCGTGCCCGGAGTGGCTGCGTCTGGCAGGGGCGTGCCAAGCATGTTGGCTATGGCGGCGTCATGCGCGGCGACTATCCGTGTGCGGTTGCCGCTCTCGATGCTGGCGATCGTGCCGACCTCCCCGGGTGATTTCGCACAACGCACGAACGCGGCGATCATGGCCTCATAGCTGCGGGCAATTTCCATGCGCAGCGGCAGGAGTTCCTGTGTGGCGAAATCCTTCTTCTTGCCGGCTTCGGCAATCTTGTTAGCCTGGCCGATTCCCGCGGTGAGCCGGTCGGCCAGCACCCAAGTGCGCACCCGCAGGTGGGTGGCCCGGACCTGGTCGAGCCAATAATCGAAACGTCCGCGATTGCCTGCACCTTGGATTTGCGGCCGCAGCGCCTCGAGTGCCTGCAGCGGCGCGAAAAACCCTGCGATGCCGGCGTCCGTCGTCTTGGCTCCCCCTTGGATCAGGGCATTGATTCCCGAATGGCCGCCATCGAATTGTTGCATAAGCCGGCCGGCCGCGGCGCCGGCGTCGCCGCCAAACAAGCCGCGGCCCCAGTCGGCCCAGAACGCATCCACGGCCGGCATCGGATCGGCTCTATCAAAATCCCAGCCGCCGCGCGACAGCGCCGAAATGTTGGGCGAGATGGCGGAGGTGCGCCAATGGATGGCCAGCATGCCCTCCGCCCCATAGCGTGAGGCATCGGCCGTATCGGCGAACAAACGTTTCACCCACAGTTGCAGATCCCAACAGGTGCAGCAATGCGCGCCGGCGGTGCCGTCGTCCTCGGCCCAGCCGATGACCCACTTCGGGCGTCCGCTGATGGTGCCGTAATGTTTCTCCACCGGATCGTTGCCCAGGCGGGTGTTGATAGAGGAGATCGCCCAGCTCTTGGGCGCGCGCTGGTCCATCCACAACGGATTGTCGCGCGTGCCCAGCCGCCATCCCGTGGTGGCCAATCCAAACGGCGCCTGCACCGCCTCCAATGCCGCCGCGGCCAGACCCATGTCGCGCTCGACGTTGGCGGTGGTGGTGATTTCCCAACCTTTGCAGCCCGGGGCCATGTCCAGCCAGGTCTCCGGCGAGCAGAACCCGTAATAGTCCGGTTGCATCTTGCGCATCAGCCGTAAAAATGTCCCTTCATACAAGCGGCGGATGACCGCGGGATCCTCCGGCTTCAGTCCCTTGTCAGCCAGCCTTGTGGCTAACAATTTGGGCACTCCCAGCGGCGACTCGGTGCCCACGCAGGTTTTGATGCCGAGTTGCCGGGCCTGCCCGAACGCCTTCTTCTGCATGTCCCCATAACGGTTGAACATGGCGGCGGCGGCGTCCCCGGTCTTGGGCCACTCCAGACAATCCAACATGAAATCCGGCCCGTACTCGTCCTTCTCAAACAACAACCCCGCACCCGCCGCATACTTGCCGGTCGGATAGGGCGTGACATTCCATCCCTTGCGGGTGGTCACCACCCCGGCCTCATAGCCAAACCTGACATTCCCGTCGGCGTCCACATCCTCGGGCAGGCCGATCCAGACATTGGCCTCCGGCCCGGACGACGGGTTCCAACTCGGATAGGTGTGGAACCCGATGAAGTTGAGCCGCAGCTTCGCCATTTGCGTCAGCACGTGCTGATAGTCCTGCGCATTCCACCAGTCGGGCCCGACGTTGAAATCATGAAACGGCTGCAGCCCGCGCAACGCGAAACGCGGCTTGCCGGTCTCATCCGGCTCCGGCCATGCGCCGGTTAGACGCGCGTCCGGCACCGCATCCTCATCCAGACCAAACCTGACACCCAGCTTTTCGGCAAAACGATACGCCCCATACAAGGTACCCAGCTCATCGCCTCCCACAATCGACCAAACCTTTTTGCCATCCACCGTGCCGGTCTTGAGGGTGAATTGCTGCGGCGCAAGCTCCTGCCCGAGATCACCGCAAAACCCGCGATCCTTGCTTGCCACCACAATGCGGTCGCCGCCACCCTGCCCGCGCGCCACCGGCAGCAATGCCCCCGTGCGCAGATAGACGTAGCGCCTGACTTCGTTCGCCGCCAACACCTCCAACGCCGACGCGTCCTGGCGGATGGTGATCGCCGCAGGGACTGGTGAGGCCACATCGCCGGCACCGGCGGAAGATATTCCCAAACACAAGAATGGGATTGGCCGCAAAAGAACGCAAAGAACGCCAAGGCAGAGACGTCTGAATCCGAACGCCGGGGTATGCATGGTCATGTGAGGTTCATCCTTAGAGGGGAGGCGGGACGCCTCCCACACGGCCTGCGACGGGACGTCGCAGCTACGGGGTGGCCTTGTCAGGCAGGCGCGGCATCCACACTTGCATCTGGCCGGCACCGCGGTTGCACCAGGCATAGTACGGAATGGCGGTGAGCGCCGCCGCCTCGGTGGCCACCGCGCCATCGGCACCGCGCCTGGCAACCTTGCCTTGGCCACTGATGACGGTGACTCCACCTAACAATTCAGGCCGGAATTGCGCGTCAAACGCCGCCTCATCCGGCACAGTCAGGTTGAACACCTTGCCCGCGTGATCCACGCCTTCAAAACAATAGACGAGAGGACCGCGCTCCAAGGCCACGCGCCCCTGGTCATCGGCCACCTTCTCATGGGCCAGCACCCGCCGCACCGGCATGCCGAGCGTGAGGGTCAGCACATCGCCCGCCTGCCAACTCCGGGTCACCGCCGCATAACCCTTGTCGACTTGGACCGGCTGCGGCTGGCCATTGACGGTTAGAGTCACCTCGGATGGCGGCGCGTCCGCATAGTGATAGAGGTCGGTGGGCACCGGTTGGTTGCGCGCCCAACCGGGGATGCGCACGCGCACGGTGAAGCTGGCGGGCTTTTCCGGGGTCACGGTCATTTTGACCGTGCCATCCCACGGGTAACGGGTCTCCTGGGTGAGCTTCACGCGGGTGGCCGCCACGGACATCTCGGCGCTGCCTCCGGCAAACAGGTTGACGTAGAGTTGGTCGGCATGCACGCCATATTGCAAGCCCGGCACCGACGGCAGGAAACGGCTGACATTGACCGGGCAGCAGGCACAGCCAAACCATTTCTTGCGCCCGTATCCGCCATCTGAAACCAGTGGATTCGGATAGAAAAACTCGTCGCCGGAAAGCGAGACCCCGGAGAGAAACCCGTTGTAGAGCGTGCGCTCGAGCACATCGATGTATTTGGCGTCGCCGTGCAGCAGGAACATCCGCTCGTTCCACAGGCAGTTGGCGATCGCCGCGCAGGTTTCGTTGTAGCCGTTGTTAGGCATCTCGAAGGCATTGCCAAACCCTTCCGACATCCCGACGCCGGACCCGAGGCCGCCGTGCAGATAGAGCTTGCTGCCCACCGTGTCCGCCCAGATGGCATCCACCGCCTTGGTGTAGCCGGCGTCACCGAGCAGCGCCGCGACGTCGGTCATGGCGGATAGCATGTAACCGGTGCGCACCGCGTGGCCGACCGCCTGGGTCAGCTCGACCAGCGGAACTTTGTTGGAATAGTAATCGTCCTTGAACGCGAGTTTGACGCCTTCCGGACGGCGGTAGTGGCCGCGGCAATCCAACAAAAATTTCGCCAGGTCGAGGTATTTTTGCTCGCCGGTGGCACGGCTGAGTTTCACCAAGGCGAGCTCGATTTCCTGGTGGCCGGGGGATATCTTGAGCTGGTCGGCCCCCGGCCCCCAGGTCTTGTTGATCAGATCGGCCAGGCGGATGGCGATGTCGAGAAACGTCCGGTTGTTGGTCGTTTGGAAATGGGCGACGGCGGCCTCTATCATGTGGCCGGCATTATACAACTCGTGGCTGTCATCACCGGTGACGCCGCCCATCTCGTTGAGCCAGCGCACCGGGCCGGCGCGGCCGGGGGCTTTGTCGCCATGAATGATGCGCGAGGTGTAGAGGTAGCCATCGGGTTGCTGGGCCTTGCCGAACAGGTCCACCAAATCGTCGAGGTATTTGCGGGCCGCGGGGTCGGGCGCAAAGGCCAGACAGTAGGCCGCGCCTTCCGCCACCTTGTACAAATCGGAATCATCAAACGGATCGCCCTTGTAGGCGCCGTCTTTCAGCTTGGCCGCGCGCATGAAATTGGGGATGCGGGTTTCCTCGCATTTCTTGAAGCAGGCCGGCACCGTCACCCGGCAGTTGGTGTCAATGCGCGGCTTCCAAAAAATGTCGTTGAGATGCACCTGGTTCAGTGGCACCGGGTTGACCGGGTATTCACGCGGCGCGGCCAATCCCGCGCCCGGGATTGCTGTTAGGATGAGGCTTGTGATGAGGATTCTTTTCATAAGGGGATCATTGTAGCAGCGGTCTATGACCGTCGCTGGCGATTGTTATACCAGCTTCAATAAATAATGCGACCGTAGGGATTTCGGGAAAATTGAACCACGGATTTCACAGATTTCACGGATTGAAATAGGTGGAAAATTCCAAACCCAAAAATCCGTGTAATCCGTGTAATCCGTGGTTTTCTTTCGCCATAGCAGGAATTCAACTTTGGATTTCGTGTCCCATCCACGATCCTCTCTCACACTTTCCACTGGCCGCGATAGTTGCCGGTGAGCCAGGCTGGGTCGCATGACGGGTCGGTGAATGCGATCTTGTCCGGATCCCACTTGATGGTTTTGCGATGGGCGTACGCGAGGTTCATCAGGTGACAACAAATGGCGGTGTGGCCGCCGACGATCTCGCTGGCAACCGGTGGCTTGCGGTCCGCCACGCGGGCGAGGAAATCCTCGCAATGGTTCTTGCTGTGATAGAGGCGGATCTTCGCATCGCCCAAAAATTCCTTCTCGGCCCGCGCCGCCTGGATCATGGTCACCCCGCCGCGCACCAACTCGAAGCTGCCGCGGTCCGCCTCCACTTCGCCGTCCGTGCCATAGAACTTCAGGCCGCCAAAGCGCATGCCATCCCCGCCGGCCGTTTGGTGGACGGTGACGCCGTTGGCGTAGACCATCACGGCTCCGCGCAAGGCGTCGGGCTTTTCCGGCGGCCGGACTTCCACCGGGCCGCTCTCGTCCATGCCCAGCCCCCACTGCGCGATATCAAAGTGATGCGCGCCGAAGTCGCACACGCCGGTGCCGCCGCCGAACTCGGCAAACGAGCGCCAGTTAGGGTAGCCATCATAAACGCCGCGCGGGCAGAGATCGGAGTTGTACGGGCGCATCGGCGCCGGGCCGATCCAACGGTCCCAATCCAGTCCCGGCTCCATCGCTTCCTCGGGCAGGTCACATGGGTGGCTCGGGTCGCCGACCTTGCAGGTGATGCGTTGGAGTTTGCCGATCACGCCGTTGCGGACCAGCTCGCAAGCGATGCGGAATTCGCTCATCGAGCGTTGCATCGAACCGGTTTGCAGCACCCGCTGGTGGCGTTTGACGGCGGCCATCACCTCGACCGCCTCGTGGATGTTGTGGGTCAGAGGCTTTTCGCAATACACATCCTTGCCTGCGGCCAGCGCGGCCAGCGTGATGAACGCATGCCAGTGGTCCGGCGTGGCAATGCACACGGCATCAATGTCCTTGCGCGCGATGATCTCCAGAAAATCATTGTAGGCCTTGCAGCCAAAGGCGCCCTTTTCCGGATGCTCGGTGTGGAATGTCTCCACCATCTTGAGCGCATGCTCGCGGCGCGTCGTGTCCACATCACACACCGCCACCACCTTGACGTTGCGCCACAGGAAATTGCGCAGTAGCGCCCGGTTCTGCAAGCCCATGCCGATGAAGCCCATCGTGATCAGGCTGTTAGGTGCGGTCTCCGCCGCACGGATGCGCGAGGGCAGAACGAACGGCGACAGGGCCGTGGTGGCGGCCACCTGTGTGAGGAATGAACGGCGGGTTACTTTCATGTTTTTCGAGTGTTGAAACCAGGCGCGACTGGCAACAGGAATTGCCAATGCGAATAGCCGCATTCATACGCCATCCGCCACCCAATCTTTGCACAATCCTGCGTTTACGTCCTCAAACCGGCACCGGAAGGGGCCCCGATTCACCGGCTCCGGCCATACGCCGGTTGAAACGAGCAAGGCGGACGCCGTTGGCTGCCCCATCTACAACAACACCCGGCCCCCAGTGATGAGGGTCGGGTGTTGGGTTAGATCGATTGGGGGGGCTTACCAGCCGCCACCGCCTTTGTTACCGCCGCCGCCGCCGCCTTTATAGCCGCCGCCGCCGCCTTTGTAGCCGCCGCCACCGCCGCCGCCTTTATAGCCGCCGCCGCCGCCACCACTACCACCTCGGTAGCCGCCGCCGCCGCCACCACCACCGCCGCCGTAACCACCGCCACCACTGGGCCGGGCTTCCTTGGGCTCGGAGGCGTTCACGCGCAGTGGACGTCCGTTGTAATCGTAATCGTTGAGGGCCTCAATGGCCGCGTTCAACTGGGTTTGGTCGCCGAGTGTCACGAAGGCGAATCCTTTGGATTGCCCGGTTTCACGGTCGGTGATGATTTTGACCCGTTCGACAGGTCCAAATGCGGCAAAGAGACCTGTCACGTCCCCTTCAGTAGCAGTGTAGGGCAGATTGCCCACGTAGATATCCATTGTTTTTCAGTTCTAATAACGCCGATTCATTCCACACTTCCTTTGACCGCGGCGTCAGAGATTCAATAAAGCGCGATTGCACAGCCAGTCGGCGTGCAATCGACCGCTAAATTGACGCCTCCCGCGCCATTAGCAAGAAATTTTAAAATTTTGCCTGCGTGCCGCCGCCGCAGCCCTTGCCGCATATGGGAATTCCGCATAAAAAAATATCGGGTGAGGGCGCACGGGCGAGCGGTTTCTTCGCGTGTGGGGCGGGTTTCCCCTCTGTGGCTGCATCTCGAGTGGACTCAAAATCCGTTCAGTGGACTCCTCGGCGGCGAGGGTCAGCAATGGGGTGCTCCTTACCATCGACTCACGGTGGCGGCACGGCTTTGACCCGCACAAACAACTTGGTGGCGGGCAGGGGCTTGCTGCCACTGAGGGTGACCGACACCGTTTCAACATCACCAGTGGTCGTGATGGCGCCTTCGGTCGCGCCCGCATCCTGGGTCCAACCGCCCGCCGCCAGCGTCGTCGAGGTCCACACGGTGTAGGCGATGCCGGTGGTGGCCGGTGACGCGCGCCGGGTATAACTGAAAGTGCCGGTGGTCTTGTTGAGCCGAACAGTGATTGGGTTGACCGACGCGCTGTTGTTAGGATCGAGGCCGAAGGCGTATTCATCCTGGTTGGTCTTGCCGTCGCCGTCCGGATCCGCCGTGCGCCCGGTTCTGGGGTCGCCGGGAGTCGGGAAGTAAGTCTTGATCCATGCGGGGTAGGGGTCGGTGAAAATGACTGTTAGACTCGTGCTGGCATCGTCCGGTGCGGCGCCGAGGCTGGTGATGTTGCCCGCATAACGATAGGTGATGGGGTAAGGCATGGGGCGGCCCGGGATCGAGGCGGTGGGAAAATCGAGG
Organism: Akkermansiaceae bacterium; assembly: GCA_903826205.1. Lineage (GTDB taxonomy): Bacteria > Verrucomicrobiota > Verrucomicrobiia > Verrucomicrobiales > Akkermansiaceae > Luteolibacter. Next base: position 12,406 of record CAIKDP010000245.1, read on the forward strand.
GTGAACCAGCCGACGCCGCCGTTGATGGTGGTGTCCCGGGTTACACCATTGATGGTGACGGTGAGGGGTTCGCCATGCGCCGGATACAGCGCGCCGCCGTCACTCAGCGTGCCGGTCAAGGTCACGTAGGCAGTACCCGCGGCGATGCTCTGGCTCGGGCTCAGGCCGCTGAAAACGGCAGGCACCGTGGTGGGTGTTAGGCTGAGCACGCCGGTGCTTGTCACGAAGGTCCATCTCTTGCCGAGTTCAATCCGGGACCAGGTGACGCCGTCACCGTTGGGGGTGAATCCGACCACGCCAAAGGACGGGCCGAAGGATTCTGTTAGGGCATCGACCTCCACGAGGGTCCAGGTGCCGGTGGTGAGGGCCGCGGTGGCCGTGGTGTCGATGGCAAAATTGCCATTGAGAATGACCATGCCCATGCCGGAGAGGCGGTTGTTGACCCCGCTGGAATCACCGATGACGAATTTGAGCTGTGCGCCCGCGGCGAGCTCGAGCGTGCCGGCATTGACGGTGGTGTTGCCGCTGTAGGTGTTAGAGCTGGCAAGCGTCTGGGTGGCACTGCCCGTCTTGACCAGGCTTCCGTTGCCGCTGAGCACGCCGCTGTAGGACGCACTGACGTTGTTGCCGCCGACGGTCAGGACGATGGCGGCGGGTGCTCCGGCGTTGTTGAGCAAGCTGAGCGGCCCGGAGCCGGCCAAGCCACCCAGCGTGAAGGCGTTGCCGGCGACCGCGCTATCAAACGCCACGCTGCCGCCGCTGAGCGTGAGCGTGGCGGTTTGGAGCGCGTTCTGATGCTTGAGGGTGAGGGTGCCGGCACTCAGTGTCGCGGCACCGCTGAGGGGGTTGGCGCTGCCAAGGACAAGGTGGCCGGCGCCATCCTTGGTCAGGCCATTGCTGCCGCTGATAGGCGCATTGAGGGTGGCGGTCACCGCGGCATCAACAGTGACGGGATTGCTGCCAGGCGCCCCGGCCAAGGCAATGTTAGGGTTGGTCCCCGCCGCCAGCACATACCCGTTGGTCGAAAATTCCAGCCCCTTGCTGACCGTGACCGTGCCGTTGACGGTAACCGTGCCAACGGCATTGCCGAAAATCAACGCGGCGGTGGTGGATTGCGCGGCCGTGCCCTGGGTGCCGGCGGTCGTCGTCCACACCAGTGACGCGGCATTCCAGGTGCCGGAGCCGCCGCCACCGGCCGCCGGTGCCCAATACCGGTTGCCGGCGGGCAGGGTCGGATAGAGGTCCACCAACTGGAAGCCGCTGAGCATGATTTTAGGATTGCGGCCGCCGCCGGTGGCGACGTTGGTGGTGAAACTGATCTCGCCGTTTGCGTCGGCCACGATGTTCTGGAAGAGCACGTAGTTGTTGCCCTGGACAAAGCTGGACGAGTTCTTGGCACCATTGTCGAGCGGCTGATTCGCGCCGTTGCTGGTTGGGTTGCTGGTATAAAAGACGCCCTTGCTGCCGTTCTCATTCTGATAGTAGCTGGCGACATACAGGTTGTATACCTTGCCACTGGTCAGTCCGGTGAACCTCTGCACCATGTCATAGTAATAGATCCCCCCGCCAAATCCCGGGTTGTACGCGCCTGCCTGGAGCATGGCAAGCGTGCCGCCCCAAGGGGTCGGATCGCCGGCGCTGATGAGCGCAAGGCCCGTGGTCGTGGCCGCGCCGGCGGAATCTAACAAGTTAGACCCGGTGATCTTGTCGGCTGCCCAAGGCACGGATTTTTGCAATTGATTCCATGTCTTGTTGATGTCGAGGATCCCGGCGGGACCGGCGATGTCACTGCGCACGCCGGTGGCGGCCGAGGTATGGATGTTGACGTTGATGGCCACCGACGGCACGTCCCACACCGTTACGGTCACCAGATAGTCCTTGGTGCCGCCTGCCGCAGTGACAAGGTAGTGGACCGGATTGGTGAAATCATAGCTTGAACCCGAGGCATGATCGCAGGTGGCACCCGTGGCAAGGGTGAACGCCGGGGCCAGGTCGCTTTGGTTAGATCCGTTCGGCACGGTCCAGTGGATGGTGCCATGGGTGGCGTCGGTCGTAGTGACGGTGGCGCCGGGGCCAAAGCTGAGGATGTCCTTGGTGGGCGGCGCGGCCGCCGCATACAAGGTGGAGACCGCCGCTGGCGGCAGTTCGTTGCCGAAAACCGCCACCTCATCGAGGCTGCCATTCCAACGGGTGGTTTGGAGCAGCGTGAATGGGGGGTTGTTGATGGACAATCCCAGCGCGGAGCCATCGGACGCGAGGGTCACCGGGCTGGTGTCGGTGGCCAGGGTCACCGCGGTGCCGTCATTCGCGGCATCCAGCGCCCCGTCCACATACAACGCGGCCCCGCTTGGCCCGGCCACCGCCACGACGTGGTGCCACTGGCCGTCGGTCACGCTCTTGGTGCCGGTCACACTGCCATCGGGATAGATCCATTTCAGGCGGTTGTTCTGGTCATCGACGCGCAATTGCCACAGGGATCCCTTGGCCACGATGGTCATGTTCTGGCGCATGGCGTCGGCCTTGACCCAGGCCGCCACGCTGAGGGCGGTGGTGAAGTCAAAGCCCGTGTCATTGCCGCAATTGATGAGCGCTTTGCCATTGAAGCGGACCGCGGTGTTAGGCGAGAGCCCGGGCAGGCCCGCGGGACCGGCCGCATTGGTGAAAGTGCCTTCGACGTAGGGGCCGTTGGCCAAGGCCCCCAAGGTGCCGCTGTTGACGACCATTGGATAGACAAGGGCTGCCTCGTTAAGGCGCCAATAGCCCACGGGATTGCTGGCCGCCACCAGTGCCTGATAGGTTTGGGTGCGGGTGGGTGAATTGCGGCCGTTATTGGAGTGGGCCAAAAGCGTGGCCCCGCTAAGCGCGGTTGGATAGAAGGCGAATTCGTCGGCTTGCCCGTCGAAAGAATTATAGAACGCCGAACTCTCGGTAAGCCACCGCCCGCCCACGGCGGTGTAACCGCTTTGGCCCGTGAGGTAGTTGCTTTTGGAAAGGGTGTTGGCGACCACCCCGTTGATATAAAGCGTGAAGGTGGTCGCTCCATCGTAAACCAACGCCAAATGCTGCCATGCGCCAGTGGTGGCGGGACCTTGGATGATGTCGGCCGTCATGCCGGTCCCGGTGTAGAGGCGCGCCTCCCACGCGTTGCCGATTTGATAGATAAGCCACCCGGAGCGGTCGTTGCCAAACGCACCGCTGGAACAGATGCAGCGGTAGTTGGTATCTGCCACGGTCGGGAAGGCCCAGATCTCTGCGGTGAAGGCGCCACTGGGATTCAATTGCGCGGAGTATGGAATGGCCATCGCCTGGCTGGAGGCGGAGGCGAAGGCCACCGCCGTGGCGCTGTCCCCGACCAAGGCGCCTTCGACCCCTTTGGCAGGGTTGTTCAGGTAGGTCCCTTGAAGGCCGGCCCCGGAGCCGCTGTTGGCACAAGTTGGGTCGGGCACCGTGGCTGCCGTCTCATTCAGGCGCCAATAGCCGGCGGGATGGAGGGCGTTCACCGCGGCAGGGTAATCCGCCGCCGCGGTGCCCATGCCGGCGATGGTTGTTAGACAGGCGGCACGCCGCCAGAACGCCTTGGCGGCGTGGGCAAGGGATGGAATGGATTGCATCGCGAAGGTCTGTTGGGTTTAGCGCCACCGCCCTACACGTTTTCGGAATTCACGTCCCCGGCCTACTGTTACTGCGGGACATCTGGCAGGAACCGGCTCACGCAATACAACACTGCCAAGAGCACCAGGCCGATGCCCAGGCTCCAGGCGATGAGCTTCTTCTCCACCGGCAGCAAGGGTTCATAATCTTGCTGCATTTTGGTCATTTCCTCGCCGATTTGCGGTTTGTCAGCCATAAGTGTGTTTTGTCAGGGTGTGGTAGTGTGGGAAGGGGGTCTGCGGCGAGAATGTTAGGGATGGACCAGGGGCGGATGCACCCCGCCGAAAAACACCCAGGAGATAACCAGGCCAAACCAGATGATGAAACCGAAGAGCCCCGCCGCATAGACGGCAGCCAGCCTGCCGATGCCTTCTTCCCATAGTTTTCGGAAGTTTGAAATCACCCCGATGGTGAAAAACGTCAGACAAAAGAACAGCACCCGGAAAATGTTGGCCTGATCGGTCGAGCTCTTGGCCGCCCCGGCTTTGATTTCCTTCTTCATCACCGGCACTGACACCAGTGTGGCCATGCCGGTGGCCGGATCCACCTCTGAGACTTGCTTCATGACCGGGACTTTGTCCAAGCGCAGCTTGCCGGTGAGCGGGTCGTTGACTTGCACCTCCTTGGTGAGCGGGACGAGGGACTCGGTTTTGACGAAGGCGGGACAAGCCAGACCGAGAGTCAGGAACAGGCCGAAGGTCAGGACGTAGCCGATGATGAATTTGGGAAAGCGCTGCCAGATCTCGATGGCACGGACCTTGTCGCCGTCGCGTTTTTCGATATGGTTGGCCCAGATATAGGCCAGCACAAAGGCCCAGATGCCGATGAAGATATCGATGAACACCTTGATGCTGGTGGCCGTGTTGAGAATCCAATCTTTCTCATAGATGATGCCGTTGCCCGCCGCCTTGGCCAGGATCAGGGCGTCGGTGATGGCGCCGGCGGCTGTCGCCGCGCCGTCGGTCTTGACCGCCAGGCCCATCCAGGCGCCGGCCACCAGCGGCTCCTTCCACAAAAACGTCTGCGCCACAAACGGCAGCAACAACAACTCCACCACCGCAAACACCACCACCAGCGATGAGACCATGATGGGCACCATCGGCCGCGCCCGGATCGCCCCGCCGGTGGCGATCGCCGCGGACACCCCGCAAATGGAAATACCCGAGGCCAACGGCGCGGCCCATTCGCGGCTGAACTTGAAGTATTTGCGGGCGATGTAATAAATGACCGCCCAGTAAATCAGATAGGCCTCGACGATGGCGCAGAACCCGCGAAACAGGATTCCCCATGCCAGCGAGGAATTTTCCAACGCTTTGATGCCGACCCCGGCACCCATGATCACGATGGCCGCTTTGACAAACAACTCGGGCTTGACCGCTTCCTGCAACAAGGCCGCAAGCCGCGGGAAAAAATTGCCGATGAGCAAGCCCGCCAGCAACGCCAGCACCAACCCGGCCTCGCCGGTGAGCTTCAACGACCAGGTGATGCCGAATTTCTGCAACTCCGCCGGCGTGGTGGCGGCGATGTTGGCGTGATTGCCCAAAACCCAGCAGGCAAAGCTGATGGCAAAGGCCAGCGTGAAGGCGATGAAGAATTTGCGCGGGTTGCCGCCCAGCAGCCAATTGCCGATGCCGAGCAGCAGTCCCATGCACAGATAGGTCGACAGCACCGCCAGCCACCCGGACATCCACTTGAACGAGGCGCCCACCGGCGTGATGGCCTTGGACAAATCCGTCCAAGTGCCCACCTTCGCGCCAAAGCCCAGCAGGTCGACACCGAAAAACACCCCCAGCGAGAGGACAAACACCGCCATGCCGGTCCATAACGACAGCCAGTCTTCGCTGATTCGCGCTTGCCGTGGTGTCATCGCTGCGTCGCCGTCAGGCGCTGTTACTTTTGTTAGATCCATTGTCGCTTGCTTCTTGTTACGGGTTGGCTGGGTTTGTCACAGGGGTTGGTGCCGCCGGCAGCATAGTGCGGCGTTGCCGGTTCCTGCAAGAGCGCACGCCGGCAGAAATCCCCGAATCGCTCCCCGCCCGCCCATTTCCGGGCAATGCGCGTCAACAGGGGGCTTTCTCCGTAGCTGCGGCTACCAGCCGCAGTCCACGCGAGTGGCGGTCCATGGGCGGTTCATCCGCCGCGCCATGGCACCGCCCATGCGGGCGGACAAGTCGGCGGACCGGTCCGGTCCGCCCTACCTTCACCAAGCGCAACTTGGGCTGCCGCTTACTTTTTGGCAGTGGCCAATGACTTCGAGTCACTTGGCTTGTCCTTTTTGGCAGCTGAGTCCGGAGTACGGGCCACGATGCGGGTGGCCGTGTAGAGATTCTGCTTCTTGTCCGTCACCTGGTTGGTCACCAGCACGCGCATGCCGGGTTTGATCGCCTCCAAGGTGGCGTCCTTGCCGTCGACGGTCACATCCACATAGGCGGATGCCAGATACTTCTTGTCACCCACGGTGATGCTATCGCTGCTGACAGCCGTGACGACCGGCAGTCGGGAGGCTGCGGTCGGCTTGAAATTGGGGGTGCCCATGGAGCCCATTCTGACTGAGCAACCGCCACTGTTGGGGCAGGCCTGGCAAGGCATCCCGAGGGCGTAGGAAAGGGCAAGGGTCATGCCGACAGCGAGGAGCTTGTGGGTGGTTTTCATGATGGAGGCTTTCTATTATTTGACAAATGCGCGGCTCGGGGTTCTCAGGCGGATGCCGACCTATGGCAAGGCCAAGGACTGCACGCTGGCCCAGATGGCCTTGGAGTCAAGCGGAAAGTTCAATAATTCAGGTCCTTGACCGTTTTACTTGCGATCCGGGGTGGCGGTGACAGCGGTCTGGCACTCAAGGAGCGGCGGACTCCGATCCGCCGTGGCCCATGGAGTGCCAATGAGTCGGGGAAGCGCTTTCCATTGCCTCCTCATGGCCCA
>CAIKDP010000246.1 GCA_903826205.1 Akkermansiaceae bacterium
GGGCATCATCGCCGCGGGCGCGCTTCACGCTCTGGAGCATCATCGCACCCGGTTGGTCGATGACCACGCCCATGCGCGGGCCTTGGCCGAAGGCCTGGCCCGGGTTGCCGGGCTTGAAGTCGATGCCGCCACGGTCCTGACCAACATGGTGCTGGTCCGCACCGGAACACTCCCGGCGGCAACCCTCGCCAGTGAACTCGACCAGGCCGGCGTCCGTGTCCTCGCCATCGGCCCGGACACGCTTCGCGCGGTGACGAACCTGATGGTTTCGGCGGTGGACATCGCAGTGGCAGTGGAGATCATCGGCAGCACCATGCGGAAACTCAATGGCTGCTGACAAGAGGATCGATTCCGTAATATCCGCGTGCCCCGCGCAATCCATCACGCCAGCCGGTCCTGGAAATCCTGATAGGTGAACTCGCGCAATATTTCCAGCCGGCCGTCCGCATGTTGGAGCGCGATTGGCGGATGTTTCACCCCATTGAACAGGGTGGTCTTGACCATCGTGTAGTGCGCCATGTCGTCGAACACCAGTGTGTCACCGGGCACCAGCGCACGCGCAAAGGCAAAGTCACCGATGACGTCGCCGGCCAGGCAGGTCGGGCCTCCCAACCGATAGAGCCACGGCCCGGACTCGCCGGCCGGATGATAGTTCTCCCCCTCAAAAGTCACCGCCGGCGTGGCGGCGGACGACGCGGGATCGACCAGAAACACGTCCGGCCGATACGGCATCTCCAACACATCCGGCATGTGGGCGGTGGCGGACACGCTCAGAATGGCGTGGCGCTGGCCGGTGGATTTGAAAACGTCCATAACGGTGGCGCGCAACACGCCGGTGTGGATGGCCACGGCCTCTCCCGGTTCTAACCAAACTTCCACGCCATAACGCTCGCGGGCCTGCCGCACCAACCGGATGAGCATCTCGCGGTCATAGAACGGTTTGGTGATCCAGTGGCCGCCGCCCATGTTCAGATAGGTGAATTGCGGCGAACGCAACAGGTGGCCAAATTTTTCGTCGATGGCGGCGAGGGTGGTCTCGAGGGCATCGGCGTTTTGCTCGCAGAGCGTGTGGAAGTGCAGGCCGGATATTCCTGTTAGATCCGCGCCGGCGAGTTGTCCGGCGGTGATGCCGAGGCGGGATCCTGCGCTGCATGGATCGTACATCGCGGTGTGTCCGGTCGAGCATTCCGGATTGACGCGCAGGCCGCAGCGCAGTTTGCCGCTTTGGTAGCGCGGGTGGGCCAGCACTTGCCCACGGAAGCGTTCCCACTGCGAAAGCGAGTTGAAATCCAGGTGGTCGGTGAATTCGCACAGCGCAGCCACCTCCGCCGTGTCATAGGCGGGAGAGTAGGTGACGATGTGCTTTTGGAAATGCTCGCGGGCGAGGCGGGCTTCCCACAACCCCGAGGCGCAGCAACCGTCGAGGTCGTCGCGCAGATAGGGAAAGGTCTTCCAACACGCAAACCCTTTGAGTGCCAGCACGAGACGACACCCCGCAGCCTCCTTCACCGTGCGCAGGAGCGCGGCGTTGCGTTGCAGGGCGGGAATGGAGATGACATACATGACGGCGGCCAAAGACTGGCGGAGGTGCCGGCGGATTTCGATCAAAATCCGACAGGTGGGTGGGATTGGGGCATTGGACAGCGCGCACGCAATGGGAGGCCTTGCCATCCTGGCGGCTGAATTCGGCAGTCTGCCGAATGCTTTGGGGATCCGGCTCAAGCAGTGGAGTTGATTTTTGATATTTGCCCATTCCCATTTGCCGCGTGAGGAATTCAGGCGTAGTGTCCACCGGTGATATGTCGGTAGTGCCGTGCTCTCCGGTGTGCCACTTTGCCCCGAAAATTCCTGTGATGACGCCAGAATCGACAGCCCCTGATGACCAGAGCCAGGCCAAGTCCCATGCTTGGAGGCGGGTGGTGGCGCGCTATCAAAAGGCCTCGACCGGGCGTGCGATATGGCAGTTGGTGGACACGCTCGGGCCATATTTGGCGCTTTGGTATTTGATGTATCTATGCCTCGGTATCTCCTGCTGGCTGGTGGTGCCGCTGGCGGTTCTGGCTGGCGGGTTCATGGTGCGGACCTTCATCATTTTCCATGACTGCGGGCATGGTTCGTTTTTCAAATCCAGGCGAGCCAATCATTGGGCCGGTTGCATCACCGGCGTGCTGACTCTCACGCCATATTATCAATGGCGCTGGGAACATGCGATCCACCATTCGAGTTCCGGCGATCTGGACCGCCGTGGCACCGGCGATGTCTGGACACTCACCGTGGAAGAATACCTGCAAGCGTCGCGCTGGAAAAAATTTTCCTATCGTCTGGCGCGCAATCCGTTCGTTTTGTTTGTCCTTGCACCGCTGATTCTGTTTTTGGTCATCAACCGGATGCCCAATTCCAAGGCGCCGTTCAGGGAGCGAATGTCGGCGCATTGGACCAATTTTGCCGTCCTCTTGATCGCCGTCGGTCTGTGCCGGGCCTTTGGTTGGCAGGCGTATCTGGTCATTCAATTAACCGTGCTCATGGTTGCCGGTTCGGCGGGTGTGTGGTTGTTCTATGTGCAACACCAATTCGAGGGTGTCTATTGGGAGCGCAATGAAAGCTGGGACTACGCCACGGCCGCGTTGCAGGGCAGCTCGTTCTACAAATTGCCGAAGTTGCTGCAATGGTTCACCGGCAACATCGGCTATCACCACATCCATCACCTCAGCCCGCGCATTCCGAATTACAACCTTGAGAAATGCCATGATGCAGAGCCCTTGTTCCAGGTGGTCAAGCCCGTCACCTTGTTGGGCAGCCTCAAGTCGCTCACCTTCCGCCTGTGGGACGAGCCGCGCCACCGGCTCGTCGGCTTCCGCCACCTCAAAACCGCCCGCTTGGAACGCTTGCTGTCCCGCCTCCACCACCGTTGAATTTGGGGGTTTGCATGGGCCCGATTCATGCTAGGTTGCGGCCATGCGCACTGCTGTCTATGCCGGGTCGTTTGATCCTCCCACCAACGGGCACCTCTGGATGATCGAACGCGGACTCGAATTGTTCGACATCCTGATCGTGGCCATCGGCGAAAACCCGTCCAAGCATTACACGTTTTCCGTCGAAGAGCGGCTGCACTTGTTGCGCGCCTCCACCCAGGCCTGCGAGCGCCTCATCATCGTCCATTTCGACAACCGCTATCTGGTCGACTACGCCAAGCTCATGGAGGCCGACTACATCCTGCGCGGCATCCGCTCCACCTCCGACTATGAATACGAACGGGTGATGCGCCACATCAACTCGGACATGGCACCGGAGATCAACACCGTGTTTTTGATGCCGCCGCGCGACATCTCCGAACTCTCCTCCAACATGGTCAAGGGTTTGACTGGCCCGCGTGGCTGGCAGGACAGCGTTCGCCGCTACGTGCCGCCGGCGGTGCTGGAGGCCCTGGCCGCCCGCCTCACCGTCATCTAGCACGGGGGGCGAACTCCATGGGGGAATTGGTATCGATCGGGAATTGCCAATGATTCGATAGTTGCCTCACGCGAAGCCGCGAAGGATTTTGTTGATTTCCGGCTTTCTTCGCGGACTTCGCGTGTGTCTTTTTGAATGATTGAAACAGGCACTTTGCCTACGCCTCAGGATGGCTGACCCTGCCAGTTGGGTGGCGCACGCTTCCAGCGTCCACCCTGCCGCATCCTGCGGCATGTTCTTCTCTTCACCAGCGCCGGGGCAAAAGAGACAGGGGAGTCGGCCGAAAATTGGCTTGCGCCGGCATCTGCGCCCAACTACAAAGCCCGCGACACGAGTTTCAAAAGCCATAGTGCGATATAAATGCACCAAACCGGAGAAACCCGAAAAGCCGCTGTAGCTCAGGGGTAGAGCAGCTCATTCGTAATGAGCAGGTCGTCGGTTCGAATCCGACCAGCGGCTCTTTAATTTTCAACGACTTGTGACGATTGAAAATGTTGGTAAAAGTTTCAGTGTGCACTTTCTGTGCAATCCTGAAAGTCAACGTGCATTCCCGTCACCCCGCGATTGGGTTCTTCCCCATCTATTTTCAGACATTTGGGATGAGGCTCTGGCGGCTCCTGTTTCACCGCCGTCCCGGCAATGCATGCCACCCTCACGCTCTAACAAGTCGCCGCCGTCATTGAAGGCTAACCCTCTTCGCCTTCCTACCCGTCGAAACGGTGATCCGCTACCGCCAGTCCGACTACTACCGGGTGCTCGGAATCTGCGACAAGGCCGGCAACTCCACCGCCTTCATCGCACCTCCACCACCACGTGCCAGCGGCGCGACAATCGGATGGTCCGATCGGA
>CAIKDP010000247.1 GCA_903826205.1 Akkermansiaceae bacterium
AGAGTGACACCCCGGCCATGAGCCAGATTGCCGAATGGAATTCCGGTGCCGCCAGCCCACAGATCCACAACCCCCAACTCCAGAATTTCTCCTTTGATGCCAACGGCTACGGCCGCTGGCTGACCGAATTGCAGGCCGGCCGCGTCATCAGCGGCAGCGTGCAAGACTTCCCGCCAGCCGAGCAGCCGATGCTTGTCGCCCAGGAAATCCGCTCACTGGTGGTGGTGCCGATTTTCACCGGCGAGCAACTCACCGGCTTCATGGGCTTCGATGCTTGCCACGAAGACCGCTCCTGGGAAAGTTGGGAAATCTCCATCCTGCGTTCCGCCGCCGCCAACATCGGCCTCCGCCAGGTGGTCCAAAATGAAGCCGATGCCCTCGTGCTCGCCCGCGATGAGGCCCGCCATGCCGCCCTGGCCGCCGACGCCGCCAACCGAGCCAAGAGCACCTTCCTCGCCACCATGAGCCATGAAATCCGCACCCCGCTCAACGCGGTCATCGGCATGGCCTCCCTGCTGGAAACCACCACCCTTGATCTCCAACAGCGGGACTTCGCCGACATCATCCTCAATTCGAGTAATTTCCTCCTCGACCTCATCACCGACATTCTCGACTACTCCCGCATCGAGAGTGGTCATATCGAGCTGGAAGCCGCGCCCTTTCTGCTCGCCGACCTTTGCCGCGAGGCTTGCGATGTGGCCCGCCCCAGCGCCCACGGCAAACAACTCGAATTGAGCTGCCAACTCGCCCCGCATCTCCCCGACCAAGTCGCGGGGGATCGCACCCGCCTGCGCCAAATCCTGGTCAATCTGCTGGGCAATGCGGTCAAATTCACGCCGGCGGGCGTGGTGGCCTTGAGTGTGGATGGCCAGCAAGGGCAGGACGGGCGTTGGCAGCTTACATTCGAGGTCAAGGATTCCGGGATTGGCATCGCCGCGGATGTCATCGAGCGCTTGTTCAGCCCCTTCGTCCAGGCGGATTCATCCACCACCCGCAGCTTCGGCGGCTCAGGGTTGGGACTGGCCATCAGCAAACGCCTCGTCACGGTCATGGGCGGGAACATCAGCGTCCTCAGCACCCCTGGCCAAGGCTCCACCTTCCGGGTTTCCCTGGCGCTCAATCCCGCGCCGGAGGCTTTGCCCGCACCCCTTATGCAAGACCCTGACGCCTTCACCATCGCACATCTCGCCTCGCTCAAAGTCCTCGTCGCGGAAGATGAACCTAACAACCAAAAGGTCGTCCGCCTGCTCCTCCTCCGCCTCGGCATCGAGGCGGATATGGTCACCAACGGCCAACAAGCAGTCGACGCCGCCCGCGCCAACTCCTATGACATCATCATCCTTGATCTCCAAATGCCGGTCATGGATGGCCTTGAAGCCAGCCGTAACATCCGCGGGTTGGCCCTGGCCAAGCGGCCAACCCTCGTGGCTCTAACCGCCAATGCCTTCCAGGAAAACCGTGAGGAGACGAGCGCCGCGGGCATGGATGAGTATCTCACAAAACCCATCACCCTGGCCCGGTTGCGTGACATGCTGGTCAAAATCACCCATGCCGGCCACGGCCCGCCCGCAAGCACCCCGCAGACCACGGCCTCTGCCGCGCCGCCTGCGGAACCCATGCTCATCGACGCCCGGCAACTCGATACGTTCATAGAAATCGGCACCGTCGGTTATCACGACATTCTCGGGGATCTGATCCGCGATGTTCCCGATTTTCTGAGCCACATCCGCGATTCCATCCAAGCCGCTGACTCCGCCGTGCTCAAACGCCGCTTGCATTCGCTCAAGGGAATCTTGGCGTGCTTCGGCTGCGTCGCCATGACCCACCGCCTCGCCCAATTGGAACTGCAGACCCACATCGCCCCCGAGCTCGCCTCGCCACTCCACACCGAACTCCACGACCTCTGGGAAAAAAGCCTCAGCGCCATCAAGGCGTGGGAGCGCTCCGTGCCCGCCTTCAGCCCTTGAGCCCGCCCCGTGCCCATCCCGGATCACGCGCTCATCAAATCTCAAATCTCAAATCTGAAATCTCAGGTCTCAGCTGCCTTCGCGCCGCGCCTGCCGCCGCCACCAGTCCGCCCGCGCCAGCAGCGCGCAGAGCATCACCATTGTTGTTAGATTTTTCGTCTGGGTGAGCACCCGTTCGACCTGGCCGTGGAAATAACTGATGGCCAGCGCCACGGTCAGCCCATACAACAGCAATCCGAGCGATGACTTCCAAAAGAACACGGTGGAGCGCAGGCCATGCCACAGCGTGACAGCCACGAATAACAAAAACGCCGCGCAGCCCAGCGTCCCGTTCTCCGCCAGCAACAACCAATACAAACTTTCCGTCAGGGGATTGGCCATGTATTTTTCCGGATAGATCCGGCGCCCGCGGTTTTCCTCCCAATGCTCGAGCACCTGTGAGTATTTCAAGCCCTGGGGCCGGCTGTTGGCCAAGCCGTAATTGTTCCAGCCGATGCCCAGCCACGGATGATCGCGGTGCATGGCGGCCGCCTGTTGGTTGAGGGCGAAGCGCAGGTCGTTTTTGGGCGAACTATCCCCACCCACCCGGGCCATGAACGTGTCCGCCGCCTTGAGCAGAATCAATCCCCCGCAGAGGGTCCCACACAGGGCCAGCGCCACCCGCCGCACGGTGATGGCTTGCACGAACGAACCGGCCATCACCAGCAAGGTTCCCGCGGCGAAGGCCGCCAGTGACGCCCGCGAAACCGTCAGCACCACCACCAGTCCGGCCGCCCCGAAGGCCGCGAAAAACAGGCTCACATCCCGCCGTGAGGCGGTCTTCGAGAGGGCCAGTGCCAAGATGGGCAACGCGATCATATACGACCACATCGCCATCGGGTTTTGGTGCTCGAACCAACCCGTCACGCGGAAACCTCCCAACACGTAGCGTTTCCATAAACAGACCCCCAACTGCAAAATCAACGCCAGCGCAAACCCCCGCATGACCGCCAGCATGTCCCGCTCGTCATGCACCGCCGCAAACACCCCAACAAAAATGATGCCCATCTTCACAAACTTGAAGGCCGGCATCAGGGCGTAGGTCGGATTCATCGCCCCGGCCACCGACAACAACCCCACCCCCACCAGCAACAACCAGGCCCACAAGCCCGGCGGGAAAAACCGGAAATCCCGGCGTTTCTCCCACAGCGCGGCCAAGGCCAGGCCCAGTGCGATGGCCTCCAGAAAGTTGAACTCGAAGCCTTTGGTATGCCCCCGGTATTTCTCGATCGAATCGAGCATCAGGGTGAAATCCGACGGCGGGCGCACCAACCACCACGCCATGAACCCCAATGTCAGCCGCCGCGCCAAATCCCGCCCCCTGAGAAAATAACCGAGCAACGGCCCGATTCCCAGATAGACGAAGGCGATCACCAGCACCTTGAGCAGCGTCTTTGCAATATCCATGAAACTCTCACAAACTCCACCAGCATCCCTGCCCGCTGGCGAGCAGATTCGCACCGTCCAATATTCAAACGTCCGAAATTCAACCTTGGCCGATAGCGGGGTTGCGGGCATGCTGGCGGGCGTGACCGCCCGTGTTTTGATCGATGGCTCCTCGGAGTTGGTGTTTGACTATGCCATTCCGGCCGGACTCGCCGTGCGGCCCGGTTGCCGGGTGCGCGTGCCGCTGCGGCGCCAATCGGCCACCGGCACCGTGCTGGCGATGGCCGAGGCGCCCCAGGCGGACTTTGCCATGCGCGAGATCGAATCCCTCATCGATCCCGAACCGCTCATCACCCCGGTCCTGCTGCGCACCGGCGAGTGGATCGCCGACTACTACGGCTGTAGTATTGAATCCGTCATTCGTTCATTGTTGCCGGAAGCGGTGCGGACCGAGGAAAACTCGGCCAAGACCCGCCGCCTCGCCGTGATGGACGCCGCGCCGGACGCCGGCGTGTTGGATAAACTCGCCAAGCGGGCGCCGCGCCAGCATGCGATCCTGTTGTTATTGATGAACGCGACGGCGGGCATGCTGCCGGTGGCCGATCTCGGCACGGGATCCGCCGCCACGCTCAAGGCGATGGAAAAGGCCGGATTGTTGCGCATCGACATCGAGGAAGTCCGCCGCGACCCCGATGCGGACGAGGTGGAGGAGATCCTGGAATTCAAGCCGCTGACGCTCAATGCCGGCCAGTCCGCCGCGCTGGAGCAGGTGCTGCATGCGGTGACGCATCCCGCCGGGGCCAAGCCGCTGTTGTTGTTAGGCGTGACCGGCTCGGGCAAGACGGAAGTCTATCTGCAAGCCGCGCAACGCGCGCTGGACCTGGGGAAAACCGTGCTGGTCCTGGTGCCGGAGATTTCCCTAACCCCGCAAACGGTGCGCCGTTTCAAATCCCGCTTCGCCGCCATGCAGGAGCAGGTGGCCGTGCTTCACTCGCATCTGTCCCAGGGCGAGCGTTTCGACGAGTGGCATCGCATCCGCAAGGGGATCGCCCGGATTGTGATCGGCGCGCGCTCGGCGGTGTTTGCGCCGTTGCCGGACCTCGGCCTCATCATCGTCGATGAGGAACACGAGAATTCCTACAAACAGGAAAACCCGCCGCGCTACCACGGCCGTGACGTCGCGGTGTTGCGCGCCGCCTTCGAACCCGCCGCCATTGTGTTAGGGTCCGCCACCCCGTCCCTCGAGTCATGGCACAACACCCAACTCGGGAAATACCAACTGCTGCGCCTCGATGCGCGCGTCGACGGCCAGTCGATGCCCATGGTGCGGGTGGTGGACATGCGTTTGGAAACGGCCAAGCAAAAGGGCGGGCTGGCCATTCTATCCGACAAGTTGCGCAGCGCCCTCGAACAGCGGCTCGAAAAGGGCGAACAATCGATCCTCTTTCTCAACCGCCGCGGGTTTGCCCGCTCCCTGCAATGCCCGGCTTGCGGCCACGTCTGCCAGTGCCCGCATTGCGCGGTGGCCCTGACCTATCACCGCACCGATGAGCGGCTCATCTGCCATGTCTGCGGCCATCAGGCGATCGTGCCGCGCAAGTGCCCGGAGTGCAAGGACCCGGCCATCATCCTGCAGGGCTATGGCACCCAGAAGGTCGAGGAGGTCCTGGCCAAAGTGCTGCCGCAGGCGAAGTTCGCCCGCATCGACGCCGACGCCATGCGCCGCCGCCATGCGCTGCGCGACACCCTGCATGCCTTCAAGACCCACAAGCTCGATATTCTGATAGGCACACAGATGATTGCCAAGGGGCTGCATTTCCCCAACGTCACCCTGGTGGGCATTCTCAATGCCGACCTCGGGCTGCACGTGCCGGATTTCCGTGCGGGCGAGCGGACTTTCCAATTGCTCACGCAGGTGGCGGGGCGCGCCGGTCGTGGCGATCTAACCGGCGAGGTGATCGTGCAAACCTTCACGCCGCACTCACCCTCTATCCAATATGCGCGGCGCCACGACTTCGACGGGTTTTCCGAGCAGGAGTTGGAGTTCCGCCGCCAGTTCGGGTTTCCGCCCTACGGCCATTGCGCGGTGCTCACCGCCCGCTCGAATCACGAGCGGCGCGCCGAGTTCACCCTCCAAACCCTGCACCTGCGGCTCATGGAAAACCTGCCCCAGGGCATCCAGTTAGGAGAGGTGTTGCCCTCACCCCTGATCCGCGCCCACGGCCAGTTCCGCTTCCAAATCACCCTCCGCGCGCCGCGCGCCCGCCCGCTCACCCGGCACGTCCAAGCCGTCCTCGCCCGCACCTCCCTGCCCGACGATGTCACCGTCGTCTTCGACATGGACGCACTCAATTTCTCGTGAATGAGCCCAGTCGGTCATTTGCGGACCAGGCCGCACAGTCGCAGGTCGGCGCCAAGTGGAGTGACGCTCAGGTCGGTGAGTTCGAGGGAGGTGGGAAGATGCATTGCGGCGAGGGCGGGGACCGTGCCGCCGCACAGCAACGGCGCCAGATAGACGATGACCTCATCGACCAACCCGGCCTCAAACAAGGCGGCGGAGAGCTTGCCACCGGCTTCCACCAGCACGCTCAGCACGCCTTGTTCACGCACGAGAGCGCGCAGCACGTTTGTTAGATCGTGACCCGGGCGGATGAGCGTGCGCTCGCGCCAGGCGTCGGTGAACAAGGGCGCGTCCTGCGGCAGGGTGGCCGGATGATTGGTGACGACCACCCGCCACGGCTGGGAGCGCCCCTCCAACAATCCCGGCAGACGCAGGGTGAGGGCGGGATGATCGCGGCGCACGGTCTCGCCACTGGTGAGGATGGCATCGACGCTGGCGCGGAGGTGTTGGACATCGGTCCTGGCGGGTTCGCCGGTGAGCCATTGGCCTTCGCCGGGCGGGCGGGTGATGCGGCCGTCGAGACTCATGGCGGATTTCCAAATCAGCCAGGGCAGACCGGTTTCGCAGGCATTGAAAAACGGGCGCAGCAGGACCGCCGCGGCGTCGGCACATACCCCGGAGGTCACTTCAATGCCGGCGGCTTGCAACAGCGCATCGGCCCGCCCGGCGTGCAGCGGGTGGCGATCCACGCAGGCGTAGACGACGCGGACGATGCCGGCGGCGGCGAGAGCCTCGGTGCAAGGCGGGGTGCGGCCTTGGGTGCAACACGGTTCGAGCGTGATGTAGGCGGTGGCACCGCGGACAACCTCGGCGCCATGGTGTTTCACGGCGTCGGCCAAGGCCTCGCATTCCGCATGGGGCTCACCTGCGGCGCGATGCCAACCGCCGCCGAGACAGTGGCCGTTTTTCACGATGACCGCGCCGACGGGCGGGTTGGGGGCCGTGCGTCCCACGCCCTTGCGCGCCTCTTCGAGGGCAAGCTGCATCCAGAAATTGTCATCAGGGGCGGGCACCCGTGCAGCGTCGCGGAAAAATCCGCCGCCGACAAGCCGGAAGGGAGAGCGCTTGCGGCCAATGAAGGGTAATATGGGCGCTATAAGGAGCCACCTAAGGAGCCACCACATTCCTGTGGTGGAAAGGAAGCGAGGTCCATGAGTGCGCGACGAAGGCTCTGTGCATGGGTGATTCTTCCGCACGACGACAGGAATGTCGTCGCTCCCTAACGCGGCGCCGTCAAAGCCACGCGAGACAGGCGCAACAGACCCGGAATTAGCCGGAGGTGACCGATGCCGCTTGCAACAAAGCCTCCGGTTCCTGAAAAATAACCGCCGTTTTTCCCGAATGACGGCCAAAATCCGTCCTAATGGCGTCAATTACGGGAAGATGCTTGCGTCGGTCCGCCGGATCGGCCAATTTTTCCCGGACACAATCTTATGAACGAACGACGCGTGGTCATCACCGGCATTGGCTGCCTTTCACCCCTCGGCAATGATTTGGCATCCACCTGGGATGGCCTCAAAAATGGCCGCAGCGGGATCGGGCAGATCACCCAACTCGATCTCACCCCCTACGATTGCAAAATCGCCGGCGAGGTGAAGGGGTTTTCCGCGGACGAGTATTTCAGGGTGCCCAAGGACGCGCGGCGCGCGGACCGGTATGTCCAATTCGCGGTGGCCGCCGCTAAAATGGCCATGCAAGACGCCGGATTCGATATGACCACGATGAATCCGCGCCGCTTCGGCGTGATGGTCGGCAGCGGCATTGGCGGCTTGGCCACGCTGGAGCGGGAGCACGCGGTACTCATGGCCAAGGGGCCCAAACGGGTGTCGCCCTTCACCATTCCAATGATGATTTCCAACATCGCCAGCGGCATCATTTCCATGGAACACGGCCTGCTCGGACCTAACATGTGCATCGTCACCGCCTGCGCCACCTCCAACCACAATATCGGTGAGGCATGGCGCATCATCAAGTTCGGCGATGCCGATGCCTTCCTGTGCGGCGGCGCGGAAGCCACCATCCTGGGCATGGGCCTTGCCGGCTTCGGCAACATGAAGGCGCTGAGCACCCGCAATGATGAACCCGAGCGGGCCTGCCGGCCATTCGACAAGGACCGCGACGGCTTCGTCATGGGCGAAGGTGCCGGCATCCTTTGCATCGAGGAACTCGAACACGCCCGCAAACGCGGCGCCAAAATCTATGCCGAACTCATCGGCTACGGCATCAGTGCGGACGCCTATCACCTCAGCGCGCCCTCCCCCGATGGCAGCGGCCCGGCCTATGCCATCCAGATGGCTCTGGAACACGGCAAAATCAACCCGGAGCAGGTCGATTACCTCAATGCCCACGCGACTTCCACCGGGCTTGGTGACATCGCGGAAACCAAGGCGATCAAGCTGGCCTTCGGTGAGCACGCGAAAAACGGCCTGATGGTCAGCTCCACCAAGTCGATGACCGGTCACATGTTAGGTGCGGCTGGCGGCATCGAGTTGATTGCCAGCGTGATGGCGATTCATGACGGGGTCATTCCGCCCACCATCAATCTGGAAAACCAGGACTCCGAGTGCGATCTGGACTGCGTGCCCAACGTCGCCCGCGAGATGCCCGTGAAAGTGGCCATCAGCAACAGCTTCGGCTTCGGCGGTCACAACGCGTCGGTGCTGGTCCGCCGCTTCGAGTAAGCCGGCCATGGAAAACCCGCTCTATTGCCACCCCGGCGAGGTCGCTTTCCGCGATACCGATGCGAGTGGCTGGATGCATTTTGCCAACATTTTCAACCACGTCGAAATCGCCGAACACGCGTTTCTACACACTGCCGGCTTGTTGGTTTTTGATAGAAGCCGGGGCGGCTGGCCGCGGGTCAAGGTGGCCTGCGAGTACAAGCACCCGTTGCTCTGCGGCGACAAGATCGAGGTCCAACTCGCCATCGCCGCAGTGGGCACCTCCTCGGTCACCTGGGCCTTCGAGGTCATCAATGCCGCCGGTAATACCGCCGCCCATGGCAGCATCACCACCGTGCGCGTCGACGCCCAAGGGCGCCCCCAAGCACTCGACGCCCATGAGCGCATGACCCTGGAGACGCACCGGCTCTAGCCCGCGCTTCACGCCCCAACCATGGATACCCGATCCGAAATTGCAGGCCGCATCGTGCTGGTGCCCACGCCCATCGGCAACCTGGGCGACATCACGCTGCGGGCGCTGGAAATCCTTCGCACGGCCGATCGCATCGCCTGTGAAGACACCCGTCATTCCGCACCGCTGCTGGCCCATCACGGGGTTTCCGGCAAGCCGCTCATCGCCCTGCACGAACATAACGAAGCCCGCCGCGTGCCCGATTTGATAGCCGCCGCCCGTGCCGGGGAAACCATCGCCGTCATCAGTGATGCCGGCATGCCCGGCATCTCCGACCCCGGTTACCGCCTCGTCCAGGCCTGCATCGAATCCGGCACTCCCTTTGAAGTGTTGCCCGGCCCGTCGGCCGTTATCACCGCCCTCATCGGCTCCGGCTTCCCCTGCCACGCCTTCCGCTTCGGCGGCTTCCTCTCGGTCAAATCCGGCAAACGCCGCAGCACCCTCACCGCCGCCCTGGAATCCGCCGAGACTCACATCTTCTTCGAGTCCCCCCACCGCCTCCTCTCAACCCTCGAAATCCTCGCTGCCATCGACCCCGCGGCCCGCACCTGCGTCGCCCGCGAGCTAACAAAAAAATTCGAGACCTACCATCGCGGTTCCGCCGCGGAGGTGTTGGCGCATTTCCACGCCCACCCGCCCAAGGGCGAGATCGTGTTGCTGGTGCATGCAGCCGCACTCTAACAGCGGTCGGCGACCGTCGTCCGGCTAAGGCGGAGCGCACCTCTTGCGCATCGGCGCTGTCACCAGCGCGCCTACGAAGAGCGCCCCGCTCGTAGGCGCATTCGTGAGAATGCGTCTTGGCTGACGGAACGTCCGCGAGTGAACGGATGTTGCCCCCTCCGCGCTGTCACCAGCGCGCCTACGAAGAGCGCCCGGCCCTGTGGCTTCGTCGCCTGCATGGTCCGTAATGTTGTGCTTGCCATCCGCTCCGCCTTTGTCTTCACTGCCGCGCCCCATGGCCCTGATTGTCCAAAAATACGGCGGCACTTCCGTCGGCACCCTCGATCGCATCCGCAACGTGGCGACCCGCTTGAAACGCACCCGCGACGCCGGCAACCAAGTCGTGGCGGTCGTCTCGGCGATGTCCGGCGTCACCGACGGCCTCATCAAGATGGCCCGCGACTTGTCGAAAAACCCGCAGGAACGCGAACTCGACGTCCTGCTCTCCACCGGCGAGCAACAATCCATCGCCTTGGTCACCATGGCGCTGCAAGACCTGGGCGTGGAGGCGGTTTCGGTCACGGGTCGGCAGGCCGGCATCTTCACCACCGGTTCGCACACCCGCGGCCGCATCCTCAACATGGATCCCTCGCTGATGCGGCAGTTTCTCGAAGAGGGCAAAACCCTCGTCGTCGCCGGCTTCCAGGGCGTCACCCCCCAAGGCATGATCCACACCCTGGGCCGCGGCGGCTCGGATCTCACGGCCATTGCCGTGGCCGCCGCTCTCAAGGCGGATGTCTGCCAGATTCTAACCGATGTCGACGGAGTCTTCACCTGCGACCCGCGGGTGGTCAAAAACGCCCGCAAGCTGCCGGAAATTTCCTACGACGAAATGTTGGAAATGGCCTCCTCCGGCTCCAAGGTCATGCAATCCCGCTCGGTCGAATTCGCCAAGAAATTCGGCGTCATTTTCGAAGTCCGCTCCTCCCTCAACGACAACCCCGGCACGCTCGTGTTAGAAGAACATCCCAACATGGAAAACGTCGTCATTCGCGGCGTCTCGATCGAACGCTCCCAAGCCCGCGTCACCATCACCGGCATCCCGGACGAGCCCGGCATGTCCGGCCGCATCCTCGGCGCCATGGGCGACGCGGAGATCAATCTGGACATGATCATTTCCAACATCGCCCACGACGGCTATGCACGGCATTCCTTCACCATGAATTCCAGTGACCTGGGCAAGGCGCAGGCCGCGCTCAAACCGGTCATCGCCGCACTTGGCCCCAATGCCAGGGTGGAGACCGAGGGCGGCATCGCCAAGCTTTCCGCGGTGGGCATTGGCATGCGCTCGCATTCCGGCGTGGCTGCCACCATGTTCAAAGCCTTGGGAGCCGCCGGCATCAACATCGGCATGATCACCACCTCGGAAATCAAAATCGCCGTCACCGTCGATGAAACCCGCATCGAAGACGCCGCCCGCGCCGTCCACGATGCCTTCGGTCTGGACAAGCGCCCTGCGTAAACCGCCTGCCGCTCACCTCAATCCGCCGGCCCGCAAGGCCGACCTCAACCACGCCCCGTGGCGGATTTCCACACGCCCGAAACACCCCGGCTAACACCCGCCCCATTTGCAATATATTTGGACGGTCGTCCCAATTTATTGCAAAGGAGTCACGCGGTTCATTGGGTGATGGAGTGGCGGGGGGATTTGTGATTGCCAATAGCCGCGGCCGCCGCTAAGTCTAGCTGCCTGAGCCGCAGGGGTACGAATCCGCCGGCGGCTCATTCCCCTCCCCACTGCCATGAAACCCCAGGTATTCCAAGGCCTTCCCACATCCGGCATGCCGCAGTTAAAGATCCCGCTGCGGCTGGTTTTGTTAGCACCGGTGGTTCTGTTCGTGTTGATCGGAGTGTTTTCCTCCTACTTCACGGTCAATCCGGAGTCGGTCGCGGTGGTCCAGCGGTTTGGCAAATTCCAATACATTGCCGAACCCGGGTTGCACTTCAAGCTACCGCTGGGGATTGACACCAAGACCATCATCCCCATCCGCCGCCAGCTCAAGCTCGAGTTTGGCTTCGGCACCCCCAATCCGAGCAATCCCGACCAATGCGGCGAGGAACCGGACAAGGAACGCGACATGGTCACTGGCGACCTCAACGCCGCGCAAGTGGAATGGATCCTTCAATACAGTATCTCATCTCCCCAACAATATCTCTTCCACGTCCGCGAACCCGGTCACACCCTGCGCGACCTCACCGAAAGCGCCATGTGCGAGGTCATCGGTGACCGCACCGTCGACGAGGTGCTGACCATTGGCCGCGCCGAGATAGAGGCGGATTGCCTGGGGCAGCTCAAAAAACTCTTGGAACGTTTCAACATGGGGATCACCGCCGAACAACTCCAACTCAACAACGTGCATCCACCCGGGCCGGTGCAGCGCTCCTTTGATGACGTCAACCGCGCCCAACAGGAACGGGAAACCATGATCAACGAGGCCAACAGCGAATACAACCGGATCATCCCGAAGGCCAAGGGACTGGCCGCACAACGCATCTCCGCGGCGGAAGGCTTCGCCGTCCAGCGCATCAATGAGGCCGAGGGCGATGTCGCCCGCTTCAAACAACTCCTGGTCCAATACGACAAGGCGCCCGCCATCACCAAGCAACGTCTCTATCTGGAAACCATGAACGAGGTGCTGCCGAAAGTCGGCGCCAAGATCATTCTGGATGAGGATGCCAAGCAGTTCCTGCCATTGATGAACCTGCAGCCCTCCGCCAGCGCCACCCCGGCTCCCGCCCGCTAACCCTCAGCCGCCATGAAATTCCCCTCCCTTGTCATCGGCCTCATCCTCCTGCTCATCCTGCTCTTCAGCAGCGCCTATACCGTCCGCGAGATCGAGCAGGTCTTCATCACCCAGTTCGGCAAACCCGTGGGCTCCGCCATCAACTCCGACCCGAACCACAACGAGGCCGGCCTGCATTTCAAAATGCCTTTCGTCCAGGATGTCAACCGCATCGAAAAGCGCATCCTTGAATGGAATGGTCCCGCGGTGGAAATGCCCACCCGCGACAAGCTCTACATTTCGGTCGACAGCTTTGCCCGCTGGCGCATCGCCGACCCGGTGACCTACTACAAGAAGCTGCGGGACGAGCGCAGTGCGCTGTCGCGGCTCAATGACATCATTGGCAGCGAGACCCGCAGCGTCATTGCCGGTCACAACCTCATCGAGGTGGTCCGCAGCCGGATTGACCGCAAGACCGTGCGTGACGAAACCCTCGCCGCCGCCGATTCCAATCTCGGCGTGCTGCCACCCATCCAATACGGCAGAAGCGTGCTCGAACAACAAATCCTCAAGGTCTCCCAACCGAAAGTGCAACCGTGGGGCATCGAGTTGCTCGACGTCCGCTTCAAACGCATCAACTACAAGGCCGGCGTTATCGAGAAAATCTATTCCCGCATGATCTCTGAGCGCCAGCAAATTGCCGAACGCTTCCGCTCCGAAGGCGCCGGCGAGGCCGCCAAAATCATCGGCAAAAAGGAACGGGATCTGCTGGAAATCCAGTCCGGGGCCTATCGCAAGGAGCAGGAAATCAAGGGCAAGGCCGATGCCGAGGCCACCGGCATCTATGCGCTGGCCTACAACTCGAGTCCCTCCGCCGCCAATTTCTATCAATTTGTCAAGACCCTCGAAACCTATCAAAAATCCCTGGGCAAGGACACAACCCTCATCTTCACCTCGGGCAGCGACCTTTTCGGTCTCTTCAAACGCATCGGAGCCTCCGATAAAACTGCACAATAGATAATCATGGAATTCTGGATGAAGCTGATGGGGATCATGATGGTCAACATCGTGCTCAGCGGTGACAACGCCGTGGTGATTGCGATGGCCGCACGCAGCCTGCCTGCGCGGCAACAGAAAATGGCCATCCTGTGGGGCAGCGGGGGTGCCGTCGTGCTGCGGGTGCTGCTGACGCTTGTCGCCGTCGCCCTGTTGGAGATTCCCTTTCTGCAATGCGCCGGCGGCCTGCTCCTGATATGGATTGCCTATCAGCTGCTGGTTGAGGAGGACGAGGCGGAAGGGACCGCGCACCATGCGCATGGCAACCTGATGGGAGCGATCAAGACCATCCTGATTGCGGACGTGGTGATGAGCCTCGACAACACGCTGGCAATCGCGGGCGTGGCCAAGGGCGATTACACCCTGCTGGGGCTCGGGTTGGCGCTGTCGATCCCGATTGTGGTTTTTGGCAGCGCGCTCATCATGATGCTGATGGAGCGCTTTCCGGTCATCGTGTATATCGGTGCCGGCCTCATCGCCTACACCGCGGGCGAGATGATCGACAGTGACAAGGCGGCGCTACCCTATCTGCCGCGGGTGTTGCACGGCACGCCCTATCTGGCGATATTTCTAACCGTGGCGGTCGTGGGCTACGGTTGGTGGCATAACACCCGCAAGCACCGGACCGCGCGCGATGTGCTGGCGGCCGGTGAACATGCGGCCCAGCGGATTGAAGACAAGATCGACTAGCGAGGGATCCTAGATCAGGCCCATGCCCTTGAGGATGGCGAGCATGATGGAGGCGGCCATGACTGACCCGATCTGGCCGCCGGTGTTGGCCCCCATCGCATGCATGAGGAGGTGGTTCTGGTGGTTGCCGCGCAAGCCCTCGACCTGGACGATACGGGCCGCCATCGGATAGGCGGAGATGCCGGCCGCGCCAATCAAGGGGTTCATTTTCCCGCCGGAAAGACGATACCAGATTTTACCGAGCAGCAGACCGCCGACGGTGTCGACCACGATGGCCATGAGGCCGAGGGCGAACACGAGCAGGGTTTGGGATTTGAGGAACTGGTGGCCGTCCATGGTCCCCCCGATGGCCAACCCGAGAAACAGGGTGCTGACGTTGGCAATCTCGTTTTCACTGGCCGAGGTCAGGCGGGTGACCACACCGCTGACTTTCATGAAGTTGCCTAACATGATCGCGCCCATCAGGGGCAGGCCCTTGGGGGCGATAATGCCGGTGATGACGGTGACAAGGATGGGGAAAATGATGAGCGCGGCCTTGGGCACGCGGGTCTTGTCCGGGGGCATGCGGGTGGCCCGTTCCTTGTGGGTGGTCATCAGGCGCATGATCGGCGGCTGGATGATAGGCACCAGCGCCATGTAGGAATACGCGGCCACCGCCAGCGCGCCAACCATCGCGGGGTCGATCTTGCCCAACCCGGCAAACAGATTGGACACATAGATGACGGTTGGCCCGTCGCAGGCACCTATCACCGCCACGGAAACGGCCAACTCCTTGGGAAAGCCCAGCGCGAGCGCGACCATCAGGGTGAGGAAGATGCCGAGTTGGCCGGCCGCACCAAACAGGATCATCCGCGGCCGCGCCAGCAGGGGCGTGAAATCCGTCATTGAACCGATGCCGACGAAGATGAGCAACGGGAAAAGCTCGTTGCCAATCCCCATGTCAAAGAGCACGCGCAGGAAACCCTCCTTGGCCATCACATCGCTGAGGGGCAGATTGGCCAGCAGGCAGCCAAAGGCGATGGGCAACAGCAACAGCGGTTCGACTTCCTTGCGGATGGCCAGCCAGAACATGCCCAGGGCCACCCCCACCATGATCATGTTGGGGATGCCTGAAGGTGAGAAAAAATCCTTGGCGCCGGCTGCGAGAGCATGCAGGGCGCTGACAATGGCCTCACTCATGGTGATCTCCTTTCGCGCGGGGTTGGCACAGACGGGTGAGCCAGCCCATGAGGATGGCGAGGAGCCAGAGGGTCAGCAGGGTACCGCCCATACCGACCAGCAGCATGGTCAGACCGAAGGTGAGGTTGTCCATAGGGGGGTAGTGTGTTAGGTATGTTAGAGTGTGGAACCAGCGCCCGGAGACCGCCAAGAAATGGCGGTTTTCACAGGCGACTGGAGCAAACCGTGTGACCTTGGCGGGCCGTCGCGGCAACGTCAAGCATCGTGGGTTCAAAAACATTTTGACATAAAAGCATTTTAGCACGATCTTTCGCGCGTGAGAACCACCTTTGATCTGCCGGACCCCCTGTTTCGGGAAGTCAAAACCCGAGCGGTGCAACAGGGCGTGAAACTCAAAGACTTGGTGGCCAGTTACATCGAGATGGGGTTGCGCGGCCAGGCCGTGGCCACGACGAGTGCGCCACCCAGCCACCGTGTGCGTCGCAACCGCCTGGGCACCGGGGTGTCCTTCATCCGCCAAAACCGGGGCGTGGTTCCCGCCATGGAAACCCTGCGCGATTCCCTCACCGCAACCCGGCATGAAGATTTGCGCCGTTGACACCTGTATTCTCATGCGCTTGGCGGCGGGCGATCCTGCCGATTTGTTCATGAAAACCGTGGAGTCTCTGGAGGCGCTGCTCGACCGGCACGTCGGCCTGCGGATCGTCGCCCACAACATCGTGATCGGGGAAGCCTACATCGCCCTCCAGCATCACTA
>CAIKDP010000248.1 GCA_903826205.1 Akkermansiaceae bacterium
GCCGGCTTGGAAACTCACGAGGGTGTGCTCGGGGTTATCGGGGTGAGCCTTGGCGCAGTTCCATAGGCAGGCGCCGCAGTGGATGCACTTTTCGCGGTCGAAGACGGGGCGGCCGTTTTCATCAGGCGTGATGGCCTGACCGGAGCACATTTCCACACAGATCTTGCTGCCGCATGACCCGCATTCGTTCGGATAGAGGAAGACCACGTGATCGGCGTAGCCGGCGGGGGCTTGGACCTTGCCACCCATGAGGAGGGCGTCCTGATGTGAGACTAACAATTCCCCGTCAAACGGGATGGCCGGCCAGCCGGCGCGGTCCATGAGGGCTCCGTTGGCGGCGACGCCCTTGGTGTCGCAGTCCTTGCGGATGCGGGCGATTTCCTCCTTGGAAATACGACCTGCATAGTAGTCGGCGGAGTCGGGAACGCGGGTGTGGGGCGGACCGGGGCGGCCGGGCATCGCGAAGGCGCCCTTGGTGAGGCCGGTGAGCATGGTGCCGATGAGGCCGGGGACCACGCCACGTTGGAAGCCGTCGCGGGATTTTTCGGCGATCCGGCCATCGGCTTCGACCCAGCTGGCGCGACGGCGTTTGACGTAGGTGGCGTCAAGGTTGTCCTTGGTGAACGGTTTGCCGGCCTTGAGCAATTCGATGACCGCTTCGGCCAGTTGGACGCCGGTGGCCCAGGCCTCATCCACCCCCGAGTTGGTTAGAACATTGGTGGAGCCGCTGCCCTCGCCGATGCGGGCGAAGCCATCGCCAGTGAGATGGGGTTCGCCGCGGCGGCCGGATTCCTGCAGGGACTTGGCACCCCACGAGCGGAGGCGCCCGCCCTTGAGATGCCGCCAGAGATACGGATGCATCATCCAATGTTGGAGATAGCGGTAAGCGGTGCGGGCGGGACTATCAAACCACGAGGGAACGAAGATGCCCAGCGAGGCCACGCGGTCCGGATGGACATAGAGGAAACCGAAGATCTCCGGCTCCGGGAAGCCGATGGTATGCAGGACGGTGCCGGGTTGCAGTTCGCAGTGCTCCGGCAGATCGACCACAAATTTCATGCCCAGCGCCCAATCGTGCAGGTGATGGCCAGCGGGCACGCCGAATTGCGCGTCGAGTTGCTGGCCTATGGCACCGACCGGGCCGTCGGCGACAACAGTGAGCGCGGCGCGAACATCCATGCCGGGCATGTAGCCGTCGGCGGGCGTGCCGTCCTTGCCCACACCTTGATCTAACAATCTAACCCCGGTGACGGCGTGGTTTTCAACGAGCGCTTCGGCGACCGGGCTGCCAGGCCAGATTTGAACGGCACCGGTGGCCATGACCTGGTTGCCGACCCATTGGGTGAACTGGCCCATGGAGAGGATGAGGCCGCCGTGCTTGTTGAGGAACGCCGGGGTCCATGGGAGTTCCATGGCATCATGTTGGACACCGAGGACACCACCGAGGGCGCGGATGGCCTTGTCGGCGGCGCGCATGCTTAACGGGCGGCGGCTGGCACCCACCGGATCGAGCAGATAGAGGATTTTTTCCGTGCTGACCGGGGCGGCCATCGGGATTTGTGCAGGATCGAGGTCGGGGAATGACTCGCGCAGGCTCCTGGCATTGGTGACAATGCCTGAGACACCGAAGCCGATGTCATCGGCGCGCTCGTAGCACATGACTTGCAGGGGCATGCCGGGCATCGAGGGGCTTTCGAGTGCCGGAGTGCCGTCGGGATGGGTCACCGCCGCCGCGATGGTTGTTAGAAAACCGCCGGATGCCGGACCGAAACCGACGCAGACGATATCGGCATCCATGGTGGGGCGTTCGATGGGGTCGGACATGGGTGGCGGTTGGATGTTATCGGTTAGCAGAAGAGATATGGGACTAAGGGGAGATATGGGACTGATGGGACCTATGGGTTTTCCTGAGGACCATTAACCGATAACTGAAATTATTGCGGATAGTCCAAGGCTTCCGGAATCATCACGCCGGTGAGGGCGTTGGCGGCGCGGTCCTTGGCCAGGCCGAAGCCGTAGAGGCAGCCATCGAGCTTGGAGCGCATGCGCAGGAATGCTTGCAAGCCGCTGGTGTCCGGGCAGGGGCCGGCTTTGGTCGGGTGTGCCTGACCGGCAGCGGTGATGTCGGCCGTACCGCGTGCGCTGCTGGCGATGCCTGGCATGATGCCTTCGAGGGCATCGAGATCATTGGCACCGTAACAGGCGGCACAAGCTTGCTCGGTCCACTCGGGATGCTGGTTGTACCCGAAGACGAGTTCACTGCAAATGCGGGCGGTTTCACCAGCGGCGCGGGCCGCCTGGACATGGCAGAGGTCGCTGAGGAAGGCGAGGGTGCCGGGCAATTCATCGGCCACGGAGGGGTCGGCGGCGCCGGACTTCCCGAGTTCGACCACATCGAGGACTTGTTGGCGTGAGGCGATGAGCCAGCAGAGCGCATCGGCGAGGGCGAAGGTGATGCCCTGGCGGTTGGACTGATAGAGTTTGCTGCCGTTGGCATCGGTGGCACTCTGCAAATGGCGGAGGGTCCACAGCCAGAGGGCCATGGCGGACCCCAGCGCACAGGCACCGGTGCCGGGTTGTTCGGAGGCGATGGCCTTGAGATCCCTGATCCAACCTTCAAACTGCACGATGAAGAGACTGTTGGTCATGGTCACGGAAAGCTGGCGGCGTTGCACCGCTTCCGGGCCTTCGTAAGTGGCTTCGAGTTGGGCATCCATCCATTTGTGGGGGAGGAAGCCGGGGCAGTCCTCGGTGATGCCATACCCGCCCATCAGGCTGACGGCCTCGCGCATGATGGTGGCGCCGTGGCCGGTGTTCCAGAGTTTGCAGGCGGGGCAGAACACGTTGGCCCGGGCATCCAGGATCGCGTATTGCACCAGCGGATTTGACTCTAACAAAGAAAGCCGGGTGTTGTCACGGGTCGCCGCAGGCTGGCTCTGGAGCTCGATGCAATCGGTGGCGTCCTGTTGGATTTTGGCAAGGGCCTTGAACGCGCTGCGTCCGGTAAGGCCCTGTTCGGCAAACAATTGGTCTTTTTGCCGGTCGAGCGGATCGAGGAGGTCGAAGAGGCGGGCGGTTTCAAAGCCGAGTGCGGCACCTGCTTCGCCGGTGGCCCACACATCCACGAGGCGATGCAGCACATCTTGCTTGGTTTGCAGCCCGAGGTCATAGCGGGGTGAGCCGGGAGTGCCGGTTTCACCGCCGCGGAACCGGCTGCGTTGGTAGCGGATGATTGGTTCGACGGAGGAGAGCAGTTTGGCGGAGGTCATCAGGCCGACGGTGACGCGGGTGCGGCGGAAGACGGCTTCGATAACATCACTGTGGCTGAAGTTGGGAATGATCACGCCGTCCTTGACGGTGTAGCCGCCGACGATGCGCGAGGCTGGAACCGTTAGATTAAAGACCGGATCACAGGTGGAGGAAAGTTGGTGGACCATCTTGCGCGTCGGCACGCCGGCATCCCACAGTCCGGGGTCGGTTTTCTCCAGGATCACGATGCAGCTTCCCTTGATCCGCGGATCGGCGGAATCCACCGCGGCGGTGACCACGTTGGCGAAGTCCATGTTGGTGATGAAGCGCCCGCGTTTGTCGATGTGGAGGAGGGGTTCCTGGCCGTCGTCCCAGGTGGCGATGCGCATCTTGCCACCTAGCAATCCGGTTTCAACGCCCACGAAGGGAATCGGTTCGGTGAGGGCGAAGGCGACGCGGGTCGCCTCGCGGGATTCGCCCGGCGCAGGCGGGCAGACCAGCGGCATGTAGTGGGCGATTTGCTCGGGGGTGCCGCGTTCGTGAATCGGTGCGACTCCGAGATTGCTGGCGAGGCTGCACGTGGCGGCGCCGGCATCGACCCATGAGAGTTCGAAGGCGACGAGGGCGAGAGCGAGGTTTTTCGGACCTTCGATGAAGCCGCCTTGCTCAGGGTTGAGGAACGCGGCGGTGATGCCGGATTCGTCGTATACCGCGAGCAGTGAGTTTTTCTCCGTCGTCCATTCGTGGGTATTGCGTCCCCCCTGCGCGACGAGGCGAGCGACCGGGCCGCGGGCGACCGGGCGGACGGCTTGCACGAGCATGGTCAGCTCAAAACGCTCGGCAAAGCGCCACTGGAGCGCCCGGAGTTGGTCGGAGGGAAGTGTTTGGAGGGTCGGAGAGGGGTCGGAGGCGGCCATGGTTGGGGATGGGATGAGAGATATGCGCGTAACGGGCGTGGAGAATCTGGCGGTCGGATGGCAAGTGTTCAGGGTGAAGGCGGATGCATTTGGGAGGGGATTCACAGGTCCGTCATTTGCGGGATGGATGCCTGCGTTCTAGAGCGAGGATGGATGCCAGAGGCTCAAATGTGCAAGGGATTTTTGGGGGTTTGATCTAACAAAATTGCCGCAGCCTGGGAAGGGGGGAAGGAACAAAGGAAAACGCCCGACTCTCCGCGTGAGAATCGGGCTGATTTTAGGGTTGCTGAAGCAGCGGGGGTCAATCCCAACCACTGCCGCCGCCGCCACCTTTGTAGCCGCCGCCGCCGCCACCTTTGTAACCGCCACCGCCGCCGCCGCCTTTGTAGCCACCGCCGCCGCCGCCGCCGCCGCCTTTGTAGCCGCCGCCGCCACTGCGGCGTTCGCCGCCATAGCCGCCGCCGCTAGGGCGTGCTTCCTTGGGCTCCGAGGCATTCACACGCAGCGCGCGGCCTTGGTAATCGTATCCATTGAGTGCTTCGATAGCAGCATTCAACTGGGCTTGGTCACCAATGGTCACGAAGGCAAATCCCTTGGATCGCCCGGTTTCACGGTCGGTGATGATTTTGACCCGTTCAACGGGTCCGTATGCGGCGAAGAGACCGGTGACGTCCTCTTCTGTGGCGGTGTAGGGCAGATTGCCCACGTAGATGTCCATTTGCTTCGGTATTAAAACGCCATTACAATCAACACTTCCTCAGACCTAGGCGTAAGAGACCAGACGAAGCGCGTTCTCACGCGTGTTTGCGAAAAGAACGCGGGGAGGCTACGGACGGTTTTGCGGGTTGGCAAGCATTGTTTTTTGCTTTGTTTTGGCCCGCCGAGGGGTGGAGCACTGGTCACAGGTGTCAGGTACCTCGCCTTCGCCGGCTTGGTTATGGGATTGGTGGGTTGCTGATATATAATGCCAGACATTATATAATTGACAGGAATCCGGAACTCCGGACTTGGCAGGTGGAGCTTGGGAGTCGAGGGTGTGGCGGGATGGAATTGAGTCTTTCCAAATTGCGGGCGGGATTGCCGAAGGGTGGCTTGTTTGGCGGCGGGGCATGGCGCTGGTCGCCGGAACCGCTGCGGCTGAGTCGTGCGGAGGTGCGGTGGATGATGTCGCTCGGGCATCCGCTGGCGAAATTTCAACAAGCGTGCGACGCGCTCTATCGCAAGAGCGCCACCGGGAAATTACCCCGCTGGCTGGCGGAGCTGTTGGATGTGGGAAAGCCGGACTGGATGGTCCGTTGGCAGCGGGATGCAAGGACGGTCGGGCAATTACCGCGGGTGATTCGGCCGGATTTGATTTTGACGGAGCAAGGGTTGACGTTGACCGAGCTCGACAGCGTGCCTGGAGGGATCGGTGTGACGGCCTGGCTCTCGCAGGTCTATGCGGAAGCCGGGTTTGAGATTCTTGGCGGCCCGCAGGGAATGTTGGACGGGTTTCGCTCGCTGCTGCCAAGGGGCGGGGCGGTGGTGGTATCGGAGGAGGCTGCGGATTACCGGCCGGAAATGGTCTGGCTCAGCCGCCAACTCGGAGCGGCATGGGAGGTGGTGGCGGCCGAAACCTACCAACCGGATGGCCGGGATATGTATCGGTTTTTCGAGTTGTTTGATTGGCAATCCGTGCCGGCAGTGGAGTCCATGGCAGCCATGGCGGCGGATGGCAGGCTTGGCGTCACGCCGCCGTTCAAGCCGCATCTGGAAGACAAGCTATGGCTGGCGTTGCTGTGGTCGCCATCCCTCAAGCGGGTATGGGAACAATGTTTGCGCGGCAGTCATTTGCAGCGCTTGCGCGAAGTGGTGCCCTTTGGCTGGGTCTTGGACCCGACCCCGTTGCCAGCGCAGGCCTCGCTGCCCCGGTTGGATGCCCACTCATGGCATGAGGTGGCGAATTTCAGCCAAAACGAGCGGCAACTGGTCCTGAAAATTAGCGGCTTTCACGAGACGGCATGGGGGTCGCGCGGCGTGTTCATCGGCCACGACCTATCGGCCGCGGAGTGGTCGGAACGCCTGACCCACGCCTTGGACAGTGTAGGGGATCACCCCTGGATGGTTCAGAAATTCCATGAGGGGCGCCACATCGAGCATCCGGTGTTTCGCGACGATGGATCGGTGGAATTGATGCAGGGGCGCGTGCGCTTGTGTCCGTATTTTTTCACGGACGCGGCGGGCGTGACCTCGTTTGGAGGGTGCTTGGCGACGATCGTGCCGACGGATAAGAAGAAGATCCACGGCATGAGCGATGGGATTCTGGTGCCTTGTATGATCGGATAGCGGCGTGCTGAAGCCGGAGGGAAATCGGTAAACAAAGCGGCCCGGTGTTGCCACCGGACCGTCTGTGATGAAACAATACCCAGAAAAACGAAAACCCGCGGCCGTTCTTAGAGAAGGCCGGCTTTCTTAAGGGTGACGAAGGCGCCGTTCTTGTTGATGGTCTTGAGTGCGCGGCAGCTCAGTTTGAGGCGGACATATTGGTCAAGCTCAGGGACCCAGATGCGCTTGACTTGAAGATTGGGCGAAACCGTGCGTTTGACCACCTTGGTGACGTGACGTCCGATACCCCCTTTTTTCTTGGCCAAACCTGACCTGTGGATTCTGCCGCCGGAGCGGACACGGGTACCTCTGATGCTGCAAATACGTGCCATGATATTAGGAAAGTTGCGGGAGTTGCGGGGCGCGAAGGATGGCTCCCGCAACCCAATCGTCAAGCAGAATCCGCAAATATTTTACAAAAGATTTCAGAGCCGGTGATAACGCAGACGGTTGATCCAAGACTCGATATCCTGAAAAATCTTCTCTTTCTGGGCGTCGTACATCAGCAGGTGGTATGCATTCGGGTAATTCCGGTAGGTCTGTGGCGTCCCCGGGGATACATGTGCGACGAAGCCGCGGACGTCGGAGTCGGTATTGAAGTAGTCCTTGCCACCATGCAGGACCAATACGGGAACCCGCAAGTTGGCGGCGCAATCGTTCATGGATTCGATGTGTCTGCCCAAGGTGCCGAGCAAGCGCAGGGTATGCTCCTTGATGTTGTAGGAGTTGGTTGCGGCTTGGGCCGAATGGATGGATTTTTGGGTCATTTGCACATCCTGTCCGCCGGAAAGGGCCTCCAGTGAGATGCGCGCCAGCGGGAATGTCGTTGCCGCCACTTCGATCAACTGGATCTTCCACGCCGGGATGTCATCCCGGAAGCGCACCAGTGGAGACGAGAGCGCCAAGGCGTCGCAGGGTGAGTCAGTGGCAGGCGATTCCCGTAAGGCGTGGGCGGCGATGAGAGCCCCCATGCTTTCGCCAAACCAGACGATTTTGGCATCCGGATGGCGTTCGCGGACCAGTTGAGTGAAGGCAAACAGATCGCGATACCAATCCTTCGGATCGCCGATGTCGCCGCGGCGTTCGCGGATCGGATCACTGCCCTGGCCGCGGACTTCATAGGCATAAAGTCCGGTGCGGGGTTGGTGCGTGAGCAAGTGATTGCCGAGGTTGGTGTAATCGATTGATGCCCCGCAGAATCCGTGAATGCCGATGAGGATCACGTCCGGTTCTGTGGTTTTGGAAATCCACCGCCGGTAACCAAAGGACTCGCTCTTATCAACCGCCACCACGGAACCGGGCGGATTGATGCGACTGACCGTGGTGTACTGCGGGCCGCAGCCGCCCATGCACATGAGGAATGCACAAGCGACCCCCCCGCCCATCCTGGACGCAGACACACGGAATCGACTGGAAAAACACCCATTCACACCGGGAGCATCGCTCAAGTCCGGACGCAATGCAACCTTTGCTTGCCTGGCCTGCTGGGAGGGCGGTTTTCCACGGGTTGACTACCTCTTCTGGCGGGCGCTGGCCTTGAGGCGCAGGGCGTTGAGGGCGATGAAACCGGTGGCGTCGTCCTGGTTGTAGGCCGCCTCCTGGCCGCCTTCCATGGTGGCAATGGCTTCCGAGTAGAGGCTGTGGGGTGAGCGGCGTCCGGCATTCATCACGTTGCCTTTGTAGAGCTTGACTCGGACTTCACCGGATACGGTGTGTTGGGTATGGGTGACCAACGCTTGGATCGCCTCGCGCTCGGGGGCAAACCAGAAGCCATTGTAGACGAGTTGGGCGTATTTCGGGATCAGGGTGTCGCGAATATGCATGGCCTCGCGGTCCACCGTGAGGGCTTCCAGGTCGCGATGCGCGGCTAACAGAATGGTCCCGCCCGGAGTCTCGTAGACGCCGCGGGATTTCATGCCGACAAAGCGGTTTTCCACAATATCGACGCGGCCCACTCCGTGTTTGCCGCCCAGCGCGTTGAGCACGCGCATGATGCCGTAGGGCGTGAGCAGCGTGTAACCGTCGCGCTCGCCGAGGGCCCGGAAATCGCCGAGCTTGGCAATCAGCGCGCCCAGTCCCTCCGCCTGCAGGCCGATGGCGTCGCCCTTGTCAAAAAGGATTTGCACATACTCGGCCTGGTTCGGGGCGTCTTCAGGCGAGGTGGAAAGCACGTACATGTCCCGGTCGGCGGGGGTGGTGGCGTCATACC
>CAIKDP010000249.1 GCA_903826205.1 Akkermansiaceae bacterium
CCAATACCAGCATCAGCAGGTCCATCAGAATCGACTTGCCGGAGCCGGTGACCCCGGCGAGCACGAGGTTGCCTTTCACCGGCAGGCTGTCGCGGTAGCCATACCAATTGAGCGCATGGATTTTAGTTAGACGGATGGCACGGCTCATGATTCTTCCTCCTCGGGTTCCACTAGTTCATCCTCGGCGTCCGGCTGACGGAAGGCGGCGGCGGCTTCAGCCCATTCGGCCAGATCGCGGAACGGAATCACCCGCCGGATGGTCGGCAACACCTCGATGCCGGAATCCTCGAATGAATCGGCCAGGGAAAGCCGGATCAGGTTGAAGCGCGCGGCCTGGCGCAGGATTTCGCGCAGGCGGCCACGGGGCAGCAGGCCGACCGCATCCGGCACGAGTTGGTCCTTGAGCAGGGCGTTGAGTTCGGCCACTGATAGAAACGCCTGGGCTTCGCCTTCATCACGCCAGCGCACGTCCGCCGCATACCACAGCGCGAGCCAGACCAAGGTGGCGTCCTGGCGCAGATTCAGGCGCAATGACGCCACGCGCGGCAACGCCTGCACCAGACGTTCTTCATGCAGCAAGGTCACCTCCAGGCCGATGAGCAGAGCGGCCTCGCGCAGCCATTCGAAATGCTGCCGACACCAGTGATAGAGTGCCGATCGGCCTGCGTCCAAGCCGAGGATCGAGCCATGTGCGAGCAGTTCCTGCAAGGCCTCCGCCAAACGCAGCTTTTCCGTTTCGGGCAGCGCAATCAGGCCGACAGGCGAGGGGGCCGGTTCGTATTGCGGCGGTTCGGAGACTGGTTGATATTCCGTGGGTTGGTTCATTTCTTTTATCACGGCGAAGCGTTCGACCATGCAGCCCGGGGGCGGTGGGCGTCTGCGGTGCGGGTTATTTCAATGGATTCCATACACGCTGAAAGCCCAAACCCGCGAAGTCCTTTTCGTTGGTGGTGGCAAACTCCGTTACGCCGTGGTGCAGGAGCGTCAGACCAAGCCGCACATCAATGATGCGCCGAAAGGCGAATCCCCGATGCTCTGCCTGCTCCCACACCGCATCCATCACGGGTGCGGAATCTATGAGCGACCACGCCTGGTTTTTCCGGTAGGTTTGACAAACGATAGCCGCCTGACCAGCGGTCAGTGGGTGTGCGAAGATTTTTTCATTTCGCAGTTTCAAATAGAGTTCCACCAACACCAGTTCACAAACCGCCACATCCCGGCGGTTGGCAATGGATTGAAGAAACTCCACGGCAGGGCGATGCATGGAGGAGGCGCTGTTAGCCGCATACACGGCAATGTTGGTGTCAAAGCTGAGCATGTGACAGGTCACTCATGGCAAAGGGTTGTCCATTTTTCCTCGGGGGCCAATGGCTGGCCCATGTCGAAGGATTTAGGCAGGTTCCACTTTTCCGCGCGGGCACGCCCCGGTGGGTGATGCCGGATGATCTCTTCCAGCCCCCGCCGCACAACCTCGGCAAAGCTCATTTCATTTTCCGCAGCCAAGCGCTTCGCCTCGCGAAAGAGCGTGTCCGGGATCTGTACCTGTGTTTTCACCATGATGGCATTTTACCATGATGCGACCGGTGGGTCAATTCCCAAATTCCGCCTGCCGCCCTATTTCTTTATCACGGCGAAGCGTTCGACCATGCAGCCCGGGAGCGTATCCACGGCAGGCGGGCTGGATTCATCGGCAGTGCGGTCCACGTCGAGGCGGTAGCGGGCTTCGGACGATTCCGCGTGCAGCAGCAAGGCGATCAAATCCGACAGGCCCCGCTCGTCGGTTAGCTGCAACTCGCTGCTGGTGATGCGCGCGCCCTTGCCGCCGGGCAGGGCGGTGACAAACGTGTTGGCCCGCTGCACCGAAAGCGATTCGCGCAACGCGCGTTGCATGTCACGCAACCCGCTTTCCCGGTCGTCGTCGTCCACGGCGTCTTCAAACGCGTCTTGTTCGACCGGTGGCCGGCGCAACGGCGGTGCATACAACGAGTCGAGTCCGGCAGGCAAGCGGGCTTCCGGCAAGCGCAGTCCCGGCAGGTCCGTCAAAACCGACGCATGGGTCAGCCGTTTGCCTGAGAGCAGGCGGTTGACCGTCTCGAAAAACCCGCGCACTTCGCCGCGCCGCTCGCCGGTCACCTCCTGCAGGTAACGGAAACGCGACAACGAGCGCCGGGTGAAATCCGCCGTCCGGCGGTCGATCTCGTCAGCCATCGGCAGCACGTTTTCCAACAATGATGCCAACTCGTCGAGCGCGTTTCTAACCTTGGCGCGCGCCGTCTCCGCGCTCATTGACGGGTTGCGGCGCAACACCTCGGTGTGCATTTCCGCCATGGCACCGGCATCATCCAACAGCCGTGTGCCGATGCGCCGCACCGCCTCCGGCAGGCGCAGCGGCAGCCTTGATCTAACGAGCTCGCCATAGCAGGCATGGGAAATTTGTTCCGAGTAATCGTCGAACACGAGCGCCAGGTTGCCCTTGAGTGTGTTTTCATCGAGCTGTTTGCGGGTGAGGCGTTGCACGGACTTCTGCATCGCCCGCAACTCGTTGAGTCCCTCCTTCACGTTAGAGAGGGAGTTTTCCACCACTTGCCACGGCCGGTTGAGCAGTTCGACTTCGTCAGCCAGCATCGCACACACCGCGATGAGCTTGTCGGTGAACACGGCGGCATCCGGGAAGGCGATTTTCCGCAGGGCGGCCATCAGGGTGGCTCCATGCGCATCGAAATGCACGGTGCGCCGCCAATCGCGCCGCGGCGGTTCTTCCAACCAGCGGCATTGAATCAGATAGTCGAGCAGTTGGCGGGCTCGTTCGCGCGGGGTCGCGGCAGGCAGCTCTGCGTCCTCGTCGAACTCCAGACCAGGGAGTTGCTCGAGAATTTCCGCAATGAGCAAAATCGCTTCCTCGCGTGCCATGCCGTCCGGTCGGTCGGTCGATTCACGATCCAAGGCATCGAGCACATCCACATAAAACGGCGCGTTTTTCCCTGCCAGCACCCTGAAAAATCCGGTGCCGCGGGTTTCTTGGAAGAGCGTGGAGGACAGAAACACTGCCGTGCAGCTTGGGGTGCGGGGGTGCCGCGAGTCAAGCTGACATGCGACGGGGATTTGGGGGGAAGGAAGAGGAAGACTGGCGGCTGGGCGAGTTAGGCGCCATGCGGGCTGTTGGCGGGGATACGGAAGAGAAGATGAAGAGGAAGACTGCGGCTGGAAGCCGCAGCTACGGCCTGCGGCGAGACGCGAGGCGGGGATACGGAAGAGAAGATGAAGAGGAAGACTGCGGCTGGAAGCCGCAGCTACGGGGAGAGATCCGGGCGTGACTTGAGGAGTGGGTGGGTGCATGCTGCGGGCGTGTCCGGGGACTCTCTCTATCAGCATCGGTTTGGCGGTATTGCACGGCTCTACGGCCAGGCGGCGCTGACGCGGTTTTCACAGGCGCGGGTGGCGGTCATTGGCATTGGTGGCGTCGGGTCGTGGGCGGTGGAGGCGCTGGCGCGCTCGGGCATCGGCCATCTCACGCTGGTGGACTTGGATGAAATCTGCGTGACCAACGTCAACCGCCAGTTGCACGCGATGGATGGGCAAATCGGCCGCCAGAAGACCGAGGCGATGGCCGAGCGGGTGCAAGCGATTCACCCGGGCTGTGAGGTTGAGGTGATTCCCGCGTTTTTCAACGACAAGACCGCCGCCGCAATTCTGGACGCGGGGTTTGACGTTTTGTTAGATGCGATTGATTCCACCCGGCACAAGGCGTTGCTGCTGGCGGAATGCCGGCGGCGCGGGATTTTTGCGGTGACCTGCGGTGGGGCGGGCGGGCGCTGTGATCCGACCCGCATCCGGGTGATGGATCTGGCCCATAGCGGGAAGGACCCGCTGTTGCTGCAATTGCGCCGCTGCCTGCGCCATGACCATGGTTTTCCCAAAGTCCCCCGCAATCAGGACCCGGAGCCGTTAGGCATCGACGCGGTTTTTTCCGACGAGCCGCCGGTGTATGCCCAATGCGACGGCAGCGTCTCCCACGAGCGGCCGGAGGACGCGGAGTTGCGCCTCAACTGCGCGTCGGGGTTTGGCACGGCCACCCACGTGACCGCCTGTTTCGGGTTGATCGCCGCGGGACGGGTGTTAGAGAGACTGGCTCAACGGGCGGCGGAGCGGCGGCGGTTGCCGCCGTAATTGCGGCGGTGGGCATCGCGTTGGCCGCCGTTGGATGATTTGGGCGGATTGCCGCCGCCGGTTTTGGCGCGCGTGTGGCGCTCGGCGAGGGCCTCGACGTGCCAGGCGTGATCGTCCCAGCGTGGAATCGGCATGCGGATGATCTTTTCGATCTCGCGCAGGTATTCGAGTTCGTCCTCCGAGCAGAAGGAAACCGCGCGGCCGTCGGCACCGGCCCGCGCCGTGCGGCCGATCCGGTGGACATAGGCTTCCGGTTCGTTAGGCAAATCGAAGTTCACCACCAGGCCGACGTCCTTGACGTCCACGCCGCGGGCCGCCACATCGGTGGCCACCAGCACGGGGGTCAGCCCGCGCTTGAAGCGGTCGAGCGCTTTCTCACGCGCGGCCTGCGACTTGTTGCCGTGGATGGCATCCGCGGCGAAGCCGGCGGCGCACAGGCTCTTGGCAAGTTTGTTAGCGCCGTGCTTGGTGCGGCTGAAAACGATGGTGAGCTTTTGCTCCAGCGCGTCGGCCTGGCCGCGCAGCAATTGATCGAGCAGCGGGCGTTTGTCCTCACGCGCCAAAAAGCACACCTGTTGGTCGATGTTCTCGGCGGTGGTGGTTTCCGGCATGATGCTGATGTGGGCCGGTTCGCGCAGGATGGTGCGCGCCAGTTCGACAATGTTAGGTGCCAGTGTTGCAGAAAAGAACAACGACTGGCGTTTCACCGGCAGCATCGCGACAATGCGCTTCACATCGCGCAAAAACCCCATGTCAAGCATCCGGTCCACTTCATCGAGCACGAAAAACTCGACCTGTCCCAGGTCGATGTGGCGCTGGTCGATCAGGTCCAACAAGCGACCCGGGGTGGCGACCAGCACATCGACGCCGCCGCGCATGGCATTGACCTGTGGCACTTGGCCGACGCCGCCGTAAACGAGTGTCTGGCGGAAGTTCACATGTTTGCCATAGGTGGCGAAGCTCTTGCCGACCTGGCCGGCGAGTTCGCGGGTGGGGGCCAGCACCAGGGTGCGGCAGGACCGCGGCCGGACTTGGCGGGGGTGCAGGTGCAAGGCATGGAGGATGGGCAGGGCGAAGCCGGCGGTCTTGCCGGTGCCGGTCTGGGCGCAGCCTAACAAATCGCGGCCTTGCAGCAGCAGGGGGATCGCCTGCGCCTGGATCGGCGTTGGCACGGAGTATTCAAGTTCGCGCAAAACGCGGTGGAGGGGCGCTGCCAGCGGCAACGCCTCGAATGGGGTCGGGGTCATGTCAATATAAGATGCCAGCACTAACCGAATTATCGGCGGCGGGCGGGTGATGAGCGATTTAGAATGAACCTCAAACAATCTCTCTCATCGATGAAGACCGGACAAGGGCGCAGCCTTTCAAGCGGCGGCGCGGTGGCACCGTGACCGGTGCGCAGGGCGGCTATAACCGCGATCGGCCGTTTGGCAAGACATTTATTGCATCAGATAGGCATCAATGGCCTGGGCGCTGCGTTTGCCATCGCCCATGGCCAGAATGACGGTGGCCGCGCCGCGGACGATGTCGCCGCCGGCAAAGATGCCGGGGATGCTGGTCATGCCGGCGTCATCGGCCTCGATGTTGCCCCAGCGGTTGAGCTTGAGCTCGGGGCAGGTGGCGGTGAGCAGAGGGTTGGCACGGGTGCCGATGGCGACCACCACGGCATCGCAATCCAACACAAACTCGGAGCCGGGAATGGGTTTGGGGCTGCGGCGGCCGGAGGCATCGGGTTCTCCCAGTTCCATGCGCTGGCATTTGAGGCCGGTGACCCATTTGTTGGCATTACCGATGACTTCGAGGGGGGCGACAAGGTTTTCAAATTCGACGCCCTCGGCATCGGCATGA
Organism: Akkermansiaceae bacterium; assembly: GCA_903826205.1. Classification (GTDB taxonomy): domain Bacteria; phylum Verrucomicrobiota; class Verrucomicrobiia; order Verrucomicrobiales; family Akkermansiaceae; genus Luteolibacter. The sequence goes on from CAIKDP010000249.1 coordinate 6,016, forward strand.
TGGACTTCCTCGACGCGTGCCGGCATTTCCGCGCGGCTGCGGCGATAGACCAACATGGCGCGCTCGGCACCAAGGCGTTTGGCCGTGCGCACCGCGTCCATGGCGACGTTGCCGCCGCCGACCACCGCCACGCGCCGGGCGCGCAGAATCGGGGTGTCGGAATCCAGCGCGTAGGCTTCCATGAGATTGACGCGTGTTAGATATTCGTTGGCGGAATAGACACCTTTGAGATTTTCGCCGGGCACATTCATGAAGACTGGCAGTCCGGCACCATTGGCGATGAACACGGCATCGAACTGCGCGCGCAATTCGGGCAAGGTGTAGGTGCGGCCCACTACCACGTTGTTTTCAATCTTCACGCCGGCCTGTACCAGGCGCTCGACTTCCTCCTCGACGATGAGCTTGGGCAGGCGGAACTCGGGAATGCCATAGACGAGCACGCCACCGGGCTTGTGCAAGGCTTCGTAAACCGTGACCTCGTGACCACACTTGACCAACTCGCCGGCGGCTGTCAGGCCGGCCGGGCCGCCACCCACGATGGCCACTTTTTTGCCGGTGGCGCCGCGCGGTTCGATTTTGACGACGTCACTGTTAGCGCGCGCCCAATCGGCAACGAAGCGTTCCAGGCAGCCGATGGCCACCGGTTTGCCTTTGACGCCGCGGACGCATTGCACCTCGCATTGGGTTTCCTGCGGGCAGACCCGGCCGGTGATGGCGGGCAGGGCATTGTCGCCAAACAAACTGCGTGCGGCGGCGGGCAGGTTGCCCTCCACAATGAACTCGAGAAAGCGCGGGATGTTGACCATCACCGGGCAGCCTTGCACACATTTCGGTTCCTTGCATTGGATGCAGCGCTGCGCCTCTAACAAAGCAATCTTTTCGGTGAAGCCGAGGTTGACTTCGAGGAAATTGCCGCTGCGTTGGGTGGCGTCCTGTTCCGGCATGAGCTGCCGGTCGATCTTCATGCGCTCCTTGAGAGGAAGCTTGGCTTCGTTCACGATTGGGGGATGGGGGTTGGAGTTGGATGTGTGAGGCCGACACGGCAGGTGCCGGCGTCACAAGGGGTGTTGGCCTGTTGCTCAAATTCGCGGTAGGTGCCGAGACGTTCGGCGAGCAGGTCGAAATCCACCAGATGGCCGTCGAATTCCGGACCATCGACGCAGGCAAACTTGGTCTGGCCGCCGATGTCCACCCGGCAGCCGCCGCACATGCCGGTGCCGTCCACCATGACCGGGTTGAGCGACACGATCGTGCGCACGCCGAAGGGCCGGGTCAGGTTGGCCACCGCCCGCATCATCGGCACCGGGCCGACCGCATAAACGATGTCCACGCCGCCGGCTTCTAACACCTCGCGGGTGGCGTCGGTCACAAACCCCTTGCGGCCGTAGCTGCCATCGTCGGTGCAGACGACAACCTGGCCGAGGCGGCGCAATTCCTCTTCAAAGATGACCCATTCGCGGGAGCGGCCGCCGATGATGCTGATGACTTCCACGCCGCGTTGGTGCAAGCCTTGGGCGATGGGATGGACCACGGCGGTGCCGACGCCGCCGCCGACGCACAAGGCGCGCCCGGAGCTGATCATTTCGGAGGGATGGCCGAGGGGGCCGGAGATGTCGAGAATGGCTTCGCCCGCTGCGAGGGCGACGAGTTCACGGGTGGATTTGCCGACCGCCTGGATCACCAGCGCGATGGTGCCGGCAGCCGGGTCGGCATCGGCGATGGTCAGCGGGATGCGTTCGGCGCCAATGCCGCGGCGTACGATGACGAACTGGCCGGGCTGGCGGATTTCGGCGATGCGGCGGGCCTCGACGTCGAGCCGGGTGACGTTGGGACTGAGTTGGAATTTGGCGGTGAGGGTGTGCATGCGACTGGAGCGGGACGAAATTTTTTCCGCGCGGAAGGTTCCGCTTGCCCAGCGCGGCGTCAAGTGCGGTTTTTCGGAACCCAAAATCCCGCTTGTGAGAAGCGGGAAAGTGGTGATACTGCGGCAACCCGACACACCATGATGGATCATATTCTGAATAATCCGGTTTTGCTCAAAACCCTGCATCTGGTGGGCGTGTTCGTGCTTTTCGCCGCGCTGGGTGCGGTGTTGATAGGGGGCTCGGGCCGGATGTGGGCATCCATGCTCCACGGCATGGCGCTGCTGTTGATCATCGTGGTGGGCTTTGTGCTGCTGAGAAAACCGTCACTGCCCCCGTATTGGTGGCTGCTCAAGCTGGGCATGTGGGTTTTTTTGGGTGTGGCACCAGTGTTGGCCAAGCGCAAGGTGCTGCCGGGTGCGCTGGTCCTGTTGCTGTGCTTGGCAGCGGCCGCGTTTGCTGCTTGGCTGGGCCTGCGGCGGCCGTATTGAGAGATGGATCGACATTCTTAACGCTGCGGGAAAATTTACGGGGTTTAAAGCAAGGTCGCGTTTTGTGATTTTCAGGGCGGTCTGGCATGATACCGCGCAAATCCTGCCATTCGCTTGACCGATTCTGCGCGAACGACGGCTTGGGCTTGTCAAGTGGTGACGAAGTGCCTATTGGTCGCCGGCGCGCCGTTGCGGTGCGTTCGCCCCTTTCAAACCTGCCATGAATGCCATTACCTCCAGCCTAACCGCCATCTGGACCTCCTCGATTGGAAAAAAGATCATTGTTGCCATCACCGGAGCCTTCCTGGTGTTGTTCCTCGCCGGCCATTTGGTGGGCAATCTGCTGGTGTTCGTCGGCCGCGAGGCGTTCAATGACTACGCGTATTTCCTGCACCACATGGTTCACGGCGCGGGTATCTGGATCTTCCGCCTGGTCATGCTCGGCGCGCTGGGGTTGCACGTGGCGGCCACGGTGAGCCTGACCTTGCAAAACCGCGCCGCCCGCAAACCGTATGAATGTCAGGCGGTCATTCAAGCCACCCCTTCTTCCCGCATCATGATTCTATCCGGGCTGACCCTGCTCGCGTTCTTCATCTATCACATGCTGCATTTCACCGCCCGCATCGGCAACCAATACAACGCGCTCGACCGCTACAAGGAAACCGTCATGAACAACGGCGAGAAATTGGTCCGCCACGATGCCTGGCAAATGACCGTCGACGGCTTTACCTGGTGGCCGGCCACCTTTTTCTACGTGCTGGCGATGACGTTGTTGTGCAGCCACTTGAGCCACGGTGTCTCGTCGATCTTCCAGACGCTCGGGCTGCGCTTCAAGAAAAGCGAAGGTGCCCTGCGTCTGGTTGCCCTCGCCTACGCCTTTGTGATCTGGATCGGATTCATCTCCATCCCGCTCGCCATCATCTTCGGCTTCGTCAAGGCCTGATCCCACCCTCAATTCCCACTCCCCACTCCCATGATCCTCGACAGCAAAATCCCATCCGGTCCGCTTGAGCAGAAATGGTCCAAGCACAAGATGGACTCCAAGCTCATCAATCCGGCCAACAAGCGGAAATTCTCCGTCATCGTCGTGGGCTCCGGTCTGGCCGGCGGTGCCGCCGCCGCCTCGCTCGCCGAGCTGGGCTATCAGGTGAAGTGCTTCTGCTATCAGGACAGCCCGCGGCGCGCCCACTCGATTGCCGCGCAAGGTGGCATCAATGCCGCCAAGAACTATCAGAATGACGGGGACTCGGTGCGGCGACTGTTTTACGACACCATCAAGGGCGGCGACTTCCGCGCCCGCGAAGGCAATGTCTATCGGTTGGCGGAAGTGTCCAATGCCATCATCGACCAATGCGTGGCCCAGGGCGTGCCGTTTGCGCGCGAATACGGCGGCTTGCTCGACAACCGCTCGTTCGGCGGCTCGCAGGTCTCACGCACGTTTTATGCGCGCGGTCAGACTGGCCAACAACTGCTCATCGGTTGCTATCAGGCGCTGGAAAAGGAAATCCACAAGGGTGGGGTGACCATGTATCCGCGCACCGAGATGCTGGACCTGGTGCTCGTCGAGGGGCATGCCAAGGGCATCGTGGTGCGGGACTTGGCCACGGGAGCCATCTCGAGCCACGCCGCGGATGCGGTGATTCTGGCCACCGGCGGATACGGCAACGTGTTTTTCCTCTCCACCAATGCGATGGGCTGCAATGTCACTTCCGCGTGGCGCGCCGCGCGCCGCGGCGCCTTGTTCGCCAACCCCTGCTTCACCCAGATCCATCCGACCTGCATCCCGGTCAGTGGCGATTACCAATCGAAGCTCACCCTGATGTCCGAATCGCTGCGCAACGACGGCCGCATCTGGGTGCCCAAATCCAAGGAAGTCGCCCAAAAACTGCAGAAAAAACAACTCAATCCCGCGGATGTCGCCGAAGAGGATCGCGATTACTACCTCGAGCGCAAGTATCCGTCCTTTGGCAACCTCTCGCCGCGCGATATTTCCTCCCGCGCCGCCAAGGAAGCATGTGACGACGGTCGCGGCATTGCGCCCACCGGGCTCGGCGTCTATCTGGATTTCCGCGATGCCACCAAGCGCCTCGGCGAGGGGACCATCCGCTCCCGCTACGGCAATCTGTTCCAGATGTATGAAAAGATCACCGGCGAGGATCCCTATCAGAAACCGATGATGATCTATCCGGCCGTCCACTACACCATGGGCGGCCTGTGGGTGGACTACAACCTGATGTCTAACATTCCAGGCCTGCATGTGCTCGGCGAGGCGAATTTCTCCGACCACGGGGCCAACCGTCTCGGGGCCTCCGCGCTGATGCAAGGCTTGGCGGACGGCTATTTCGTCATTCCCACCACCATTGCCAACTATCTGGTCACCCAGAAACCCGGCAGCGTCACCCCCGCGATGCCGGAGTTCAAGCAATGCGAGGCGCAAGTCCACGAGCGCACCAACAAGCTGCTGGCGATCCAAGGCCGCCGCACGGTGGATTCCTTCCATCGCGAACTGGGCATGACCATGTGGAATCATTGCGGCATGGCCCGCACCCGCGAGGGTCTAACCGAAGCGCTGGCGAAAATCCCCGCCATCCGCGACGAGTTCTGGAAAAACGTCCGCATCCCCGGCTCGGGTGAAAATGCCAACATGGAACTTGAAAAGGCCGGGCGCGTCGCCGACTTCCTCGAGTTTGCGGAAGTCATGTGTTACGACGCGCGCGACCGCGAGGAGTCGTGCGGCGGGCATTTCCGCTCGGAGCACCAGTTCTTTGACACCGACCCGGACGTCATCGCCGGCAACACCCAGCCCGGCGAGGCCAAACGCGACGATGCGAATTTCGCGCATGTTTCCGCCTGGGAATACAAGGGGCCGGATGCCGCGCCGGTGCTGCACAAGGAGTCGTTGAAATTCGAGGACGTGCACGTTTCAATCCGCAGCTACGCCTAACTGAACCTCTCGCTTGGTCTGGCTCCGGCGCGCCCACGCTTAAGGAGCGACGACATTTTTGTCGTCGTGCGGAAGGACGGTCCATAAGCAGAGCCTGCGGTGCAGACGCATGCACCCTTCATCCGCCACCACCACAAGAATGTGGTGGCTCCTTTCCACACCACCACAAGAATGTGGTGGCTCCTTATCGACCGCCACCCACCACAGGAACCGGAGCGCAGCGAGGCGATGAGGTGTCTCCTCCCGGTCATGGGCAAAAGGCGGAGTTGGGGCGGAGCTGGGGCGGAGCCGGGGCTTGCCTTGCGGGCGGCGGCACGTTAAGCTCCGGCCATGCTTGGTCCGACCCACACCCGATTTTTCCACAAAGGCGATCCCTCCGCGCCGGTGAGGTTGCGTGACGGGGCGGAGTTGCCGGGTCTCACCCTTGCCTACGAGACGTGGGGGGAATTGGATGCCGACTGCTCCAACGCCATCCTCGTGTTTCACGCCTTGTCCGGCTCCCACCACGCCGCGGGCTTCAATCCGGACTTGCCGGAAGTCGGTGAGTTTTGGCAACCCGAACTGCACGAGGGATGGTGGAATGTCATGATCGGCCCCCGCAAGGCCATCGACACCCGCAAGTTCTTTGTGATCTGTGTGAATTACCTCGGCGGGTGCTACGGCAGCACCGGTCCGTCTTCCATCAATCCTGCCACCGCCAAGCCATGGGGTGCCTCATTCCCTGCGGTTACCGCCGCCGACCAGGCGGAAGTGATCAGCAACTTGTTAGATCACCTCGGCATCGAGCAACTCAATGCGGTGGTCGGGCCGTCGGTGGGCGGCTTGGTCGGGCTCACCTTTGCCACGCGCTTTCCACAGCGGGTGCGCAATGTCATTTCGATTGCCGCGGGTTACAAAACCACGGTGCTCAATCGGTTGATTCTGTTTGAGCAGATCCTTGCGATTGAAAACGACCCGCATTTCAACGGCGGCGACTACTACGACGGTGAGGCCCCGCTCTACGGCCTGGCCCTGGCACGCATGATTTCCCACAAGACCTTCGTCCACCTCGATGCCATCGAAACCCGCGCGCGCCAGGATGTGATCCAACCCGACGATGTGCTCGCATGGTACCGCGTGCGTGACCAATTCCAAAGCTACATGCTCCATCAGGGGAAGAAATTCGTGCGCCGCTTTGACGCCAACACCTATCTGCGCATCATCGACATGTGGTCGCGCTACGATGCCACGCTGGAGGGTGATGCGGAGTCGCCGGCGGCATTGTTCGAGCGGTCCCGCCAAGCCGGGCAACACTGGCTGGTGTTTTCCATTGATTCGGATTTCTGCTTCTATCCGGAGGAGCAATCCGAGTTGGTCAAACACCTCGAGGACGCCAAAGTCGAGGTGATCCACATCACCGTCCACTCCGACAAGGGGCATGATTCATTTTTGCTGGAGCCAAAGCTCTACACACCGCACATCTCATGGTTGCTCAACCGCTGAGCGGACATTCGCCGGTATGGACCCCGCCCAACCAATGCCTCCTGATCTAACAGGCATGTCGCCGGCGGCGCTCGCCGCATGGCTCAAGGAGGCCGGCCAGCCTGCCTTCCGCGGGGCCCAGATTCTGGATTGGGTGTGGAAGAAACGGGTGGTTTCGATAGACGCCATGACCAATCTGCCGGCAGCGCTGCGTGCCAAGCTGGACGAATGCTTCCGCCTTGAGTCACTCGAACACGCCCACACGCAGGGCGCGGCGGACACCACCCGCAAGTTTCTGTTCCGGCTGCATGACCGGCGGTATGTGGAAAGCGTGTTGATACCGGCAAACCCGGCGCTCTATGGCGAGGCGTCCGACCGTCACACGCTGTGTGTGTCTTCCCAGGTGGGCTGTGCCTACGGATGCAAGTTTTGCGCTTCCGGTCTGGCGGGCTTCAGCCGCAATTTGGAGGTTGCCGAGATAGCCGGCCAGGTTCTGGCCGCGGAACGTCTTTCAGGCGAGCGCGTCGACAACCTCGTCTTCATGGGCATGGGCGAGCCTTTGGCCAACCTCGACAACCTGTTAGCCGCCATCGTCCTCATCACCGGCCCGCAAACCCTCCATCTGGGAGCCCGGCATTTGACCATTTCAACGGCTGGCCTGGTTCCCCAAATCCGCCGCCTCGCCGAACATCCCCAACAAATCCGCCTCGCCATCTCACTCCACGGCGCCACCGATGAAGTGCGCGAAAAAATCATGCCGGTCAACCGCAAGTGGCCGCTGGCGGAATTGTTGGATGCGCTGGATTACTGGAATTCGCGCAAGAAGCAAAAGCTCACGCTCGAATACATTCTGATAGCCGGCATCAATGACGCGCCGGAGCAGGCGGTCTTGCTGGCGCGCCACGCCCGCCGCCTCCACGCCAAGGTCAATCTCATTCCCTATAACACGGTGGAAGGACTCGCTTGGCAGCGGCCACCCGCAGCGCATTGCGCCGCCTTTCTCAAGACCCTCGAACGTGCCGGAGTGGCCGCCACCCTCCGCATGGAAAAAGGCCATGAGATCGATGCCGCCTGCGGCCAACTCCGCCTCCAACAGGAAACGGCCGAGGGGATTCGATGAGCAGGGTGGGGGGCTCGGGTGTTGATTTATAGTCCGGTCGGGCGATCCACGAAGGTCCACGGCAACGCAAACCTGCGGGCGAGTTCCGCGCCGAGTGCCTTGACGCCAAAGGTTTCGGTGGCGTAGTGGCCGGCCAGAAACACATTGATCCCCAACTCCTCCGCCAACGGAAAACTCCAATGCGGACCCTCGCCGCTCACAAACGCATCCACACCCGCCGCCGCCACCCGCGCCACCTCACTGCCCGCCCCTCCCGTCACCAGCCCGATGGAGGCAATCCGCTCCGGACCGCCGGCACTCACCTGCACGGGTCCGCCGACGGCTTGCATCAGCCGCTGCTGCAAATCCTCGCGCGTGCCCACCCACGCGCCGCGCAGGCCGACGGCCAGCCCCTTCCAGTCCAGGAACGGCGAGATTTCACGCATGCCGATGGCCCGCGCCAGGCAAATGTTGTTGCCCCATTCCGGATGCACATCGAGCGGCAGATGCGCGGCATAGATGGCCAGGCCGGCGTCCATGGCCGTTTTGAGTTTTTGGTAAAGCGCGCCGCGCACCGGTTGCGCCCCTTGCCAGAACATCCCGTGATGGACTAACAACAATCCCGGGCCACCGGCGGCGGCCGCCGCGACCACCGCCAGCGAGGCATCCACCGCCGTGACAATGCGCCCGACCTCGCCTGCGTTGGCCAATTGCAAGCCATTCAAGGCCCCCGGATAATCCGGGATGGCCGCAATTTCCAACTGCTCGTCCAGAAACGCCACCAAGTCATTGAGTGCAACCATGTGCGAGCTTAGTCATGCCGGCTCCAAATGACAATGTCAGGAGTGGGTTCCACGTCATTTCCCGCGGCGAAGTCCCGCAGTTCCTTGGACAACTCGGAGCGCCACTCGAGCAGGCGGCCCGCCCATGGCACGGCCAGCACCGCCGCATGCAACGCATGCCGTGGCAAGAACAGACGCCGCGCCAAGTCCGGCGTCCAGCCCGCGGCCATCCAGTCGGTGTATTCCACACCGCTGCCCGAATACAATTTGTCGCCCACGATCGGATACCCGCAGTGGGCCAGGTGCACCCGGATTTGATGCATCCTGCCGGTTTCGGGAAAACACCGCAGCAGGGCAAAGCGCCCTTCCTTGCGCTCAAAGCGTGCTTCCACCACAAACCGCGTCCGGCAGTACTTGCCCGACGGATGCACCGTCTGGCGCACCCAGATCGCCGACGGTCCGATATCACCCGCCCGCAGGATCGGCTCTTCGCAGATCCAAGCTTCCGCCTCCGGCCAACCTAACACGATGGCCAGATATTCCTTGCGCGCCTCGCGCCGCGTGAACACGCCGCCGAGCTCGCGGGCCGCCGCCGCATGCTTCGCCACCAGCACCACCCCGCTCGTTTCACGGTCAAGGCGCGTCACAATCCCCGGCCCCGCCCCATTCTCCATCTCATAGGCCAGCAACATCTCGATCCCGCCTAACAAGGTTGGCTCCGGTTTGCGGTTGGCCGGATGCACGATCAGGGGTGCCGGCTTGTCCACCACGATCCAATCGTCGCTTTCATCGAGCACCTTGAAATTGATGACCACCTGCAAACCCACGGCCCACCTTCTCCGCTCCCGTTCCCGGTTTCAAGATCTAACAATACTCAGGGTGGCAGGCGTGGCGGCACCGCCCATGCCGGTCCGCGCGATCATGCACCTTTGGCGTTGGGTTCTGTCTTGGAAAAAAACCTCACCCCGGGCAAATCCTTGAAATGGGAGTCCTGAGTCCAGAGTTTCGCCCCGCACTCTTGAGCTGTTGCATAAATGACCGCATCCGCCATGGCGAGTTTGTATTGCCGGGCCAGTCCGGAGGCGCGGATGGCAAGCGTCGCATCCAAAGCGGCGATCCTGCACTTTCGCATGATCGAGGTCGCCGCATCCGCCACCGCCTCCCCCCGTTTCGCCGCAATGAGCCGATGCACCTCGAATATGACCAAACTCGGCACCACCACTTGCTCCATGTGGCGAAGCGCCGGCTCGTACAACCGAGCCCGCTCCGTGCCATGCAGAAACTCAATCCAGCCTGAACTATCCACCACAGTCATGACAGTTGCCGTTCGGATTCATCCCTGACCTCGGATTCGACCCAAGCCATTCCTTCCAGCATGCCACGCACCTCTTCCAAGGTCGGCTCCTTGACCAGATGCACCCCGTGTTTGTCCTGCGTTACGAGCAAGCGCGTGCCAGGGATGATTTTCAGGCGTTCCCTGGCCTCTTTGGGAATGACAATTTGATATTTTGAGGACACCGTGATCGCAGTCATGACGGGGGCAGCGTAAGACGGTTCATAATCGATGTCAAATCGCTTTCCATTTATCGGCTGCTTTTACCTTCTGCCCATTTATCGCCTATGTTTCTGCTTCTTCCAGCCACAATAGTCTCAACTTTTGCTTGCTCGGACCGTGCTTTGTATGGCAAAGCACGGCATGACGACGCGCGACGAGGCGGTGGAACAACTGCGGGTGATCCGGACGATGATGGAACGGGCGACGATTTTCCGGGCCCTGTCCGGGGAAACCGCATTGATGGGAGGGGCCGCGGCGCTGGCAGCCGCGTGGCTTTCCGACGGCAAATCCGGATGGTCATGGGCGAATTGCTGGCTCATCGGCCTCGGCCTGGTGCTTGTCTTCAACGTCATTCAAATTCTGCGGGCCAGCGCCGCCCACGGCCGGGCCTTCTGGAGCACCGGCTTGCGTACCGCCCTGCGCGGGGCGCTGCCATCCCTTGTGGGCGGCGGCTTTCTCGGCCTGCTCTACGTCCGCATCGGTGCTCCCGAATCCATCAAGCTGGCCGCCAGCATTTGGATTCTGCACTACGGCATCGCGCTGCTGGCCATCCGTGAATTTGCCCCGCGGTCGATGGTGTGGCTGGGTTGGGCGTTTGTATGCTTCGGTCTGCTCTGCCTCGCCGGCCTCACTCATCTGAACGAATTTCTATCCAGCACCTTTGGCACGCTCAGTGGTTCCCACCTCATGGCCATCGCCTTTGGCGGCTTCCACTTGCTTTATGGAGGCATCATCGTCACCACTGCCCACCGCGACGACTCCGCCGTATGATCGATTTCTCCCAACTCGATAAACTCATTCACGAGAAAGGCCGCCTCGCCATCATGACGTTGCTCGCCTCCAGGGCCGCGCCGTGGCCGTTCCAAGACCTCAAAAGCCAATTGGACATGTCCGATGGCAATCTCATCACCCACCTGCGCACCCTCGAAAAAGCCGATTTCATCGCCGGGGAAAAATTCACCGGCGACGGCCGCCCCCAAACCCTCTATACCCTCACCCCCACCGGCCGCCGCGCCTTCGTCGCCTACCTCGCCGTCCTCGAAAAAATCCTCGACCTCGGAAAATAAATCCAATTTCCGCTTGCCGGAATTAGGCTTTGTGGTACAAAGCACGACGTGACCCAGCCACTCCCGCCCCTGAGGACGGGATTTTTTCAAACCTTTAACTTTGCCATACAAAGCCATGCAAGCGATTCTGGACCGGACTCTAACAAACATACGCGGCAGGACGGGAGAAGTGCGGGTGGTGAAAGGGTGCGGGATGGACGCGGAGACGCGCCTGGCCTTGGCGACGCTTGAAACGCTCGCCGGCCGGGGGCGGGTGGCGGTGGCGGGCGGCTTCATGCCGGACTGCGGAGTGCAAGCGCATTTGGCGACCCTCGGTGTGGCGGAGCGGGTGCAAGAGCCGGATTTTTTCAAGTACCGGCACATGGTAGTGCCCTATTGCGGGGTGTCGCCGCGGCTGCGGAAAAGTTGGGAGGAGGCGGAAATTGATCTAACGGACCTGACCTCGCCGCGGGTGCGGCGGGCGCAAGTGGCGCTGGGTTTGTTGCGGATGGAAGGGGCGCAGGCGTTGGTGATTGGCCGTCACGAAGACCCGGAAAGCCAGGCGCTGGCAGGAGTGACCCACGGCACCAAAATCATCGAGGATACCCGGGACACCGCGCGCCTGCATTACGCCCCGGCGTTTGGGGTGGTCTGCCAAACCACGCTCTCACCGCGCCGCACGTCATGGCTCGTCCAACAACTCCGCATGCGCTACCGCGATGCCCGAGTCACTTTTCTCGATACTTCCGCCCCGGCCATGACCGCACGCGAACAGGCGTTGGAAAACATGTTGGATTGGGCGGAAGGTGTGGTGGTGGTGGGACAAACCGGTGAGGCCTCATGCGAAGCCTTGGTCGAAACCGCCTTGCGCAAGGGCCGGCCCGCCCTGATAGCCGCCACAGCCGCGGCCGTCGATCCCGCCGCCCTCGGCGGGGCCCGGCGCATCGCCCTCACGGCAGGCGCCTTCGCCATGGACGAGACGATCCGTTGCATCGCCGCATTACTGACTCGGCGGTGATTTCTAACGCTCCAAAATTTCCACCTCGTAGCCATCCGGGTCGGTGACAAACGCCATCTTGCGCCCGCCGCCGCTGAAGATCCCGCGCCAGCCGTCGGGCCAGATGGCGATGCCGGCGGTCTCCACCGCCGCGCAATACGCGACGATGTCGGGTACGCCAAGGCAGGTGTGCATCAAGTCCTCGGGGCAGCTCGCCTGATAGTCAGGCGAGTGGCACAACTCCAAAAACACCTCGTTTCCCGGCAATTCGAGAAACGCGAGGCGGTTGCCTTGCGGCGAGTCCTTGCGCTCGCCCTCCACATAACCCAGGGCCTTGTAGAAGGCGATGGATCGTTCGATATCGCGGACACGGATGCGGGTGTGTAGAAAGCGGATCATGGCAGCCGTAAGGTGCCGCAAGGCGGTCCCGCTGCCAAATGGAAAATACGCCGCTTCTTGTTTGCAATACGGCCGGCGGATCCTCATGTTAGTTCCATCCCGCCAGCCGCGTACGGCGTGCCGGATGCTGATTCATCCAACCGACCACTGCCATGGGACTCGAAAAAATCACCCAAAAACTCCAGGAAGCGCTCCAATCCGCACAGAGCCTCGCCTCGAAATCCGCCCACTCGGAACTCAAGAGCGCGCATGTTCTGCTCGCCTTGCTCCAACAGGAAGGCGGTATCGCCACCCCCATCCTGCAAAAGGCCGGGGTTGATGTGCCACACCTCAAAGCAGCCACCGCCACCGCGCTCAGCCGCGAGCCCAGCGTCCAGGGTGCGTCCACCCAGCCGCAGATCAGCGTCGGCCTGCGCGCCACCCTCGATGCGGCCGATGCCGCCCGCGAAACACTCGGCGACGACTACCTCAGCGTCGAGCATTTCATCGTCGGCTCGCTCAAGGGCGACTCTCCCGCAGGCAGATTGCTCAAGGAGGCAGGCTTGGATGAAAAGAAAGCGCTGGCGGCGATTCAGAGTGTGCGCGGCTCGCAGAAAGTCACCGATGATTCACCGGAAGGCAAATATCAGGCCTTGGAAAAATACGGCACCGATCTAACAGCGAGGGCCCGCGAGGGCAAGATCGATCCGGTCATCGGCCGCGACAATGAGATCCGGCGCGTGATGCAGGTGTTGTCCCGGCGCACCAAGAACAACCCGGTGCTCATCGGTGAGCCGGGCGTCGGCAAGACCGCCATCGTCGAAGGCCTCGCCCGCCGCATCGTCTCCGGCGACGTGCCGGAGGCCATGAAACACAAACGCGTCATCACCATGGACGTTGGCGGCATGCTCGCCGGCGCCAAATACCGCGGCGAATTCGAGGACCGCCTCAAGGCCTTCCTCAAGGAGGTTACCGATGCCCAAGGCCAGATCATCCTCTTCATCGACGAGTTGCACACCATCGTCGGTGCCGGTGCCAGCGAGGGCGCCGTGGATGCCTCCAACCTGCTCAAGCCCCAGCTGGCCCGCGGCGAACTCCATGCCATCGGTGCCACCACCCTCGATGAATACCGCAAGCACATCGAAAAGGACGCCGCACTCGAACGCCGCTTCCAACCCGTCATGGTCGGCGAGCCGTCGGTGGAGGACACCATCGCCATCCTCCGCGGCCTCAAGGAACGCTACGAGGTCCATCACGGCGTGCGCATCCAGGACGGCGCCATCGTCGCCGCCGCCACTCTGTCTGATAGATATATCTCCGGCCGCTTCCTGCCCGACAAGGCGGTCGATCTCATCGATGAGTCCGCGTCCCGTCTCAAGATCGAACTGGACTCGATGCCGACCGAGATCGATGTGTTAGAGCGGCAGATCCTGCAGTTGGAAATGGAAAAGAAGGCGCTGGAAAAGGAAACCGACAAGCCATCTGCGGCGCGACTGGAAAAAGTGCGGGAGGAACAAGCCAACCTGCGCGAGAAGTCCTCCGGCATGATGGCCCAATGGCGCAATGAAAAGGCGGTCATCGATGACGTGAGGTCAGCCCAGGAAAAAATCGAGTCGCTCAAGGGCGAGGCCGAGCGCGCCCAGCGCATCGGCGATCTGACCCGTGCCTCGCAGATCACCTACGGCGACCTGCCCGCCGCCGCCAAGGCGCTGGAAAGCGCCAAAGACCAACTCACCACGCTCCAGAAAAACGGTGCCATGCTCAAGGAGGAAGTCACCGAGGAGGACATCGCCCGCGTCGTCTCCGCGTGGACCGGCATCCCGGTCAACCGCCTCCAGGAAGGTGAGAAACAAAAGCTTGTTAGCATGGAACAACGTCTCGGCGAGCGCGTGGTCGGCCAGAAGAAGGCGATCCTGGCCGTGGCCAACGCGGTGCGCCGCGCCCGCGCCGGCCTGCAAGATGAGAACCGTCCCATTGGTTCATTCCTCTTTCTGGGGCCCACCGGCGTCGGTAAAACCGAACTGTCCAAAGCCCTCGCCGAGTTCCTCTTCGATGACGAGTCAGCCATGGTCCGCATCGACATGTCCGAGTACATGGAAAAGCACAGCGTGGCACGCTTGATCGGCGCGCCGCCCGGCTATGTCGGCTACGATGAGGGTGGCCAGCTCAGCGAGCAAGTCCGCCGCAAGCCTTACTCGGTGGTGCTGTTTGATGAGATCGAAAAGGCCCACGCCGATGTCTTCAACGTGCTGTTGCAAGTGTTCGACGACGGCCGCATCACCGATGGCCAGGGCCGCACCGTGGACTTCCGCAACACCGTGCTCATCATGACTTCCAACATCGGCTCCCAACACATCCTCCACGAGTCCAATGCCGAACAACGCGAGGCGCTGGTCACCGATGCCCTGCGCGGCCACTTCCGCCCCGAGTTCCTCAACCGCATCGATGAAATCATCATCTTCGACCGCCTCACCCGCAACGATCTCACCACCATCGTCGACCTTCAACTCAACCGAGTGCGCAAACGCCTCGCCAAACAAGGCCTCGGCCTCGCCCTCACTCCCGCCGCCAAGGAATTCCTCGGCAACCAGGGCTACGACCCGGTCTATGGCGCCCGCCCGCTCAAACGCGCCATCCAACATTTGTTGCTGGATCCGCTCAGCCTCGATGTGCTGGATGGCAGGTTCACCGACGGCGATGTCATCCAGGCCGATGTCCATGACGGGGCCATCGCGTTGCGGAAATAGCCACATATTTCATTTGACATGCAAAATGGCACGTGCCATAGAAAATGGCATGAAAGTTTGCATTCCCATCGACAAGGCCGGCCGGGTGGTCTTGCCAAAGGCCGTCAGGGAGCGCTTGCACCTGGTGGCCGGCGACATGCTCGAACTTGAACTGGGCGGCCAGCAGGTCTCCCTGCGCGCCCGCCGCAGTGCACCCGCCCGCATCATTCGCGAGGGCAAGCGGGCCGTCTGGGATGCCCCGGGAGAATTTGCGACGCTGGAAGAAATCGAGCGCAGTGTGGCCCGTGGCCGCGGCGAACGCGACGTGCGTGCGTCCGGCCTTTGAGAACCGATGAAGATCTTCCTTGATACCAATGTCATGGTGGCGGCTTCCATTCGGCAGCATCCCCATTTTGCGAGAGCCGATCTCGTCCTGCGCCGCTGCGCGGACGGGCTGGACCATGCCGTCATTCACGCGCACAGCCTGCTGGAATTTCATTCCGCCATGACCCAACTGCCGCGCGGGATGGCCGTTCCGCCATCAGCGGTTGAAACCATCCTCAAGGAGGGGATCCTGCCGTTTGTACGTTGTGTTGCCCTGCCGGCTCGCGAAATCCAACAAATTCAAAAGAGGGCCGGCCAACTCGGCTTGACGGGTGGCATCATCTACGACCTCTATCATTTGGTGGTTGCGGAAAAGGAACAGGCCGAGCGACTCTATACCTTCAACACCGGCCACTTCCAACAACTCGCCATGCCAAGCTTCAGCGGCAAAATCGTATCCCCGTAACCGTTCATGCACCTCGGACGTTCACGGCGTTGTGGCCAACGCGCCTACGAAGAGTGCGGCAGCTCGTAGGCGCATTCGTGAGAATGCGTCTGGGGTGAGGGTGTGGCCATGGGCAGTCGGGGATCACTCCCCCGCGTTGTGACCAACGCGCCTACGATGAGTGCGGCCAATTATCCCAAAAGATTGCTTGGCATGGGGCATTAGAGTGGTATTCTCACAAACGCCTGTTTCCCCGGACTCTCCTAGCCCACCGTGCCATTAGCCAAGCGGCGCCGGCACCGCTGCAAGTTCATGTGCCATGACGACTTCCACGATGACGACCTGGCAGCGTTTCCAGCGGCTCGTGAAGCCGGTGTTTCTCTCGGAGAAACGGTGGAAGTTCACGCTGCTGCTGGTGGTCATCGTCGCTTTCGCGCTGGCCTCGCGCGGCATGGACTTTGCCATCAGCTACATCAACCGCGACTTTTTCAATGCCCTGGCCCTCCGCGAGCAGGCGGAGTTTTTCCACCAGCTGTACTATTATGTGGCGGCATTGGCAGTGCTCACCGTCATCAACGTGTTCTATCGCTTTACCGAGGAACGCTTCGCCCTGTTCTGGCGGGGCTGGCTGTCACGCAAATATATCGACGACTACCTGCATCGGCAGGCCTACTACAAAATCCTCGCCTACCATGAGGTGGACAACCCGGATCAGCGGATCCAGGAGGACGTCAGGAATTTCACGACCACCACGCTCTCGATCTTCATGATCCTGCTCAATTCCACCTTCACCTTTCTCAGCTTCATTTACATCCTTTACTCCATCTCCGGCCGCCTCGTGGTGGCCGCCGTAATCTATGCCATCGCCGGCTCGGTGGCGGCCTATCTGCTAGGAAAACCGCTCATCGCGCTCAACTTCTCCCAGTTGCGCAAGGAGGCGGATTTCCGCTACAAGCTGATCAATGTCCGCGATAACGCCGAGGCCATCGCCCTGATCCGCGGAGAATCCAAAGAAGCGGTCCGCGTCCGTCAGCGCTTGCGCGATTGTGTCCAGAACCTGGTAAGCATCATCGGTTGGACCCGCAACCTGAACTTTTTCACCTTCGCCTACAATTTTCTCATCCCCATCATCCCGACTGTCATCGCGGCCCCGCTCTATCTGAGCGGCAAGATCGAATTCGGCGTGGTGATCCAGGCGGCCGCGGCGTTTTCCAGCGTGCTGACCGCGCTCTCCGTGGTTGTATCCAACTTCAACGCCTTCAGTTCGCTGGCCGCGGTGACAACCCGCCTGGGGTCCTTCTCGGAAGCGCTCGAAGAATCCACCGCCCCGGATTTGCCGGGTGAGAAAATCACTGCCGTCGAAGAGCCGCAGTTGAAATTCAGCGGTGTGACCGTCCGCACCCCGGGTGAACAAAACAAAGTGCTCATCGACAACCTCTCATTTGAGTTGAAGCAGCAATCGCTGCTGATTTGCGGGCCAAGCGGAAGTGGCAAGAGCTCCGTGCTGCGCGTCATCGCCGGTCTCTGGCGGCACGGATCCGGCACGCTCATCCGCCCGCCATTGCATGAGGCGGCCTTCCTTCCACAGCGGCCGTACATGGCCCTCGGCTCACTGCGCAGCCAGTTGCTCTATTCGCTGCACCACAAACGGATACCCGCCGACGCTCACCTTCACGCCGTGCTCGTGCAGGTGGGACTTGAAAAAATGCTCGAGCGCGTCGGAGGCTTGGAGGCCGAGCTGGATTGGGGCAGCTTTCTTTCCAACGGTGAGCGCCAATTGCTGGCCTTTGCGCGCGTACTGTTGTGCAAACCGGAATATGTGTTCCTCGATGAAGCCACCTCGGCCCTTGACGCCGAATCCGAAGAGATGATCTATCTGCGGGTGAAAAGCTTCGCCAGGATCTTCGCCAGTGTGGGCAACCGCCGTTCGATAGGTAAATTCCACAACACGGTCCTGGAACTGGCCGGCGACGGTTCCTGGCGGACTGAGGAATGTTAGATGAGTGACAATTCCTCCACCGTGCCGTTGAGGTCGGCGTAGGCGTGCAGAAGAGTGTCTGGCTGGCCCATGGTGGTGCGCACCTCGTCCCGGCTCATCAGCACCAGCGCGGTGGACCACGCCTCGGCCAGGGTGGCGGTGCGGGCGATGGCCCACACCCGGTCGCTCAGGTAGGTCTCGCCCGTTGCCTCACCACTGGGATGGACGATGTGGTGGCCTTGCACGTCGGTGCCCGAGGCGCTGAGCGAGGCGTTTGATAAGACAAGCTGTCTGGCTTCAAGCGCACCCGCGAGTTCCACGGGCCACGCCTGCGGGCCGACGGCTAACAAGGAACTGGCACCCGCGGCCAGCAGGGCGCTGCCCACTCCCCAATCGAGCAGCAGTGCGGCCATTTGATCGAGGGCGAAGCCTTTGGCAATGCCACCGAGGTCGAGTTCGCGGCCGGGTGCCTCACACGTGATGGCGGCCACATCGGGATGAATGACGAGTCTGCCGGCAAGCGGTGGTGGCGGGGTGCCGGCCTTGGCTTTGCGGTGTTGGATGCGGGTGCCGAGGGTGATGTCGAAGAGCCCGCCGGTTTGCACGTGCGCCTGCATGGCCAGTAGCAGGCACTGGTGGCATGGCTCGCTCAGGTAGAGCGTTTCACCCGCTTGCATGTGGTTGATCCGGAACACATCGCTGCCATCGATAAAGCGACTCAACTTGGTCTCGAGGTTGTCTAACAACTCAAAGCATTCCCTGGCCATGCCTGCAAGAAAGTCCGGGTCATTGCCGATGAGGCGCAGCGTGAAGGTGGTGTTCATCGCCTCATGCATGAACTGGCTGGAGTCGGGCAATGGCACGGGCGGGGTCATGGCGTGTCAGGACTCATCCACGCGCTCCAAATGTCATTGCGGAGGAACAGGGTGATGGACACGTTGGCCCGCAGCCCGCGTGGCAGCGGCGTGTGCGTCTTGGCAAGTTGCGTCACAACCGCATCACTGGAATCCGGCACGCAAAAGACCACCGGGAATTTATCCAGATCCGGCGGCGGGTCCTGCCAGTAGCCGATGGTCTTGAACGAGCGCAGATACCATGGCAGGGGCCAATAGCCGTTGCCAATGACGGCGATGGGCTCAAGCGCATGTTGCGGCGCCTTTTTCGCGACTTGTTGCAGCCACGGTTCGACGGCTTCGATGTCCCGGCGCGTGGGCACATAGGCAAACGGGTTGCGGGCGTCCGAGGCAAGACGGCCTGTGGCATAACGGGTCTGCCGGAACTGCGCAACCACAGTCAACCCGACTAGGACTAACAAGGCGGCCTGCCACCGCGGACGGAGGGAGCCCATCCCCGCCACGCTGAAGCCCGCCAGCACACACACATGCGCCCATGGCAACACCATGAGCCAGGGGGTCTTGTAGGCTATCAGACCATAGATGATGAAATGTCCCACTGAGGCATAGGCGATGAAGCGGATGGTGTTGCGCCGCCCATTGTCCATGCCGGCACTCCGGAAAGTGGTGGCATAGGCGATGAGCGCCAGCACGGCCACCGGCGTGCCAAACCACCAGACGCCGCCGGATTTGTGCGGCACTGTGAGAAAATCCAGATAATAGAAGAACGGTTTGTCATGGCCGGCTCCGGTCTTGTAGACAAAGAACGTGCGCACCGCGTCCACCGCCCCCTGCAGGTTGCTGAATCCGTCGGTGTAAAAATATCCCGCGGTGACCATGGCACTGAGCGCCGACCAGAGGGCCGGAATCCGAAAGGTCCGCCACGCGGCAAGCAGTGTGGCATGCGTAAACCAGGCGCGGTTGCCCAGGGCGACCACGCCCCCGGCGGCCAGCCAGGCGATGAGGCTGATGGCGAACGTCTCACGCGTCGCAAACATCAGGCCGATGCACACACCCGGAATCCCGTGGCGCGGGTTTGTTAGTATGACCAGCAGGCCGAGAATTCCGAACAACCCGAAAACCGACTCGTGGATATACATCCGGCTGTAGTAAACCAACAGCGGGGCTGTGGCCAGCAGGGTTGCCGCCAGCAGCATCGGCGCATCCCCCCACCGCCGCCGCCAGAACCACGGGAGCAGCACCAGCAGGGACCCGGCCAGCGCCGGTACCAATCGCAAGGTGCCTTTGGTCATTTCCTGCCAGCGGGTTTCGCCACGCGCCCGGCATACGGGCATGGCCAGACTGCTGAGCAGCGGACCATGGAAATGTTGCGGATCGAATTGCCCGGTGCCGGTTTCCATGCGCTTGGCGGTGATGCGGGCACCGGTGGCCTCATCGCAGTGGAACGGGCGTGCCGCCAGTTGATCGAAACGCAGGAATGCCCCGAGGGCGAGCACTCCGGTCCAACACACTAGAATGATGATTTTCTTTGTCAAGCTATGCATGGATACGCTGAAAGATGCGCGTTTTTTGCAATGTATATTTGGCAGTCCGAACCCATGCCGACTTCCCCATCCACTATTCTGTTAGTCACGCCCGTCTGGAATGACTCGTCGCGGTTGGCCGTTTTCGGCCCGGAGTTGGCTCGGGTGCTTGCCTCCACAGCCCTGCCTATCCGTTGGATCATCGCTGATGACGGATCGGAGAAGGACGACTGCGCGCGACTGGCCGCCTTGTTGGAAAAATTCGCCGCGGTGTTTCCGCGGGTGAAGTTGCATTTCGCGGCGGCGCATTATGGCAAAGGTTCGGTGATCCGGGAGGCTTGGGCGCTGGACCCGCAGGCGGAGTGGCTGGCCTTTGTCGATGCCGATGGCGCCGTGAACGCGGCGGATACCGTCGCGTTGATAGAGTCGGCGCTGGCGGCGGATTGTTCGGTGATGGGCCTTCGCAAGCGCACGGCGGAGACGCAAATCAAGGAGAGCCTTTATCGTGGTCTGATGCATCGGGCGTTCCTCATGGTGGCGGACATCATGTTAGGCCTGCGCTCTGAAGACCTGCAATGCGGGGCCAAGGTGCTGCGGGCGGTGGACTATCGAAAAATCGCCCCGGATCTGCGCGAAAACGGCCTGGCCTTTGATTCCGAACTGCTCTGCGCCCTTCACCACAGTGGCGCCGATTGGCAGGAGCAACCGGTCAATTGGACCCAGAAAAATGGCGGCAAGGTCCACCCCCTGCGCGACGCTTGGGGCATGCTCAAGGCGCTCAACCGCGTGCGCAAGCGCTTCCACGGCTGAGGGTCGTGGTCACGGCTGCGGTAGGAACGCGCCGGTTTTCAAAAAGGCGATGGTGCACTCAATAACTTTGTTATTTCGCATCAACAGCGGATGCGTGACATGAACCACAAGATGCTCCTTCATGCCTGCCACTTTGGTGCGCTCGACTGAGACTTTCCCGTCATCCTTGCCATCGACCATCAGGCTGTTGATCCAATTGATAGAACGATCCCCCGCAACAACCCCCAATTCAAACATCACCGGCCCAAGACGGTTCGGCACCGCATCCTGATGTGTACCCAATTCCGAACCGGCTGGCCCATTCACCTTGTTGAAGACCTTCCACGTTCCCAGTTTGTCGACCACCTCGCTCCCTTGATTGGGGGGGCCGAGCATTACCACCCTGCCGAGCCGGGCGTGCTGATGTCTGGCAAAATAGTCGCGCACCAGAATCCCTCCAAGTGAATGAGTCACGAAATGGATGCGCTCGCACTGTGCAAGCCGGGGGTTGGCCAAGGCATCGCCAACAACGCTTTCACTGAGTGCCTCGATGGCTGCCGAGCGTGATGGATAACCGACGTTATGCACCACGAATCCGGCCTTGACCAGGGCGGTCTCCATCTTGGACATGCTGGCTTTGGTCCGGCAAAGCCCGTGCAACAAGACCACCCCTTCATTGGCGGTCACGTCAAGTGTCAGGAGTGCTGCCAGTGTCATGTACTTCAGCCAAGTCATTGGTTCCATTGGAACGCGGTGGACGGGATTCCAGTATCATTGAAGCATCAATTTATCAAGCCTGAAGCCGGTTGGCAGTAAGAACGGTTACTTGATGTAGGGTTCGCGCGACGGGCGGTCCAGCAGTGCGGTCTGGGCCGGCGTGGCATCGATGATTTTCTCGGCCTTGGGATCCCACTTGAGGGGGATGCCGGTTCTCACCACGATGTCGGAGAGATGACTGACGGTGTCCGAGCGAATCGCGGCTTCGAACGGACTGACGGTCTTTTCACGCGAGCGCATGCAGGCCAGGAAGTTGTCGAAGTGGCTGTCACTGACGGGCAGACGCGTGTCGCCGTCCTTGAGCTCGACGGCGCGCAGCTTGTTCTTATCGTGGGAATACATGCCATCGCGGTCCACGCCCAACCACCCCTTTTCGCCATGGAAAACGGTGCCGTGGCCATGATAGACGCAGTGATATGCCGTGACCACCGGCTTGGCCGTGATGTCATCCATGAAGCGCATCTTGATGCCGTTGTCATAGGCGCATTGGATGTCCCACGAGCGGGTGGTGTTATAGAGTTCATCCGCCGCCTGTGGGACGATTCCGCTGCCGGCATAACTGACGGGGCCGGAGTGGTCCATGTCGAGCCCCCATTGGCAGATATCGAGCGGATGGGCGCCCCACCCGGCTATGAAGCCGAGCGCCGTGTCGTAACAATACCAGGCGCCGGTGTTGGCGACCCGTTCCGGTTGATAGGGACGCAGCGCGCTCGGGCCGGTCCACAAATCGTAATCGAATCCGTCCGGCACCTTGTCGTCGCGGATGGCGACGTGGGTCTTGGGATCAAGCCCGTTGCACCAGACGTCAACGCTGGTGATTTTACCGAGGTGGCCGTTGCGCACGATTTCGCAGGCCCGCCGGAACACCTTGGCCGACCGCTGCTGGGTTCCGTATTGGAACACGACCTTGTTCTTTTCAATTTCCTCGCGCAGTTTCCACGACCATGTTAGGGAAACGCCGAGGGGCTTTTCCACATACATGTCCTTACGGTTGCGGGCCGCATGGATGGCGACCGGCACATGCCAGTGGTCGGGCGTGAAGACGGCGACGCCATCGATGTCCCGGTTGCCGATGATCTCGCGAAAATCCCGATAGGGTTTGCAAGCATCCGTGTTGTATTTCGCATTCAAGCCCTTGGCAAAATTCTCAGTCTTGTGCTTGAAGGGGTCGCAGGTGGCGACAAAACGCACGCCCGCATACGGTTGGTTCTGCAACAGCACCTGGGTGGCACGCCAGCCACAGCCGATCACCGCGATGTTCAGGAGCTTGCTGGGAGCCTCGGCGCCAAACAGACGGCTGGCAGGAATGATCAGCGGCGCGCCGAGCGTCGCGGACGCCCCGGCGAGAAACCTCCGGCGGGTCAATGCATGATAGATTGGGTCACTCATATTATTCTAAGGTGCATCGACCTTCGCGCGGCATTCTTGCAGATAGGCGCAGGCTTTGGTGAGGCCAGTAGTCATGTCTTCCGGCTTCATGTTGCCGTGCATGAACGGACTGATGCAGCCTTGGTATTTGATGGTTGCCAGTGCCTTGAGCCAGGGGACGAAATCCGCGGGGCCGTGGCCGGGAAGTTGGTTGATTCCTCCGGCCTTCTGCCAGGCATAGAAAAAGAGCAGTTGCGAACCGGCGGTGCGAATCACCTCCTCCACCGAGGCTTTGATGTCTTGCAGGTGATACGGCGCGACCCCCACCCCGACGTGTTCGGGTGCGGGGTTGAGGTCCACAAACGCCTTGAATGAGTCGGCTGTGCCTAACAGGGCTCCGCCATGGTTTTCAATGGCCAGACGCACCTTGGCTTGGGCGGCCAACTCGATCTGCGGCTTGAGCTTTTCAAAGAACTCGCGCATCTTGGCGGTGAGGTCCTCCGGTTTGACCTGGATGTATTGCGACTCCCGCACCACCAGGCCGCCACCGGACTTGCCGATGAAATCCGCGTAGGCGGGAAACCCGACCGCTTCGGATGGCGTGCAGTAGGTGGTGAAGCTGCCAAGGGTGAGCTTGTGGGTGGCGAGCACTTGCTTCAAGCCGTCGGGGCCGAGGCGCGTGGCCACATCGGATAGATGTTTGCAACGGTCGAATGGGCACCAGATATCAATGGCTTCAAATCCCAGCTTGGCCGCCCGCTCGCAAACTTCCTCAAAGGGCAGTTCGGCGAACATCACCGAGGAGAGTGTCAGGCGCATGCGCCAGGCGGCACCTTGCGCGGCGCGGGCGGCGCCTGACAAACCGGGGAGTGCGAGTGCCACGAGCGGGATGGCGGTGGTGCGGATGAATTGGCGGCGGCCCAGCGGCCGGATGGTTGTTGGATTCATGATCTCATTTTGTTATTAAGCACCCGAACCCGGCGTAACCGGGAGTGGCAAAGCAAGCAACTGCCAATACCTCACTGCATGTTACTCGGGAGGAAAGAAGTTGATGTGGCTGTGTTTACCAGACCTTCCATTTATCCCGCGCTGGTCGCGTGAGCATTTTGGCAGCTTCCGCGTCGCCGACGATTTCCTCTTTCTCGGGATTCCACTCGATGACCCGGCCGGTTCGCGCCGCGATGTCGGCCAGATGGGGGATGGCATCGCAGCGGATCGCCATTTCGACCGGGCAGATGGTTTCCTGGCGCGACTTGACGCAATCGATGAAGTTGCGGTTGTGTTCCGGCGAGATCATCAGTTGTTCATCCTCAGGTTTGAACTCCGCCTTCCACAATGCCTGATTGCTGGCGCAGAAGCCTTCCGCGTCACTGATCCAGCCTTCACTGCCGTGGAAGATGATGCCATCGCCATCTTCCCAGGCGCGCGGGAGCGTCGCGCCGCATGCCGCCTTGGCGGTCCGGCAATCCATGAAGCGCAGTTTCACCCCGTTGGCGTAATCACACGCCACGTCCCAGCGCTCCAGCGTCCGGAAGATCCCCTCCTGTGGGACCGTGCCGGTGCCGGCATAGCGGACGGGACTGGTGTGGTCGGCTTTGTTAGCCCATTGTGCGAGGCCCAATTCGTGAATGGCGCACCCGGCGATGAACCCCAGTGAGGTCTCGGGGCAATGGTAGCCACCCCACTCCGTGGCCCGGTCCTCTGTGTAGGGCACCATTTCCGAGGGCCCCATCCAGGCGTCGAAATCGAGGTCCGCCGGCACCGGTATCTCAGTGGCCGAGCCATAGGGCTTGACGTGATAGCTGCCCACGTTGAACGACACGTCGCGGCTCCACAGGTCGATGCGCTGCAGTTGGCCGATGTAGCCGTTTCTAACAAGCTGGACCATGCGCCGGTACCTGCCGTTGGGACCTCCCGAGCGGTATTGGGTGCCGAACTGGAAAATCCGCTGCTTGTCCTTGATGACCTGCCGCAGGGTTTTGGTTAGGCTGTAATCGAGAGCCAGGGGTTTCTGGCAATAGACATCCTTGCCGGCCTTGGCGGCGGCGATGGACATTGGAGTGTGCCAGTGGTCATGGGCGCCAATAATGACCGCGTCCACGTCCGCGCGGGCCAGGAGTTCCCGGAAATCGGCGTGCGCGGTCACCAAATTCTTTTCACCGTATTTGCCATTGAGCTTGGCGGCGGCATTGTCGCGCCGGCTCTTGTAGGCGTCCGCCACAGCGATAATCCGCACGTCGGCCATTTTGCTTATAATCGGAATATGATAGTTGCTGCCGATGTTGCCGCAGCCGATCTGGCCGACGTTGACCCGGTTGCTCGGTGCCTCGGCGCCAAACAACGGAAAGGTCACGATGTTAGGTGCGGCGAAGGCCGCGCTGGCGCCGACGGCCTGCTTGAGAAAACGGCGCCGCGAAAGGGAGGTGACTGAGTCGTTGTTGTTAGGTTGGGTGTTCATGGTTTGGCAGGGGTTGTATTATCTACTGTTGGAAACGGCTTGGCGGACTGCCATTCAGCGGCAAGTTTGGCCAGATGGGCTGGGTCGGCGGGACCGGAGATCATGGCCAGGCCGTAGCGCAGGGTCCAGCGCTCGCCGGCGGCCAGGTTCGCCGGAGTGGTGTCGAGCCCCAGCGCGGCGGATAGATAACAAAACGGCTTGCCCATCGTGAACCACAGCGCGGGCCGCGGATTGGCCGGGTGGTCGATCATGAGCACGGTCACCGCGCGCCCGTCGATTTCACAACGGACGGCAGCCCACGCGCCGGGCGTGAGCTTCTCGTCGCCGCGCACCACCGTCTGCCCGGATGTGGCGGACCACAGGAATTCCGCCTTGTTAGACCAGGCCGGCAACAAGCGCATGCCGAGTCCGAAGTAATGACTGCCTGACAGGCGGACACTCGCGCGGCCGGCCGCCGGGGTGAGGGTGGATTGCCAATCGAGCCAATGCACGGCCTGCGCGTTTTTGCCCGAGGCGCGGACCCGCACGCTGCGGGATTCATCTAACAAACATGTGCCATCCGTGGCGAGCCAGCGCAATTTTTGGGTGAAGCCATCGCCGGCCGGGGTGGCCAGGGATTCCGCCACTTCCTGGCGACCGGCGTTCTTAATCCCTTTTTCGGACCAGAAATCCGTGTCATCGGCGCTGAGGGCAAACATCAGGCCATGATGATGGAAATGATCGGGCGGCGAGTCGCTGAGCAGCGGCGTGGGATTTTCTCCCGGCGCATAGAGCTGGGCGATGTAGGGCTTGTTAGGATGGGATGTCGCCTGCCAGAGTGCGATCGGCGGCCCGTCCGGCGCGCCCAGGGGCCTCAGCGCGGGTTCGGCGGGCAAGGCATCCCCAAGCGGCGGTGCATCGGCAGCAGAAGCCATGGCCATCAAGGCGATGGCCAGGGGATAATAAAGCGTGAGTTTCATGGCGTGGCGCCCTGACAATCAAAGGAAGCGCACGGAGATGGGCGATGCTCGTGACGGTTTGTGCGACGGTGTTGTCGCGCGACGGTTTCTACGACTTCACGCGGGCATTTCTTGCAAAAATGTTTGTCTGGCGGGTGTGTCCAGTGTGTTTCGCCACCACAGCGGTTGCCCGCCGTGCGAGTGGCAAAGGGACGTAGGCGCGCTGGTGACAGCGCGAGGGGGTAGGTGGCATCACCAGGGGAAGCGGACTTGACCCCCGCGTTCCTCACGAACGCGCCTACTTGGAAGAGAGCCATTTCCCATGCATCGCCGTCAGGGCCGCGTGACCCGCACCCGCATGAAGCCACTGCCGCCAGTGGTACGCGGGATTTTAGCCTCGTGGGTTTCCAGGGTGCCGCTGGTGGCCACCACCGTATCAGTGAAACCGCCCGGGGTCGTCCAAGTTCCGAGCGTGGTGCCGGCCTGCGCGGTGAGGGTGAGATCGGTGAGCGCGGTGTCGCGTTGATAAGTCATGACATGGTGGGTGGTGGTGGTGGAAAAAACCGGCAGGCGTGGCGCGGGGTCATTGCCAACAATGGGCGAGGTGCCGAAAGCGTACTCAATGAGGTTGGGTCTGCCGTCATGATCGAAATCCTGGGGGGCCGTGGAGACGGAACCGGCGGAAAGATTGTTGGCCACTTCGATTTCCGCCGCCCACGTTGCGAAGGACCGGGTAACAGTGCCGCTGGTGATGCTGATGTTGGAAGTGATTGAGTTGATGTAACCCGACTTATTGGTGACTCTGACCCAATAGCTTGTGGCTTGTTTCAGTGAGGGGGTTATGAAGGAACTTCCAGTTCCGGTGCCGTCAGAGATCGGCTTGGTTTCGGTGCCGGAGGTTCCCTCATACCATTGATATTCGAGGGATCCGCCGGAGGCAATGACGGCAAGGGTGGCGCTGGTGTTTCTGGAAATGGTGGTGGAAACCGGTTGGGAGAGAATGACCGGGAGTGCGGATATCACCAGGGTGCCGCTGGCATTGCCTTGATAGTTGGCATTGTTGATCGTGCCAACCACAGCATAGCTGCCGGCGTTGGTGGGCGCGGTGGGGGCTCCGTCGTAGGTCAAATCCACGCTCAGACCGGCGGGCGAAGTGATGTAGGTAGCGGCCTTGGGGCTGCCGTTGTAAGTCGCCGCGAGGGTGCCGAGGGTGACGGTAGCGGCGGACTTCGATATTGCCAAGGTGCCGCTGGTGCTGCCTTGATAGTTGGCGTCATTGATCGTACCGAGGACCGTGTAACTGCCGGCGTTGGTGGGGGCGGTGGGGGCTCCGTCGTAGGTCAAATTCACCGTCAGGCCGGCAGGCGAAGTGGTGGCGGTGGCGGCCTTGGGGTTGCCGTTGTAAGTGGCCGCGAGGCTGCCGAGGGTGACGCTTGCGCTTGGTTTGGTGGTGACCGTCAGGGTTTGGGAGGAGGCGGGGAAGTCGCGCCCGGAGATCACCGGCGTGACCGACATCAAGTAGGTTCCCGCGCTTGGCGTGAAGCTGCCACTGGTTCCAGTTAGATTTTGGCTTGCGCTGTTGTCCAGCGTGGCGACGCCGCTGAAGCTGATGGCATCGATGAACCAGCCGAAGAGGCTGGGTGGGGTGATTGTAAAGATACTGCCGCTGGTGAAGTTCAGCAGGAAGCGAACGCGAAAGCTTTTGCCGGTCATTGCGGTCAACGCCGCTGAACGCTGGCTGAAGGCAGATGCGCCAAATCCGTTAGACCCGGCTTGGCTGTCCACATCCAGCCATGTGGAACCGCCCTCATCCTTCACCTGGACTTTGAAGAGCTCGTCACTGGTGGCGGCGCAGATGCGACTTTGGAAGGTGAGGGTTGGGCTGCTTTGTCCGTAGTAGAGGCCGTTGAGCTGGATGACTTGGCTGGCACCGGTGGGGTTTTCAAGGTGCAATGAAGCGGTGCCCTGTTGTTTTACTGCGGTATTGAGCACAGCATACGTGCCGGTGGTTGTGGCGGTGACATTGGCCGTGCTCTCGCAGTTTTCCGCAGTGGCGCTGGCGAAGGTGGTGCGGGTCCACTTGTAGCCGGTGGCACCTCCCACCGCTGCGAAGGTGAGTGTGTGCAGGCTGCCAGCCGCCGCGCTGGCAGAACTGGTGATCAGCGGCGGGGAGTAACCGAGCTTCAAGTCCGACTTGGCATTCTTGGACGCCGGCACCACCAGTGGCACACTTTGATTCACATTCAGCCCGGAAAAAGTGACCGTTCGGGTGGTGGCGGTGGCGGGCACCGGCACCACCCAGCCGCCGCCGTCGGCTGTGGTGCAAGCATAGGTGGCGCCGTTCACATTGACAGTGAGGCCCGCGATGCCTTCCCCGACATCATAGAAGTTGTTAGCATTGAGGTCGTAGTAGGCCACGCCCGTGCCAAAGCTCGGGCTTGCCGACTGCGTGCCGAAATCCTGCGTGACGATTTGGGGGCCCACCGCGGGATTGCCGCCGATCGGACCATTGGCGCCGAAGACCACGCCCACGCCAATCTCGCGGAAATTCGGGCTGTGGATATTGACGCGATGGCCGCGCGGGTCTTGCATGCCGCCACTGCCATAACCCCAATCGACTTCGAATCCGGCATGGCATTGCCACACGCTCTTGGCATAGGGGTAAACGTTTTCGCCGGCGTTGGCAACCGGGTAGTTGGCGGCGGCGAGACGGGTCGCAAGGGTGTTGAAGGGGTTGGTTTCATCATGCGCCATAATCGCGTTGGCCAGCATCCATGCCGAGTGGCTCCGCGCGGTGGAGGTCAGACTGGCGTTGGGCACCACGGGTGGCTGTGCGGCAAGGGCATTGAATTCGCTCTGCATCAGCGCCAGATCCACATGGTATTGGGTGTAGGCGGCGGAGACGCTAGGGTCGGTGGTGGTGGCGAGGAGCGCCCCCTCTGCGCCTGGATAGGCGCGCGCACGATTGATGAGCTCGATGTGGAGTTGCTCCTCGGCAGTGGGGTTGCCGAAGTTGTAGAGTGTCTGACCATGGCAAAGCGCCGCCAACATCGCCCATCCGCCAACGGCCATGAGCCAAGTATTCATGAGCGTGATAAGGGAGCGCTTCATTGATTGAAATTTTAATCAAACCATCATCAGATCCCAAGGGGCACACAGTGTGCCGTGCGCAGAGTATGGTGCCACACTGCGCGCGTGGTATAGAGCTGGCATTTGCGATAATGGTGTCACTAATCGAACTACACGCGCAATGCCAGGCCTGCCGCATGGAGTGCGGTGACTTGTCGCCGCTTCGCCATTGGCCCCCTCATGGAGCAAGCTCCATTCCCCCAAGTTGCGACAAGCCACCGCACTCCGGGCGGTGGCTTGCAGTCAAAAAAAACCTGCGCCGGCGATCCTTATCCGTTGAGCGTCCAGCCGTCGCGGTATTTGCGGCGCAACAACTCGTTGGCTTCCGGCGAATTGGTGACCTTGCCGGTCTTGCCATCGTACTCGATTTTCTTGCCGACCCGGTAGGCGACCAGGCCTAACAACATTTGTTCGATCATGTTGCCGCTGTATTCGAAATCGCAGGCGGTTTTGCGGCTCGGATCCTTGCAGGCATCGAACCATTGTTTTTGGAAATGGCCCAGCGGCGGTAGCAGCGTCTTGTCCGTGCGCTGCTTGAGATAGGTAAGGTCGGCATTGTCACCGACCGGCAGCAACATGCGTGATTCGAAGTCGGCGATGAGGAAACCTTTCGAGCCTTTGAACATGGCACCGTGGTCGATGCCTTTGAGGTTGACGGAGGGTCGCGGGGATCTGGGCATCACCCCGCCCTGATACCAACTCACACGCACCGGGCCGCGCCAGTCATTGGCGGGATGCTCGAAGTGCGACTCGCATTCCACCGGCGTGACGTCGGGGTTGAACGCCTCGCCCTTGGCCTCTGCGGAGGTCGGCAAGCCGGCATCGATCGCGTTCCACAACAAGTCCATGGTGTGGCTGCCCATGTCGCCGATCTGGCCGACGCCGAAGTCCCAGAACATGTTCCATTGCAGGCAATTCGCGCCTTCGCCGCCGGAGAAATAGCCGGGGTTGTAGGGATGCACAGGCGACGGGCCAAGCCACAGATCGAAGTTGAGGCCGGCGGGTGGTTGGCCTTCGGCCGGCAGGTAGCCCTTGCGGCGGATCTGGCGATCGCCCCAGGCCATGGCCGCCTGTACGTCGCCAATCGCGCCATCGCGGAGCAATTCGCGCACCCGGTTGAAGTTGTCGAACGCGTGGCGTTGCATGCCCACCTGAGTGGCGAGTTTGCCCTTTTTGGTCATCCAGTTGGCCCTGACGGTCCGGGCCTCCTCCACAGTGATGGCGAGCGGCTTTTCACAATAGACATGGAGATTGCGGTTCAACGCCCAGTTGGCGATGAACGCGTGGGTGTGGTCGGTGGTGCAGATGACCACCGCGTCGAGGTCCTTTTGTTCCAGGCATTTGCGCCAGTCCACGTAGGTCTTGGCATTGGGGAAATGCTTGAGCGCATCGGCAAAACGCGTCTCATTGACGTCGCAAAGGGCGACCACATTTTCATTGGCGAGCGACTCGTAATGCGCGCAGCCACGGCCCCACACGCCGATGAGGGCGACGTTGAGCTTGTTGCCGGGGGAGTTCTTGCCGTTGAGGACACCGCTGGGAAGCAGGGTGAGTCCGGCACCGGCAAAGGCGGTCGTGTTGAGGAATTTGCGACGGTTCATGGTGTGGTGGGGTTGGTTTTTAGCGTGAAACATTGCTACGGATTGTCGAGATCTAACATTTCAGATCATGCGGCCAGATGCTCGTCGGTGAAGGTGATGGCCTGGCGGCTGCGGGCGGAGGGATTGACCCAATGCATCGGCGCTTCGCTGGCAAAGGCGCGCCGGGCGTCGCAATTGAGGGTGGCCTCGCCACGGATGGCGGCGAAAAAGTTTTCCAGATGCGGTTGATGCGGCGGTTTGTTAAAGCCGCCGGGCAGGTCGAAAACGAGCGGCGGGCGCGTCGTATAACATGGGATGACTTCGCCGTTGCTCTTGTACTTCGGCGGCGGGTACGCGGCCTTGAGAAAACCACGCTGCACGAGATTGTCCCAAGACTCATGGTTACCGTGCCCGGCGATGCTGGTATAGGCTGCAGCTTCGGATAGATTGATGGTGCCCTGGGTCCCCATGAAACTCTCGTAGTAGCCGCCTATGCCCGCACTGGCTGCCACGACCTGCTGGCTGGCGCGGACGCTGCCCTGCGGGGTTTCATACTCAAGCACGGCCATGACGTTGTCGAAGTGTTCGTGCTCTTTGAAATAGTCATTATTGAGCGATCCCGTAAACCTCGACTTCGATGTAATGGTTCATGTCGTTGGTGGTGTTGCCATTACTGTAGAGTCGGACATAGCGGCCCTTGGCGCCCTTGCCATCGACGACCATGCCGAAGCGGGTTTCAACGTAGGGATTGTCGGTCCCCTTGCCGAGTTTCGAGGATTCATCGTAGTCGTTGTTATAGACGGTGGTGACGCCGGTTTTGAATGCCGGGTCGTCCGAGATCTGAATGATCACGTCGTGATAGGCGCGTTTTTGGGAATGGAAGTGCCAGGTCCAGATGGCATGGATGGCGGCGCTATTTTCCAGGTCGATTTGGACCCATTGGGTGCCCTCCATGAGTTCGACGAAGTAACCTTCGTCGGCCTTCTTGTCCCCATCGGTGATGAAGTCGAGACTGCCGAGGATCGGGTTGGCGTCACTGCTGGTCACCTTGCGGCCCTTGGACAGCAGGATGGTGCCTGCGGGCACGCGAAACTCGGGGGCCGAGGTTGGGGCCATCACCAACTTGGGAATATCCTTGATGGCTCTCTCGGTGCCGATAATCACTTCCGGCGGAAACTCGATGGCAAGTGGCGTGCCACCCGTGGGACCTCCGGACGGGCTTGGGGTCTTGTCTCTACAACCCGTGACGAGCAGGGCGCAGGACGTTGCAAGGATGGATGCTATCAGTTTGTGTTTCATACCTTCTGTTTGTGGGTTGGTTGTTGAAACGGATGGCCTGGCAGTGAGCACAAGTCACCCCACCGATGGGACACATGGGACCCAGGGGACGATACGGGAGTCTCGAAAAGTCATCCTTGCTAGGGAGACTCCCAACAATACGCGGGAAAACGCTTACTGTGCGACGCCGTAAACCTCGACCTCGATGTAATGGTTCATCTCGTTAGAGGTGTTGCCATTGCTATAGAGGCGGACGTAGCGGCCTTTGGCGCTCTTGCCATCGGCGATAAGACCAAAGCGGCTTTCAACGTAGGGGTTGTCAGAACCCTTGCCCAATTTGCTGACGTCCTCATAGTCGTTGTTATAAACCGTGGTGACGCCGCTGGCGAATTTCGGATCATCCGAGACTTGAATGACCACGCCCTTGTAAGCGCGCTTTTGGGAATGGTAGTGCCAAACGCAGATGGCATTGAGCGTGGCGCTTTTTTCCAGATCGATCTGGACCCACTGCGGGCCTTCGAGGAGTTCCACGAAGTAGCCTTCGCCCGCCTGCTTGTCGCCGTCGGTGACGAGGTCGAGGCTGCCGATGATCGGGTTGTCGTCGCTGCTGGTGACTTTTTTGCCTTTGGAAAGCAAGACGGCTTCCTTGGGAACGAGGAACTGGGGTGCCTTGTCGGGGACCTGCACCAGGTTGGGCACGTTCATGGCCTTGGGAGTGCCTTCGATGAGTTCGGGTGGGAAGTCGATGGCCAGAGCCACGCCGCCGGGGGTGCCGCCGGAAGTGCCGCCGGACGAGCCTTTCTTGTCACCACAACCGGTGATGAGAAGGGCGGAGGATGCGGCAAGGATGGATACGATTAGTTTGTTTTTCATACGTCTAGGTGTTCGGTGGTAAATACGATGGGTTGTTTGCTGAGGGCGGATGGATTCACCCAGTAGATCGGGGCTTCGCTCAGGAAGGCATGGCGCGCGTCACAGTTGAGTTTCGCCTCGCCCCGCACGGATGCGAAGAAGTTTTCCAAATGCGGCTGATGCGGTGGCTTGTTGAGTTCGCCCGGCAATGCGAAGCCCTCCGGGGGGGCGGAAACCCGGGAATCAACGACGCCTCCGGCGGGTTGTGGTTTGGGTGCCGCGGCCTTGCGACTGAGGAAGCCGCGTTGCACGAGATGATCCCACGACAGGGAACTCTCCTTTTCGGGTGACGGGTCGTTCGGATCCTTGGGTGCCGGGCTGTTTTCCTTGAAAATTTCCGTGGATGACGAGTTCTCGGAGATCTTGACCGTGCCTTCGGTGCCCATGAACGATTCCCAGTAGCCACCGCCGGAGCTGGTGGTGGTGAGCACCTGATAGAACGCGCGCACCTGGCCCTGCGGCGTGTCGTAGTCGAAGAGCGCCATGACGTTGTCAAAATGCTCGCGGCCCTTGAAGTAGCTGTTGCCGCCGGTGGCAAACACCGACTTGGGCACGGTGCCGAGGAACCAGTTGAAGATATCTATCTGGTGGGCACCGAGGTCGGAGATCGCGCCGCCGGACAGATCGCGGTAGAAGCGCCAGTTCATGAACTGGTGCATGTCCTTGAAGCCGTATTTGCTGAGAATGTCCGGTTTGATCGTCAGCTTCGGATTGTAGGCGATGTTCTGCGATGACTTGACCGCGCGGTTCCACTGGCCGTTGACGTTGACAATCTGGCCGCAGATCTTGTTGCCGTTGATCAATTGGTCGAGGGTGTAGCGGTAACGCGGGTTGCTGCGGCGCTGGTGGCCAATCTGACAGAGCTTGCCGGATTTTTCCATGGCTTTGACCATGGCTCGGGCACCGTCGATGGTGTTGGACATCATCTTCTCACAATAGACGTTGAGGCCCGCCTCAAGGCATTTGATGGTGTGCGGCGAGTGCCAAAAATCCGGAGTGGCGATGACCGCGGCATCCAGGTCCTTTTCGGTGGCAAGCAATTCCTCGATGTCGCTATAGGCTTTCGGCGTGTGCTTTTGCAGCGAGCGGACCCGGCCCACCGCGCCATTGCGGTTGTAGTCCCAGATATCGCACACCGCCTGGAAGTGCAGGCCGGGGATGTTGCGCATGGCGTCAAACAGGACTTGCCCTTGTTTGCCTTGGCCGATGAGGGCGACGTTGAGTTTCCTGGATGGACTGGCGTCGGCAGCGCGGAGGATGCCCGGCGCGCCGAGTACCAGGCCCGCGCCCGCGCCAACGGCGGTTTTCGCGAGGAACTCCCGGCGGTTGATGGATGAAGGTGAAGGATTCATGACGTGAAGCTGGGGAAATTAGAGTTTCTTCAAGACACAGAGACGGTTGTGCTTGGAGAGCATCAGCGCCATGACGATCATGATCATGTGGATGCCGAGCCAGGCGACGCCGGAGTCTTCCTTGATGAGGATGAGACCCCAGGTAAGGCTGATGTAAAGCAGGCCTAGCAGGAAGTACGAAGTCCGGCTGGCAATGCCCAACAAAATCGTGAGACCCAGAACAATCAGCGCCGGGCCGAGGACCTTGTCGTAAAGCGGTAGCGCCCACTTCATCTGCATCATGATCGGCTCCTCGGTGAATTTCTTCATCAGCGCCTCCGGCACGCCGTGATAATGGTTGAGGGCGTATTCCTTGACGTTGGTGGCAGACGTCAGCCCGTAGTCATTGACCTTGCCGTCAATGGAGATCGGTTGGTCAGAGCCCTTCATCCCCACATATTTCTCGACCCCGGTTTGGATCGCGCGCATGGCAAGCCAGAGGCGCAACAGCCATGCCCCGCAGGTGAGGCCGAGGTCGCATTGCAGGGATGACTGGCAGCATTCAGCGGATTCGGAGGACTTGCAGCATTCGGTGGATTCAGTGGTCATGGTTGTGGGTGGGGTTGGATATGGATTGATTACGTGTGCCGGTTGGGATGTTTATCAGCGGGTTTTGGGGTGGGAAAGTGGGCTCGGCTGGCTGCGGTGGGGACGGTGGCTAGTCGAGATGGCAGGAATTGTCAACCGCATCCGAAAACGGCGCATTCGTGAAGCCACAGACAGATGCCAGCAAGCCGGAGGCCGCGGCAACAGTGGCAGGCAATCTGCGGTCCGGGACGGATGACGGTGAGCTTGTCATGCCTATTGGATACGGGGGGAGGGGGGCCGGTTTTTCATCCGCCCCCCCGAATTTCACAAAATCCACATGTTGACAACAACAAACGGCATGGAACGTGCCGCAAAAAAACCGCCCGGATGATTCCGGGCGGTTTGGTGGTTGGTTAGACAGGGGCGAATGTTAGAACTTGTAACGGGCGCCGATTTCAAGCAGGCAGTCGCTGCCCAGTTTCAACTTGGCACTCGCACCGCCATCGCTGAAGCTGGCGTTGCTGTAGTAGATCCAGCGGGCGCCGCCATAGACATCGAAGTTGGGGGTCACGTTGTAGTTCAAGCCACCGAACACCTGACTGGTGAAGACCCAGGTGCTGTCGGAAAACTTGTTTGGAGCGACAGTGATGTCGAGGCTCTCATAAGCCGCGCCGAGGCCGGCACCGAGGTAAGCGTTGAGGCTGCCGGTGAGTTGACGTTCAAATTTGACGTTGAGCGTGATAGGCAGGACATCGAGGTCGTAGCCGGTATGGATACCGAAATAGCCGGATTGCGCTGCGAGAGCGTCCTCCATTTGGTTGACGGTATAAGTGCTGCGTGCTTGCCCCGGGGTGTTGCTCATGCCGCGCAGGCTGTAATAGTCCTCGTCCTTGGTGGTGTAACCGACTTCACCGAAGAGGGAGACATTCCAGCCACCGATAGCCCAGCAACTGTTGCTGGCCCCGATGTGGAGGTTATACATGGGTTCTTCCAATTCGGTCAGATAACCGACAGAAGCCCCGGCAAACCAAGTCACAAGACAAGGAGGCGGAGGTGGCGCGATGGTTTGCTTCGCGGTTGTTCCCGCAAAAAGCGGGGCTGCGGTCAACAGTAGTGTTAGGGTGTAATTTTTCATACGACTCAAAGTAGCGCTAAAAGGCCGGTCTGTCGATAA
>CAIKDP010000250.1 GCA_903826205.1 Akkermansiaceae bacterium
CCCTGAGTCCCCTTCGTCCCCTGAGTCCCCTACGTCCCCTACGTCCCCTACGTCCCCTACGTCCCCTACGTCCCCTACGTCCCCTACGTCCCCTGAGCCCCCTGGCACCTCCGACGATCCTGGAGCAATTGATGCGGATCGCGTGGAGGCGCTGCTGCGCCAGTTTCGCGAGCGTTATAGCCGCCCAAACACGTGAATAATTTTCACAAACCCCTTGCCGCGGGCCCCGCTTTGGCTCCTTACTCGGTGCGGCGAAACGCATGAGCACATCATCCATTGAACTTGAGGCCCCCGACAACCTCGCCCGCGCGGCAACGACCGGCGCACACTATCAGGCGGACACCCATGACATCATGGGCGAACGCATGGTGCTCAACATGGGCCCATCCCACCCCGCCACCCACGGCGTGCTGCGCCTCATTTTGGAACTCGACGGGGAAATCATCCACTCCGCCACCCCGGATATCGGTTTCCTCCATCGCGGCTCGGAGAAAATCGCGGAAAACATGCACTACAACCAGTTCGTGCCTTACACCGACCGCCTCGACTATCTCGCGCCGTTGGCTAACAACGTCGCCTATGCCTGCGCGGTGGAAAAACTCATGGGCTGGACGCTGCCGCCGCGCGGCCAGGCCTTGCGCGTCCTCTGCTGCGAACTGGCCCGGCTTTCCTCTCATTTGTTAGGCATCGGCGTCTGCGCCATGGATGTGGGCGCCATGACGGTTTTCCTCTACACCATGACCGAACGGGAAAAAGTTCACAACCTTTGCGAACAACTCACCGGCGCGCGCTTCACCACCGCCTATACCCGCGTCGGTGGCCAACTCCGCGACATGCCGCCAGGCTTCCAATCCGCGGTCAGAAGTTTCCTCGATGATTGCCTGGTGGCCCTGGCCGATGTTTCAAAACTGTTAGACAAAAACAAGATTTTCCGCGACCGCATGCTCAACATCGGTGTGATCAGCCGTGAATCCGCGCTGTCCTGGGGCCTGACCGGTCCCAACCTCCGCGCTTCCGGAGTGCCGCGGGACCTGCGCAAGGACAATCCCTATCTCGGCTACGAAAACTATGAATTCGATGTGCCGGTGGCGGACGAGGGCGATTGTTACGCCCGCTACCTCTGCCGCATGGAGGAAGTCCGCCAAGCGGTCGCCATCTGCCGTCAGGTGCTCGACAAGATGCCCCCGGGCCCGGTCAATCTCACCGACCCGAAAAGCATGTTGCCTAACAAGGAAACCGTGCTCACCTCGATGGAGGAGCTCATCCATCATTTCATCGTGGCCACCCAAGGCATCGACGCCCCTTCCGGCGAGGTTTATTTTGCCGCGGAAAACCCCAAGGGCGAACTCGGCTTTTACATTCATTCCAAAGGCGGCGGAGTGCCTTACCGCCTGAAAATCCGCAGCCCCTCCTTCTGCAATCTATCCATCGTATCCCGCCTGCTGCCCGGTCACATGGTTTCCGATGTGCCGGCCATTCTCGGCTCACTGGATTTCGTCATGGGCGAGTGCGATAGATAAGTCACTGGTCATTCGTCATTGGTCATCAGGAAAGAATCGCCCAGCTTCATCGCCCCTGCTCTCGTTGCCTCTTCACTTCTTCACTTCTTTACTTCTTTACCTAGCCCGCCGTGTCCCACACCCCTCTTGAACAAGCCATCGCCTCGCACCCGACGCCGGGCACGCCCCACTTCACGCCCTTCACCGTGACCGCAGACTTGGTGGCGGAAGCGGCGGAGAGGATTGCACACTACCCGGCTCACAAACGCGCGGCCACCCTGCCCTTGCTGCACATCGTCCAGCACCGCTTCGGCTACATCTCCGCCGCCGCCATCGACTGGGTGGCCGCCACTCTCGATCTGGAACCCATCAAGGTGCTGGAAGTGGTCACCTTCTATCCGGGGTTCCGCCAGTCCGCGCCAGGCAAGTATCACATTCGGGTTTGCCGCACCCTTTCCTGTGCCATGGGCGGCAGCCATGAACTCATGGACCGGCTCTGCGAACTCACCGGCATCGACCGCTCGCAACTCGATCCCCACCACCATCCAATCGCGGTTTCACCCTGCGGCAATTTTTCAGTGGAGTTTGCCGAGTGCCTTGCCTCCTGCGGCACGGCGCCGGTGTGCATGGTCAATGATGATTTCCATGAGGGGGTGGTCGCCGATAAGGCCGAAGAGCTGCTGGCCAAGTACCCGGCCAAATAACCTGCGGCGCGGATAAGGAGCCACCACCTTCCTGTGGTGGAGGCGGATGCAGGGTCCACGAGTGCGCGCCGCGAGGCTCTGCGCATGGCAGGGTGGCAGACCCTCAGTCAAGGTCCACCTAACGTTTGTCCCGTGCGCGGGAGCCCCCGGTGGACGGAAGGCTTTTTTTAACCTCCATCTCGCGGGTGCGTTTCCGCCAGTCACGGCGCGGCGGTTTTTCACCGGGCGCGGGCGCGGGAATGGGGGCGTGGTAGTCGAAGCCGCGCAGGCGTTTTCTATCAAGTCTTTGGCCGATAGACAGCTCGAGGATGTTGAGCAGGTTGAGATCCTGCTTGGGAACGAAGCTGATGGCATCCCCCTGCGCCGCGGCGCGCCCGGTACGGCCGATGCGATGGACATAGTCCTCAGGGTTGACCGGAAAATCGTAGTTCACGACGTGACTGACGCCATCGATGTCGATACCCCGTGCCACAATGTCGGTGGCGACAAGCACCTGGGCTTTGCCGTCCTTGAAATCCTGTAGCGCTTGCAGCCGTTGCTCCTGCGAGCGGCTGGAGTGCAGCTTGGCGACTTTCACTTGGGCGAGTTTGAGAAAATTCGTGAGCCGGTCCGCGCCGTCCTTCATACGGGCGAAAACCAGGACCTTGGTGAACTTCGGCTGTCGCAGCAACTCTAACAGAAGTGCGTTTTTCAAGTGCGCCGGCACCTCATAGACGCACTGGTCCACGGTATCCGCCGGGTTCGAACGCTTGCCGATCTGGACCATCTTGGGTTGATAGAGAAAGCGGCGCGCCAACGACTCGATCTCTTTGGATAGCGTGGCTGAGAACATCAGTGTTTGCCGGCGTTTGGGCAAGGTGCCGACAATCGCCTCGATGTCCCGCAGAAAACCCATGTCCAACATCCGATCAGCCTCATCGAGCACGAGCATTTCCAGCGGTTGGAAATCAAGTTTTTCGCGGCCGAGAAAGTCGAGCAAGCGCCCCGGTGTGGCCACGAGCATATGCACGCCCTTGTGCAAGGCCTTGATTTGGGCGGCCTCATCGACGCCGCCGTGGATGGCGGCGACGCGGAGCGGGAGATGCCGACCATAGGCCCGGATGTTGCCCATGATCTGGACGGCGAGTTCCCGGGTGGGCGCTAGAATGAGTGCCTTGATGCCGCACGGTGTGCCCTGACGGTGGGCTTGGGACAAGCGCTGGAGCATCGGCCACACGAACGCCGCTGTCTTGCCCGTGCCGGTCTGGGCAATGGCTATCAAGTCATGCCCCTGCCTCACCTTGGGTATGGCCGCCGCCTGCACCGGGGTCGGGCAGACGTATCCTGCCTGCTGAATGGCACGGAGAATCTCCGCCTCAAGTCCAAGATTGCGAAACGGCATGCACGGAGCATAGACCGCCGGCACCGGGAATGGCACGCAATTAAATCCGCACCCGCTCAGGGCCCGCCGAGCGGGCCGAGGAATTCCAGATACCAGGCAAACACTTTCCACCCGCCCAGCATCCAGGCCGCGGCACCCAGCGCCAAGCTCGGCCCAAACGGCAGTTGCCTGCCAAAGCCGATGCGCCCGATACCTGCCATGACCAGCGCGAAAACACAGCCGCTGAAAAGGGCAAAAAACACCCCGGTCCAGCCGAAAAACGCGCCGATCATGCCTAACAAATGCCCGTCGCCCGCGCCCATCGCCTCGCGCGGAATAACCGCCCGCGTAGCCATGCCATCCAACGATTGGAGTTTGGCCAAGCGGCGGATCGCGCCATCCGGCAGTTGGATTTCCTCTTCACGGATGACGAGCAGGCCGCCTCCCACCGATTCACCGTCCACCCGGATGTCCGTTGCCTCGACTAACAGACGATCGGATTTCCGGTTGTAAATATCCCACCAAGCGATGGCCTCGTCCTTGATGACGAAATGCATCGGGTCCGCGTCGGTCTCCGGTTCGCGCAGCGACCAAGCCACGGCCTGCTCAAAGCGCAGGTCCTTCTTGCCAAACGCGAGTTTGCCCAACTCAACCACAATCCCCAAGCCGATAAACCCGACCACCCAGCCGACACCCCCCTGCATCACCGCGGCAAGCCGATTCCCCGGCACGCCCGCCATGACCGGCAGCTGCGGCCATACGGCGCACGCCACCAAGCCGACCACCGCACCGGTCCAAGTCAGTCCCACCGGAATGATCAAATGCTCGGCATCGATGAAAGCAATCGCGATCAACAAGGCGACCAACACCCACAAGCAAACCACCACGCCCACCGCCGGTGGCCCGAACAGCCACCACACCGTGGCGAACGCCAGCGCCGTGAGCAATTCCACCGCAAAATACCGGAACGCGATCGGCTCCCGGCAGTTCTTGCAGCGCCCGCGCAGGTAAAGCCAACTGACCAGCGGCAGATTCAACCACAGGGGGATCGGTTGTTTGCAATGCGGGCAAAATGAACGCTTCGGGTCATTGACCGACATCCCTAACGGCAACCGGTAAATCACCACGTTTAAAAACGAGCCGATGCAAGCTCCGATCAAAAATGCCGGAACCAGCCATAACCAATGATCCAAGGGTGGGTAAATCACGCTCCCGTCATTCAAGCGGTGCCGCCCCATATGCCAAGGATAAAATCCACTCCCCCGAATGCGCCTGCGGGGAAGCCTTGTCTTCGTAGGCGCGTTGGTGACTACGCGTGCCAGGCGACGTCAGATTCGTCGTGCCCAACCGCCAATCTCTTGTTATTCTGCCGCCCGCCACCACTGCTTGCATGCCCCTCATCCGCCACTGCCGCTTCACCGCCATCGATTTCGAATCAGCCGGCGCCACCCGCGGCAAAACCGACAGCCCGGTCCAAGTCGGCCTCGCCTCATGGAGCGAGGCCGCCGGCCACAGTCAGCCCTTCGTGTCCTTCTTGCACACCACCCAACCCATCCTCTGGTCCGCCCAAAAAGTCCATGGCATCACCCCCGCGGATTTGATAGATGCGCCGGCCCTCCTCGGCCTCTGGCCCGAGCTGAAAGCCCGGCTGGCGGGGGCGGTGGTCGTCGCTCATGGCAAAGGCACGGAAAAGCGCTTCCTGCGGGCGTTTCCGGGGCACGGCTTCGGCCCGTGGATCGACACCTTGTTAGTGGCGCGGGCGGCGTGGCCGACCCTGCCCGACCACTCGCTCAGCGCGCTGTGCGAGGTTCACCAACTGACCGCCACCATCCAATCGCTGGTCATCAGGCGAGCTTGGCACGACGCGCTCTTTGATGCGGTGGCCTCCCTGGTGCTGCTGGCTCACGTCATCGACACCCATTCTCTGATAGATGAGTCACTCGAGGTGCTGCTGTACCCGGACACCTCCCTCTGGCACCGCGGGCGCAGATAACCGTGCTGGGTTATTGGCTTAATCAGCCCCCATTCCAGAAACCGCAAAGATTATTGAGTATTATCTCATCAACGACTCTGATTTTGTCATGTTAGGCATGGCCCCGGTCAACCGTGCGCCCTGATTGAACATCCGCGCTGCCGCTTCCCGCCTCCTCGTACCGCCGCCCCAGACCGGCAATCCAACATGGAATTCAGCACTCCCAGCCAACAATTCGGAGAATTCGACATAATCATGCAGCAACGTAATCGGATTCATCTGCCACTGTCAATAACATAATGTCTGGCATTATGTTTGTGGCCTTATCTTAGCCGATGGCTAAGTAAGGCAGAGGTGGACACAGGCTCAGTGCCAATAGTTGCCTCAGTGAGCCAAACGCCGTTGAAAGCCCGTGTGAAATCCCACCTTTGGGATTGAGTTGGCACGACGGACGGCTAAAGTCCGTTCGTCCGCCAATGATTCGCACCCTGATTATCCGCCTGCTCGCGCTGCTGAGCGCTTGCACCCCCGTTCTGCTCAACGCCCAAGCGCCGGAGAGCCTCATGGTCGTGGAAGCGTATTCCGGTAAAATCCTCCTTGCCAACAATTCGTCAGTGAGACGCCCCGTCGCCAGCCTCACCAAAATGGCCACCGCCGTCGTTGCCGTGGACTGGGCCATCGCCACCGGTTCCGATATCAGCCAACTCGTCATCACCGCCCCCCAAACCATCACGCTGGTCGGTGGTCCCAATCCGATGAACCTGCAACCCGGCGACTCACTGACCCTGCGCGACGCCCTCTACTCGGCCCTCCTTGGCTCGGATAACCTCGCCGCACTCACCATCGCCGACCACATCGGCCGACAAATCCTCGCCAAACGTGGCAAGGACGGTGATCCGGTGGCGACCTTTGTCGACGAGATGAACAAGCTCGCCAAGTTCATCGGCATGACTCAGACCAAGTTTTTCAATCCCCACGGTCTGGAGCGTCCCCGAGCACAAGGTGTCTCCACCGCGGCGGACATGGCACGGCTGGCCATTGTCACCATGCGGCGCAATGCCATCAATTTCATCGTCCGCCAGCCAGAGCGCCAAATCAGCGTAACCGGCCCCGGCGGCAAACGCGGCTACCGCATCCGCAATACCAACGAATTGATCGGCGAAGAAGGCATCCTCGGCGTCAAGACCGGCACCACCGCGGCTGCCGGCCCCTGTCTGGCAACCTGCATGGACCGCGAGCCGCTGGTCCGCGCCAAAGCCGACGGCTCCAAGGGCGCCACCCCGCGGCGCCTCATCGTCGTCGTCCTCAACAGCCCCGACCGTTTCGGCCGCACCCGCAGCCTGCTGCAGCAAGGGTGGTCGATCTACGAC
Source organism: Akkermansiaceae bacterium (assembly GCA_903826205.1). Classification (GTDB taxonomy): domain Bacteria; phylum Verrucomicrobiota; class Verrucomicrobiia; order Verrucomicrobiales; family Akkermansiaceae; genus Luteolibacter. The sequence goes on from CAIKDP010000250.1 coordinate 6,906, forward strand.
ACCTGGCTGGCGGCTAACGCCCCCGTCCAGGATCCGCGCCGGGAAATCCTCAATGTGCCCAAGCCTAACTGATTTCCAAGATGCAAGACTTGAAGACGCAAGACACAAGATGAAGAAAGTTAACTGTTATCGTTTATCAGGCATACGCTCAGCGCCATACCAGACCTTATCTTCCTCTTGTCTTCTGTCCTCTGTCTTCTGTCTCTTCCCCAATAACCGATAACTGATAACTCACAACCGACGCGCAGCGTCACTCCCATGTCCCTCGATCCGCTCCTCCACTTGTTGTGCCGCAAGGCGCGCTTTTCCCATCAGGAACTGGGCGAACTGCTCGCCATCCCGCCGCAGGCGATAGCCGAGCGGATTGCCGCCTGGGAAAATGACGGGACCATCCTCGGCTACCATGCCGTGATCAACCCCGAAATTGCCGGCGACACTGCGGTGTCGGCCTTCATTGAAGTGAAGGTCACGCCCGAGCGCGGCGGCGGATTTGATCGACTGGCCATGCGCGTGGCGCGCTTTGAGCAGGTGGTTTCCTGTTATCTCGCCAGCGGCGGTTACGATCTGATGGTGGTGGTGGAAGGCGGGGACCTGCGCGAGGTCGCCCGTTTTGTGTCCGAAAAACTCAGCACGCTCGAAGGGGTGATTTCCACCGCCACCCATTTCCGGCTCAAGACCTACAAGGAAAACGGCTTCCTCTTCGAACACGAAGCCGTGACCGAGCGCCTCGCCGTCTCGCCCTGAGAAGAAGCCTGTTCACCAATCCTTGGCATGGAACACCTGTGGACGTCCGTGCCTATCCGGTCAAAGAAAACCACTGAAACACTGAAGGCCGCTGAGATCACTGCAATCCGTGAAGAAATCAGTGTCCTCAGTGGTTCAATCTGCGGGTCTAACCCCATGCAGTCCAACCTGCGGACCCGTCAGCGCGGCTTGCGGATCATCTCGCCGACCTCGTGGAGCGTCTTGAGATCGATGTCGCGGATTTTACCGGCGCGGTCGGGGGCGACATCAAGGGAGAAAATATTGTCGGATTTCACGGCGGCGAGATAGTCTTGATAGATATCCGCGGCCGGCACGACGCGGGAGTCCCATTCGGGCATGGTATAGAACCAGCGGCCGTAGCCGGTGCCTTCCTTGCGGCCGCCGAGAATCGGATAGGTGAATTCCGCAGCGCGACAGCCCTTGGCCTTGGCTGCGTCATCCAACACGAAGCCCGCACCCATTTCACCGATGTGCAGGTCGGCCCCGGTCCGGTTGCCATTGGATCCGGCGAAGCAATTGGGCTGGAATTGTTTGATCCATTGCACGGTGGTGGCCAGATCCAGCCCGCCGTCGGTTTGGGCGAAGTCGAGCCAGAAGAACTCGATCGGGCCATATTGCGTGCAGAGTTCCTTCAACTGGGCTTTCTTCAGCTCGGCGTTTTTATTGTCGGGCCAGGTCCAGTCGCCTTCCGAAAAATACAGCGCCAGCTTGAGCCCGTGGCGGTCGCAGGCCTCGCGCATTTTCTTGAGCGCGTCGACCATCAGCGGGCTTCGGGTGACTTTGCGCTCGGTCGTCTGCGTGTCCCACAGACAGAACCCGTCATGGTGTTTGGTTAGAAACAGGATATACTTCATGCCGGCGTCCTTGGCCGCCTCGCACCATTGGTCGGGGTCGAAGCCGGTCGGATTGAAAAAGTCCACCTGCTTGACCCCGCGCGTCCACTCGACGTTGGAAAACGTGCTGAACGACCAGCACACGAACATCCCGAAACGCAGGTCGCGGAACTCCCGGATCCGCGCGTCGCTGACGGGCGGCGGTTCGGCGCTGGCAAGAGAGGTAGGCAATGCCAGCAACAGCCCGGTGAGCATGAGTGACAGGAAATGGCGTGGGGAGCGGTTGCGCATAAGGCAGCCAGAATGCGGCATGGCTGGCCGGCTGGCAAGTTGAATCCGTGCTGACGGGACCATGCGCGGCGGAAAATCTTCGTTAACCCTGAAAACCGAAGTTTGATATCGGCGGTTAGTTAGATTAACCACAGATTACGCTGATTGCACGGATTGAAATAGGTTCCATTTGCAACTTCTCCGAAGTTGCAAATGGTGACGCAAATCACGGTGCCGTCACTTCTTCCACCCGCAGGAATCGCTGCGGCACGTTGCGGGTGGAATAGAACCTTTGAATGAGTCCGCCGTTGCCGGCGATGGCGCTTTCCACCGTTGTCCAGACGGACAGGTCAGACGAACCTTCGATCCGATAGGTCTTGCCCATGGCGGCAGGAAAAGTGAACTCGATTGCCGTGCGAACCTCCGCCACCAGTGCGGGATGGTCCGCGATATCCAGCGGTGATTTGCCCGTTGCGACCTCGTAGCCATCAAGGAAACTGTCGCCATCTGTGTCGGTGACATTCGGATTGGTGCCATACACCACGCTTTCCTGATAGTTTGTCAGTCCGTCTCCATCGTTGTCCCGCATGTCGGGCTCGAAGGTGGCCGTGATTGTCTTGTTGGAATTCATCAATAGCGAAAGCGGATTATCAGCGCCCGTGGCGTCGCCTGACCATGTGGTAAAAATATAGCCGGGGTTGGGCGTGACAGAGATAGACGCGATGGTGTCGAGCAGGTAGATGCCGCCACCTGTGACAGTGCCATTGCTGCCGCCGGTCACCAGGCCTCGGCAGCTGACCTGAATCATTTCGCCAACGCTCGTATTCACATAACTGCCGGAGGCCGAAGTCTCCATTTTCACCGCCTTGACCAGATAGGTATAACTCGTGCCGGTGCCCGCGCCGGCGTGGGTGTAGGTGAGGGTGGAGCATGGAAGAGGCGATCCCGCGGGGTCATTGGTGCTGGTAGCGCCCCCGGTCAAGCGGGTGAAGGGTCCGGCTGCGGATGGGGCCATATACACATGATAGCCCAGCGCCGCATCAGCCGATGCCTGCCAAGTGAGAACCACGCCGTCAGCGCTCGAAGCGGCGCTGACGTTTGCTGGAGGCCGCACGGTGTGCAACCGCAGCGTGGGATCGCCGAGCAGTCCTTGATGGATGTACCGGTTGTAACCGTACCATCCCCAACCGCCGGTAGACGGGTGTTCGTTGTTGTTGACGGTGTAGCGCGAGGCATATCCGAGCACCTCGCCCAGCGCCATGTGATAGAGATGGAAATATCCCCGGCCGGACCAGACTGAAGCCAGCCCGAGCGAATCCGGCGTCCCGCAGAGCGGCGCCCGGAGAAAGTTATTGGTCGAATCCCAGTCGCCGAAATAACTGCCAAACAGCATGCAGAAAACGGCCTTCGAGTCGCGTGACGCGAAATCAGCCGTCGTGCCGACCCCGCCGGCACTCGTGAACCATCCCGGACCGCAGCCATATGCCAGCAGAACCGGCGTGGTGCCGAGCGTGCCAAACCAATCCAGATCATCCACCTGGCCGGCGTTCCGACCAAAGAAGGCGATGCCATTGCGATACCCCGACGCCGCGAACGCCTGACCGTAGAAATAACCGAAATTATCGTCGATGAGCGCGCGCCGCTGCACGCTGGCATAGGCTCCAAGACCGCGGCGGAATTGATGGTCGCGGACCAGATATTGTCGCAGCAACTCCGTCTCACTCACCCCGGTCGACGCGTCGGGCATATTGGATAAATCCACGCGACCCGCCTGCAACTCAACGTCGGACGGGAGGTTGGGCTGATCGAATTTGCCATCGCCTGGCACGTTGCGATTGCGCAGATCGGCGAGAGCCTGCGCCGAGTTGTTAGCCGAGGTGTCCGTCCACGTGCCATTCACATCGGCGTAGTAGGCGTCGGTGGGCCACGCCCCGGAATGATCGGCATGCCCGTCCGGCGCCATGATACCGGAATAGGGCACCGCGACATGACCCACGATCAACAGTGCCCAGTCCGGCCCTGGCGCGGAATTGTAGTCGGCCTGCACGATCGCCCGGACACTCGTCAGCTCCGCGAGCCGCGCGGCGCAATCGGCGGGGTCGGTGGAATTCGCGGCAACGGTTGAGCGTGCCACATAGTGCTGGAAAACGGTCCAACCATCGCCGGTGAGATTGCTCACCAAGAGCGCCAACTCCGGCGCGAGCGGCGTGCTCATCGAGGCATCCACAAGCAGACATATTTTCCCGCGGTGTTCGACCAGCGGGATCTGCTCACCCGCGACAATCGAGCCGTAGGCCGTCGTGGCCCCCGTGGAACAGGTGCGTTGAAATGAATACTCGTAAGCCACGCCTTGCTGTGCCGAGGCGTCCTCATAGCTGACATCGTCGTTGCCGAGGGTTATCGCCGTGCCCCAGGACGTGGCGCCTTTGACGCGCCGCCAGAATTTCAGCCCGGTCACATTGGTCGCACTGTTCCAACCGAGGGTGATGCGGGGTGGAACGGCGGCAGTGACCGCGGTGAGTTCCACAGCCGTTTCGCGCGCCGTCTGGGCAAGGGCGCTGACCGTCAGCCCCACCAAGGCGAGGCCGGTGCAAAGGGCGTGCTGTGGCCCTCTGGTTGCTTGCCTAAAGAAGAACATAAGGGGGGTATATGAAGCAAAGCGCCGCTGAATGCGCATGCAGGGGCCAACATGCGCATTGGCAGGCTGGGAGGCAAACGGAAAAATCATTTCAAGTCATTGGAGCAGATTGGGCGCTTCCGCGCACACCGGGATTGCCAACTCCACGCCCCCCTGCTTCCATCCGCGTGCCGATGGCCAACGCATTCTCATTCAACTCACTCAACCCAGCCCAGCGCCAAGCCGTGGGCGCGTTGGACGGACCGGTCATGATCCTGGCGGGTGCCGGCACGGGCAAAACCCGCACTGTCACCTGCCGTATCGCCCACATGCTGGAAAAGATGATTCCGCCAGCGGACATCCTCGCCGTCACCTTTACTAACAAAGCAGCCAGCGAGATGCGCGAGCGCATCGGCGGCATGGTCTCGAAAAAAGCCGCCGCCGACATGACCGTCTGCACGTTTCACTCGCTGTGCGTGCGGTTGCTACGCGGCGGCATCGACAAACTCGGCTACAAGCGCAATTTCTCGATCTGCTCGCACAGCGACCAGGTGGGCCTGATGAAACAACTGCTGGTGCGCAAGGGCGGCAGCGATGAGAAAGTCAAACCGGACACCGTGCTGGCCGCCATCTCCAAGGCCAAAAACAAGGGTGAGGATCCGGCGGAGATCGAGGACGAATTTTTCGCCACCCTCGCCGTGGCCTATCAGAACGAGCTGCGCGCCCAGAACGCCGTGGATTTCGACGACCTCTTGTTGCTCGCCGAGCAGGTCTTGCGCGAGCACCACGACGTGCGCGAACATTTCCGCCAACGCTACAAACGCGTCACCGTCGATGAGTTCCAGGACACCAACGCCCTCCAGATGCGCTTGCTCCAACAACTCGTCGCCGCTCCCTATCATGTGTGCGTGGTCGGTGATGACGACCAGTCGATCTACGGCTGGCGCGGCGCGGAGGTCGCCAACATCCTGCAATTTGAAAAATTCTTCCCCGACCCGAAGATCATTCGGTTAGAAGAGAACTACCGTTCGACCCACGCGGTGCTGCACACAGCCAACAGCCTGATCAAGCACAACCGCGGGCGGCGCGAGAAAATCCTGCGTTCCACCCGCAAGGGCGGCGATCCGGTGCGCATCGTGGCGATGCCCGGTGATGACGAGGAAGCCGAGTTCATTGCCGAGGAAATCATCGCCGAAAAGGGAGGCGCCGCCGGACACGCGTGGGAGGACTTCGCCGTGTTGTTCCGCACCAACGGCCAAAGCCGCAAGCTCGAACTCGCCTTCCGCGAACGCAAAATCCCCTACCGCATGGTCGGCGCCCAAAGCTTTTACGACCGCCGCGAGGTGCGCGATGTGCTCGCCTACGCGCAATTGCTCGTCTCGCCCGAGGCGGATGTGCCGCTGCTGCGCATCCTCAACGCACCCAACCGTGGCATCGGCCAGGCCAGCGCCGTATTGGCCACCGAGTGGAGCCGTGAGCACCACCAAAGCGTGTGGCAGGCGCTGTGCGACCCGGACTTCACCTATCAACTCGGCGGCAAGACCCGCCACTGTATCGAGGCGTTTGTGGCGCTCATCGCCGGCGCCAAAAACCGCATTGATCTCAACCACGAAAACCCCGCCGATGTCCTCAACGATCTGATCAAGACCATCGAATACCTGTCATGGATCGAGCGCTCGTGCAAAAGCGACAGCGAGCGCCAGCAACGCGGCGAAGGCATCCAGAGCGTCATCGACAGCCTCCGCAGCCATGCCGCCAAAGGCAAGAAACTCCAGTCCTTTCTCGACGACAGCGCGCTGGCGTCCGACCGCGAGGATGAGGACTTGGAAAAAAAGCAGGGAGCCACCCTCATCACGTTGCATGCCTCAAAAGGTTTGGAGTTTCCCATCGTCTATCTGGTCGGCCTGGAGGAAGGGTTTTTGCCGCACACCCGCAGCATCGCTGATGGCACCAAGGACGAGGAACGCCGCTTGCTCTACGTCGGCATCACCCGCGCCCAGGACCAACTGACCATGACCTATTGCGCAACCCGCATCAAATGGGGCCAGCAAACCGGTTGCCAACCCAGCAGTTTCATCGGCGAGCTCGACGACGAGCACCTCAATCACACGACCTATGATGACCTCCTCGGCGCCGAACCCAGCACCGATGAACTCGACAATTTTTTCGGCAACCTCAAGGGGATGCTGGATGAGATTTGACTCCTGACAAACCCCGGACACGACATGAAACATCACCTTGCCGCACTTTTCGCCTTGTGCTCCGCCCTGTCGATGGCGGCGGAGACCCCTGCACCACCGCCGCTCGAACTCGGCATTCTAACACCCAAGCCCGGCTCCGCGCCGCGCCTGAATGGTCCCACGATCCATGGTGCCCGTCCCGGCAACCCGTTTCTTTACCGCATTGCCTGTCAGGGTCTGCGGCCGGTCCAATTCAGCGCCGATGGGCTGCCCTCTTCCCTGCAGCTCGATCCAGGCACCGGCATCATCACCGGCACCACCCCCCAAACCGGCACGTACCGCGTCACGCTGCACGCGAAAAACGCCAGCGGTGAGGCATCGCGGTTGTTCCGCATCGTCGCGGGCGAGACGCTGGCCCTCACCCCGCCGATGGGCTGGAACCATTGGTACACCCACTATGACCGCATCACCGACAAGTTGATGCGCGAAGCCGCCGAGGTCATGATCTCCAGCGGCATGGCGGATGTGGGCTATCAATACGTCAACATCGACGATTGTTGGATGAACGCGCCGGCCAACAAGGACCCGCTGCGCGTCGGACCGTTGCGCGACGCGCAGGGCAACATGGTTCCTAACAAACATTTCCCCGACATGCGGGCGCTTACCGGCTTCATCCACGGCAAAGGCCTGAAAGCCGGGCTTTACACCTCACCCGGGCGCCTCACCTGTGGCGGCTTTGCCGGTTCCTATGGGCACGAACGACAGGATGCCGAGTTGTATGCCGGTTGGGGTTTTGATTTTCTCAAATACGATTGGTGTTCCTATGACAGCATCGCGGAAAACGGCGATCCCAAGGCGCCGGAGGTCCCGCATTGGGGCAAAGGTGGCGCCAAACTGCCCGTCCATAAATATCCCTATCAACTCATGGGCGGCATCCTCAAACAACAGAAGCGCGACATCATTTTCAATCTCTGCCAATACGGCAAGGGCAACGTCTGGGAATGGGGCGCGGAGGTCGGCGGGCACAGTTGGCGCACTGCCGGCGACCTTGGCTTTGAACTCAATCGCATCACCGAGGTGGCGCTCAAAAATGCGGGTTACCGGGCATGGTCAAAGCCCGGCTCATGGAATGACCCGGATTACATCCAGATCGGTCAAATAGGCAATGCCAACGGCATGGGCCAACCCGAGCCATGCCCGATCAGCCCCAACGAGCAATATTCCTACATGTCGCTGTGGTCGCTGATGGCCGCGCCGTTGATTTTCAGCGGCGACATGGGCAAGCTCGACGAATTCACCATCAATATCCTCTGCAACCCGGAAGTCATTGACATCAACCAGGATGCCCTCGGCCAGTGTGGCTGTGTCGTCGTGCTCAACGAAAAAACCTATCTGATGGTCAAGGACCTTGAGGATGGCGGCAAGGCGGTCGGACTGTTCAACCGCTGCGAAGTGCCCGCCGAGATGACCGTTGCCTGGTCCGTCCTCGGTCTAACCGGCCCCATGCAAGTCCGTGATGTGTGGCGCCAAAAAGACCTCGGCAGCGCCAATTCCTCCTATCCCGCGGTTGTCCCCCGGCATGGCGTGGTGATGTTGCGCCTGTCCAAAGGGGATGGTGGCAAGGGCCAATGAGGGGATGAAAGCCAGTCCATTGCCACACGTGATCGAGGGCGATTCGGAGATCGCCTCTCCTTGGGTGATTTTCCGCTTTGCGGGCAGGCGGATTTGGCATTGAATTCACGCATGATCGACATGTTGGTGCGACTGTATGCGTTGCCGGAGAGTGCGGAGATGTATCGCGAAGTGGCGGCCAAGGGCATCACGCTGCGGCGGGCCCGCGCCTTCGAAAAGCACACGCTGGCCGCCTTTGCCAAAGAGCATTTCTCGGCCAAATGGGTGAGTGAAATCGAGATTGCTCTCAGCCGCCAACCGGTCGCTTGTTATATCGCCACCCGCGACCAGCAAGTCCTGGGTTTTGCCTGTTATGAAACCACGCAGCGCGGGTTTTTCGGACCCACCGGGGTGGCGCCGGGTGCGCGCGGGCTGGGTGTGGGCAAGGCCTTGCTGTTCAAGGCTCTGGAGGCGTTGCACGAACTCGGTTATGCCTATGCCATCATCGGCGGCGTGGGCCCCAAGGAGTTCTATGCCGATGCCTGCGGGGCTATCGAGATTGCGGGGAGCGATCCGGGTATTTACGGGGACATCCTGCCCTGACGCAGCGCGGATTTTTTTGACCTTGCCTCCCCCACTCAGGAACGTAGCTTGAGTTTCGTCACCATGAAAACACTCGCCTGCCTTCTCGGACTCGCCCTGCTTCCCGTATTTGCCATTGCCAAGGAAAAACCCAAGGCAAAGGAAAACCCCGTGCCGGACGCCACGCTGGCCAATGTTACTTTCACGGAGGTGATCAACGAGGCGCCCTTTGACAAGGCGGCATTGGCGGGCAAAGTGGTGGTGATCGAGGAATGGGGCGTGAACTGCCCGCCCTGCATCGCCAGCCTGCCGAAAATGGCAAAACTGGCGCAGTCCTACGAAAGCAAGGGTTTGGTGGTGGTGGGTATGGAGCGGCAAGGCGGCACGAAGGAGGCGGTTTTGACCATTCTGAAGGCCGCCAAGGCCAAGTATCCCGTGATGTTGGGCGGCTCGGCACCCGGCGGCAGCGGCACCATTCCCCATGTTTGCGTGTTCGATACAACGGGGAAATTGGTCTTTAACGGCCGGCCCGATGAAAACTTCGAGCGGGCCGTGAAGAAGGAGCTCCGTGAAGTCAAGAAGTGAAGCCCCAAGCCGTTAGGTGCCGTTGAGGCCGCTCACTCTTCCACGCGCGTGGGATAGATTTCGATGGTGTTGGCTTCGAAATGGCGCAACGCCGCGCGACACTCGCCCGCCGCCTGTCGACGCTTGACGATTTCCAACGCGCTGAAGATTTCCGGCCGGGCTTGCTCGTAACTGCGTGGCTCCGCGGACAGGCGCGCGGTGACTTCGATGAGATGCCAACCGAGCTTGCTGCGCACCAAGCCCGGCCGGTTCAGCGGCAGCGAGAACAGGCAATCCGCCAGCTCCGCGGGCAGGCGCTCACGGGTCATCCAGCCAAGCTCGCCGCCACCGTCCTTGGTGAGGGAATCCTCGCTCAGTTCGCGGGCCAGCGTGGCAAAATCCTTGGTTCCTTTTGTTAGATCAGCGAGCGCCGCCTCGAGCACGCGCTTTGCCTCGTCGGCATCCCGCTCAAGCGTGGGCAGGAAGACATGGCGGGCGGCGACGCGCCCGGGCGTGGCGAGGTGTTGTTGGTTAGCCTCGAACCATTGGCGGGCTTCCGCCTCGGTGACCTTGACCAGCGGCGCGATCCGCCACTCCACATATTTTTCCTGTTGGATGCGGGCGGCAAGACGGTCGCGGAGGTCCTGCATGCTGGCGATGCCCTGGGCCGTCATCGCGTCGGCCAACTCTTGTTTGTTAGAAAAGCCCGCGGTGAAGCGGCTCAGGCGCTCGCTGATTTCCTCATCCGCGACTTGCAACTCGGCGGCATGCGCACGCGCCTTGGTGCGGAGCAGTTCGTGATCGATCAGGTCATCCAGCGCGGCCTGACGGATGAGCCTGCGCTCCGGCGGGGCGAGCCCGGCCAGCGTCCTGCCTTCAAGCCAGAGCCGTTCCCGCACGGCGCGCTCAAGCTGGCTGCGGTGGATGTTGTAGGCACCGACCCGCGCGACCACCGGGTCGACGGCGGCGGCAGCCGCCAGACCGTTTGCATCGGCGGGCTTGAGGCGCTGGCTGAGGGGACCGTCGCACAAGTACAGATCCCCCACCAGATAGGCCATGACCACCCCGTAGATGCCAAGCCGCAACGGGAATTTGCCGGGATGAGCCATGATGGGATCAGGAGAGTGAGACAAGACAACAAGACACAAGAGAAGACGGGACAGGCTCCATTATCTTCGGGATTTCTCGTCTTGTGTCATGCGTCTTCAAGTCTTGCGTCTTCTAACGGATTTCCACGCTGGTGCCCGGACGAATGAGGGTGGGCAGGCGGATCGCGTCCCAATTGGCAAGGCGGATGCAGCCGTGGCTGCGGGCGCGTCCAATGGTTTCAGGGTTGGGCGTGCCGTGCAGACCAATGCCAGGCTTGGTCAGGCCGGCCCAGAAAATGCCCACCGGATTGTTAGGTCCGGGCGGAATCTCCAGCGAGGCGGCGTCGCTGCTGCGTTTGCCGGTGTCGAGAAGTTGCTGGTCGTAGCGCCATATCGGCAACCCGACCGCATTTCTAACTTCCCAGGTGCCGTACTTGATGAAGCGGGGTTCGCCGGGAGTGATGGGGAACGAGGCGATGAGTCCGCGATTGGGGAGCGCGCTGCCATGGGGCTGAATGTCGCTGCCGGGTTCGGCCACAACCAGCGCGGCGGGGGCGGCTTCGAAGATGCGGACCTGGTTGATCTTGGTATCCACCACGGCATGGCGCTGGCTCATCGCCTCATCGGCTTTGTAGGCGATGTCGGTGATGTTTTCGATTAGAAACGGTTGCACGTTAGGCACGATGATCGATTGGCGCGGCTCGAGGGTGTCGATTTTGCGCGTGCCGTTGAGTGCCTCCAGATAGGGCACATCACAGTGGTAGCGCTCCGCCATGAACTCCGCGTTGCTGCGATAACTCATGCGCTTGCCCTTGGCTTGCTTGGAGTATTTGGTGGGCAACTCCGGGTCCACCCAAGCCTTGACCAATTCCGGCACTACCGCAACCGCCAGCGGCTGGGGGACCGCCTTGCGGGCGGCACTGACCACCGCCACCCAATCTTCTAACGGGTATCCGTTGACCTCGTTCCATGATTGCACCGCCAACTCGGTGAAACGCCCGGGTTTGCCATCGATGACACCCGGACCGAACATCGCCTCATCCAAAAAAATCTGCAGGCTCAGGGCGTCGTCGCCGGCGGGTTTCACCGCATCGGCCACCTTCGGTTTTTCCGGGGTGATCGGCGTGTCCGGGGCATCCGGGTCGACCACTGCGGCACGCATCGGCACGGTATTTTTGTTAGGCTGGGGACCGGCTGGCAACGATACCGGCTTGGCGGCAGGTTGTGCCACGGCCATGGCGGCCGGGAGGAGGAGCGGAATCAGGCAGCGTTTCAACATGGAGTGGCGACAAGGAAAGGTGACACTAGGCGGGAGTCAACGCAAAGGTTTCAAGGCGGCCGGCAATGGCGGCCGGCACGACGGCGCTGACGATGATATCATCCCCCTCGTATTCGGTCGCGAGCACCTTGGCCTCACGATGCAACAGACTGACGAGTTCGGCGCGGTGCTGCGGGATACGGTAGCGGCTGTGGCAGACGCGGGCGGCCAGCACGCGGGAACAGGTGGCGAGCAATTCCTCCATGCCCAGCCCGGTGACGGCGGAAGTCTGGATGGCCTCCGGGAACCGGCAATGCAAGCGGGTCCGCACCCAGGGATCGGTGACCAGGTCGATCTTATTTAAAATTAAAATGATCGGTTTGTCGCCGGCCCCCAATTCCTCGAGCACCTCAAGCGTGGTGTCATGGAAGCGCTCGACTTCAGGCGAGGTGGCGTCGAGGACATGAATGAGAAACTCCGCCAGGACCGCCTCCTCCAAGGTGGCCTTGAACGCCTCGACCAAGCGGTGCGGCAGGTTGCGGATGAAGCCCACCGTGTCGGTGATGAGCAAGGGCTGGCCATCCGGCAACTCAATGCGCCGGGTGGTCGTGTCCAGCGTGGCAAAGAGCATGTCCTTGGCCATCACGTCGGCCCCACTCAGGGTGTTGAGGAGCGTGGATTTGCCGGCGTTGGTGTAGCCAACAATGGCGGCGTGCGCGGTATCCAGCCGTTCGCGTTCCTTGCGCTGGGTCTTGCGCTGCTTGCGGACGATTTCAAGTTCCCGTTTGGCACGGTCAATCGTGAGGTGGGCCAAGCGGCGGTCCACTTCGATTTGTTTTTCACCCATGCCGCGCGAGGTGCCGCCACCGCCTTGCCCGCCGCTCTGACCGCCACCGGAGCCGGCCGATTCCCGGTCAAGGTGACCCCACATCCGGGCCAAGCGTGGCAGCGCGTATTGCATGCGCGCCAAATCCACTTGCAGGCGTGCCTCCTTGGTCTTGGCCCGCTTGGCAAAAATGTCCAGAATCACCTCCTCGCGGTCGATCACACACAGGTCGGCCAGTTTTTCCCACTCGCGTTGTTGCGATGGGGCCAGCCCGTTGTCGATGACAATCACGTCGCACTCATGGGCGCGGGCCAGCGCCGCAATCTCCGCGGCCTTGCCCGTGCCGCAAAGGAATTTCTTGTGCATTTCGCGGCTGCGCGCCAGCACCGACTCCGCCACCTCGATGTCGAGGGTGCGCACCAACTCGCCCAGCTCTTCTAACAAGGATCCGGACTCTTCGGCTTCGCCCGGCTCGAAGTAAAGGCGCACCAACAGCGCGCGTTCGACCATCTGTGGTTTTTGTCTGACCTCAAACATCCGCGCCACTCATAGCACACGTTCCTCGGCTCGGCGATGCTAATTTCCCACCGCCGCAGGAACCCGCGACGAAGCCCCGATCCCAAGGACCCCTCGCATATTCAGGCCTGCCCAAGGACAATAATTCAGGACGACCGTCTCAAAATATTGCAAAGCATTGACGCTGCGGGCGGGCTTGTAACACGCGACGTGATCCCATGTGCCAGAGCCGGGGCGGATTTCCAATAATCTTCTTGGTATGACTGGGCGGCTGGGCATTGTACCCGGCGAACAACGTCTGCATGAATCCCCCGCTTTTTTTCTCACTCATCCTTGCCGGATTCGCGGCCGCCAGCGAGAGCGGCAAGCCATCCATCGCCACCAGCGCCCGGCAGGCCGTGTCCGACCTGCGCACCACCCTTTCGCTCGACGGCATCTGGCAGGTTGCCGAAGGCACGGCGGATGCGCCGCCGACGTCGTTTGAACGAACGATGCAAGTGCCGGGATTGGTCGCCCATGCCGAACCGGCCTTCGAAGCGGACGGCATGGCCAGCCGCCGCCAAACCACGTTTTGGTTGCGCCGCACCTTCACGCAGCCGGAGCCACTTTCCGCAGTGGCGCTGCTGCGCATCGGCCAGGCGCTCTACGGCTTCAAGGTGCGGATCAACGGCCGACCCGCCGCGGAAAACACCAGCGGCCAGGCACCGAGCCGTTTCGATGTCCGTCCATTTCTCAAACCCGGCCTCAATGAAATCTGCATTGCCGTCAACACCATGCCGGGATTTTCGCCGGAGGGCAAAAGGGATTGGGGTGAGGAACATGGCAACATAGTGCCGCCCCCGAAGGTTCCCGTCGGTTGGGATTTCGAAAAAGACAACTTCATCCCCGGCATCACCGACTCCGTGGAACTGGTGACAGCGGGAAGCCCCTTTGTGCGGCTCACCCAGGTGGTCCCGGACATCCAGCAACCGGCCGCCACGGTGCATGTGTGGTTGCAGGGAGTGCCAGCCGGCAAGTCGCCCGTTACTGTGAGGGTAAGCGAATGGAAGAGTGGCAAAGCGGTCGGTGAAACCCTCGTGCATGCGGAAGGTGACGCGCAGGGCAACGCCCATGTCATTGCCAGGGTGGATATATCTAACGGAAAGCTGTGGGCGCCGGAAGCGCCCTTTCTTTACACCGCCTGTGTCACCACCTCTAACGACAGCCACACAACCCGCTTCGGTCTGCGCACCTTCACCTTCGACCCCCAATCCCGGCGTGCCATCCTCAATGGCAAGCCATATTTCATGCGCGGCACCAACTATTGCCTGCAGCGCTTCATGGACGATCCGAAGATATGCCAACATCTGCCGTGGGACAAAAGCTGGGTGCGCGGACTCCATCAAAAAGGCAAAGCCATGCAGTGGAACACCATCCGCTACTGCATCGGCCTGATGCCGCAATTCTGGTATGACATCGCCGACGAGGAGGGCTTCCTGATCCAAAACGAATACCCGCTGTGGACGCTCGAACAACCGTTGGAGAACTCCATCAACGGCTCCGTCGAGGCGTTGGCCAGGGACTACCGGGCCATGCTGGAAGCGCACTGGAACCATCCGTCCGTGGTGATTTGGGATGCCTGCAATGAATCCAACCACCGTGAGTCCGGCGAAGCCATCAAACGCGTGCGGGATCTCGATCTATCCAACCGGCCGTGGGACAATGGCTGGAACGAACCGCAACGCCCCACCGATTCCGTCGAGGCGCATCCCTACTACTTCAGCGAAGCAAAGGGTCATGCCTGGCTCGGCGGATTGGCAGACGCCAACCGCAACGCGGATGCCGGGCGGGCCAACATGAAGGCCCCGCCTTGCGTGATCGTCAACGAATACGGCTGGCTCTGGATCAACCGGGACGGCTCGCCCACCACGTTGACCTATCCGATTTTCAAGCGGATCCTTGGCGACGCCAACTCCGCGGCCAAAAACCGTCACCTCTACGCACTCTTCCAAGCCACCGAGACCGAGTTCTGGCGCCATGCCCGCACGGCCGCCGCCGTCATGGAATTCTGTTCGCTGGGCTATTGCCATCTGGGTGTCGGCATGACCAGCGACCATTTCCTGGAAAACAACGGCGTGAAAAATCTGGAGTTGGAACCGGAGTTTTTGAAACACGTCGGCGACGCCTTTGCGCCCGTCGGCGTCATGATCCAATACTGGAAGCCGGAAATGACGGCCGGCAAAACCCTGCCACTTTCTATCAGCCTCATCAACGACCTGGAAAAACCGTGGAGCGGCAAGCTCACCTTGCGCTTCATCCGCGAGGGCGCAAGCGTCGCCGAATTCACCAGACCCGCGGAATTGACGCCGCAGGGTGCCGCCCTTGTGGCGTTTGAAGCCGTTGCCGTTCCCGCAAGCCCCGGCGACTATCAACTCGTCGCAGCCATCGAAGGTGCCGACGCCAAGCCCGTGCAAAGCGTGCGGGAAATCACCATTGTTGCTGCGAAAACGGCTCCATAGAAACTCCACCCACCTACTTCACCAGCGGCTCATAGTTCAAACTCCGCCAATTCCTCCGTGGTGAAACGTGGAA
This sequence comes from Akkermansiaceae bacterium, assembly GCA_903826205.1. Lineage (GTDB taxonomy): Bacteria > Verrucomicrobiota > Verrucomicrobiia > Verrucomicrobiales > Akkermansiaceae > Luteolibacter. Next base: position 22,587 of record CAIKDP010000250.1, read on the forward strand.
ATGTCCAAACCACGGTTTCAGAACAATCCGGCAGCCCAAACTGCAAATTTCCAGCATTTCTATCCAATCCGGGGGAATTCTTGAACAATTCTCCCCAACGCCCTCGTAACCATCGACGTGCCTCATGTAAAACCGATTTTCGTCATCGTGTGGATCGCCTTCGGGTTGGTCGCCATGGCGCATTGTCCGTTGGATGCGCTGGGCGATTTTTCCGAAAGCCTCTCCTGCATGGCTGGAGTTGCCGCAGCGGGTCATTCCGGCGAGTCGGTGAAGTCGGATGATTCCCATGGCGAATCGGCCTGCCGGTTGGTCAACCGAACAAAAAGCATTGCGCCGGTGGCAATGGCCAAATTCGACATCTCCCGCCTAACACGCTGGCCGACGATTCCGGCCATCAGACAGAAGGAACCGGGCGGCGAGCTTTGTTTCCTTCTTTCAAACTGGCAATTTTTGCGGCGCACAGCGCTTGCTCCCAGAGCGCCGTCATCTCTGGTTTGACTCCAATCGCGGCCAGCGTCCGATTGCCTGCCAGAATCATCACAGATGTATAGCGGCCTCAGGCGTGGTCTGACCTCACTTGGAGTGACGACTCCGTTGGAATCTCCCTGTTTGGGGATTCCTACCTCTCAAATGCCCTGCCTATACCAACGATTAACACTGATAACCAACATCCAAACATCATGAAATGCCCTGCTTGTACTGAACCCGACCTGGTGATGACCGACCGCCAAGGCGTGGAAATTGACTATTGCCCAAAATGCCGCGGAGTGTGGCTGGACCGGGGTGAACTCGACAAAATCATCGAGCGTTCGGCACCCAGTCCAGCGCCTCAAGCACCACCGGGATACCGCGGAGAGCCCCAAGGATACTCCAAACACGACGGTCACCACGACGAACATGGCGGCTTCGACAAGTATGGCCAGCCGCGTCGTAAAAAATCGTGGTTGTCGGAGATATTTGACTAACAAGCTCCGCCACCAACTCTTTTCACCCCCATTGCACGGTTGGCGCCCGCCGCCCCGGGTGATGTTGATGATCTATACCCATGATGTCCAATCCGATGCCTGAAAGCCACCCCAATCATGAGCCACCACACCAACCTGCCACCTGAAGTTGACGATGCCGTCCGTTCGTTTATCCGGCACCACAAGCGAGGGCTGCGCTGGGGTTGTTTGGCGGCGGCATTGTTAGCCCTTGTGTTGCTCGTCGTGGCGGCGTGGGGACTGTATCGCGGTGCCATCCACCTCACGGATGTGGTGAAGGATTCGGTGGGGGGGAAAATCCCGGACATCCGCTTGCCACTGGAGTGGGAAAAGCCCCTCGGCGATTCCGCCATGGCGCAATTGCGCAGCCAATACCAGTTTGTCACCGACCGCCAGGTGCTCGATCCACTGAACCGTCTCGCCGCGCCGCTCTTCGCGTTGCCGTCTAACGCATCCGACCGCTGCACGCTGTTTGTCACCACATCAAAGGAGATCAATGCTTTTGCCCTGCCCGGCGGCACCATCGTGTTCCATCGCGGTTTGTTGGAGCGGGCGCGAACGGCGGAGGAGATCCAAGGTGTGCTGGCACACGAAATGGCGCATGTGAGGAAGCGGCATGGCGTGTTGCAGTTGGCGCAGAGTGCCGGCATGAGCTTGGCCCTTCAGCAACTCCAAGGCGGCGAGAACCGGATGTTGGACACACTCATCCGTGACAGTGGCCAACTCCTCGGCCTAAAGTTCAGCCGCGACCATGAGCGTGCCGCCGATGACCTCGGTTGGGAATTGTTGGAGCAGGCACGAGTCAATCCCCAAGGCATGGTGGGCTTCTTTGCCGGGTTGAAGGCGGCGGCTGAAACCGGCCCCGCGCCGGTGATCCCGCTGTTGAGCACCCATCCGGCACCCCAGGAACGCATCGACCGTCTCAATCAAAAGGCGGCGGCGCTTCGCCCGGGCGATTACACATCCCTTGCTCAGGAATTCAGGGATCTGCAAGCTAGCCTTGGCATCGCCGGCCCTGACATCACACCGGAACGACCATGAATCGCACCTCCATGGAAACTATTGCCGGTGTTGCATCCGCAAGCCATTGGGAATGGATGGGTTGGCAGATCGTTGGGAAAAGTCCAGAGCGACACACAGTACCCTCATGCTCTCTCACCGGACAGGTGCATGTTATATCTTTCATAATTGATCCAATTCTTTCTGTGAACCGAAGCGAAGCGTAGATAGCCTGACACGAAATCCTCCAATAATCAGGCAAATCAGTGTAATCAGTGGTTCCAGCAGCCATAACCACCAAGTCCATTTTCCTTTTTAGGGTTATCGTTTCCGCCGCTATCCCCGGCGGCGTTCGAGCAACACCAGCATGAGGAAGGACAGAAACAAATTGAGTTCCTCGCGCGGTGTGAGGTCGCCGAGTTTTTCAATTTGGAAGCGGCCTTCGAAGAACGCCGGCAATTTGGTCAGGCGCATGGCCGGGCGTCCGTCGCTGCGGCTGGCAAGGTAGCGCGGGTGGAAAAAATAGCCGGTGAGCATGCCCAGGATAGGCACTTCGCCGAGCAGGGAATCCATCACTTTGGCACCGGCGTTTTCCTCACGGAGGGAGAAGTCGGGGATGTTGTCGCCGGGGTTGAAGGTTTCGTAATGGGCCCGCCAGAGCGAGCGCCACCCGCGGCGGCCGACGCTGCCGATGTCAACGCCTTTGGCATCGGTGGAGAAGTAGCGTGCGGACCAATCGATCACCTTGTTCGCCTTGGTGGTGAAGGTCGTTGGACGCGCCGGTGGCCGGACCTGAGGGCCGGGAAAAGGGAATGAAGAGGTGTCTTGGAATTTCAGGGTCGGGGAATCAATCCTTGCCCGTGACAATACCCATCCAGTTCACAGGGTCGAGATTTTTCGTTGAAAGCCATCTCCACCCATTCAAAATCCAACATCTCTGCTCCTTCAGAGCCGGTGGAACTTGGCGACGGCTTGGGAGCGGCTGCGGACCTGGAGTTTTTTGTAGATGCGGCCGACAAAGGTTTGCACCGTCCAGTAGCTGATGTTGAGGTGTTCGGCGATCTCCTTTTTGAGCAGGCCCTTGGCCAGCAGTGCCAGAATCTCCACCTCCCGCGGGCCGAGTTGGGAATCGTCGCCGTCGGCGGCGGCCGGCTTCTGGAAAGTCTGCACCACACGGCGGGCGATGTTCATGCTCATCGGCGCACCGCCGGCGCGCACTTCCTCGATGGCCGCCACCAATTGCCCCGGTTGCACCGGCTTGACCAAATAGCCACTGGCCCCCGCCGCCAGCGAGTCGAACACCGAGTCAGAGTTGTCATAGACGGTGACCATGATCACTTGCATCGCCGGCAACACCTGGCTGAGCTGGCGCACGCATTCCACCCCGCTCATGCCCGGCAGGTTGATGTCCATCAACACCACCGCCGGGCACAGCCCGGGCAACGCCGCCAACGCTTGCTCCGCATCGGCAAACGCCCCGGCACACGCCAACTGCGGCGCGGTTTCTAACATTTCAACGAAATACGAGCGCAGCGCGTCGTCGTCCTCGACCACCGCCACCGTGACGGGTGGCGTGCTCATGACGCCCCCTTCGTTGTTAGAGGCAACGTCAACACCACCAGGGTGCCCTGGCCGGGAGTGCTGCGCCGCTCGAAAGTGCCACCGATGTGTTGCATGCGTACCCGCATGTTGCGCGACCCGCGGTGTTCTGACAAGGCCGACGTGTCAATAAAGCCGCAGCCGTTGTCCTGCACTGTCACGCGCAGGCGCTGGTCCTCGAGCGCGATGCCCAGGGTCACCTCGGTGGCGCGGCCATGGCGCACGGCGTTGTGCAGGGCTTCCTTGGCCGCGAGAAACAGGTTGTGGCGGCGCGCGGAGGTGAGCGGCCGCACCGGCAATTGGTCGGGCACTTCAAACCGCGAACCCACCCCGGCCAATTCCAGATAGGTCTGCGCGGACTGGCACAAGTATTGGGCGAAGTGCTCAATGCTGTCGTTGGCCGGAGTGACCGCCCACACGATTTCCTCCAAGCGCCGCACGGTGTTGCGCGCGTGACCGGCAAGCTGCTCCAACTTGGCGTCCACCGCCGGGTTGCCGGGCGTTTGCAATTTAGTTAGATCACTGAGCATGGCAATGCCCGCCAGCTCGGTGCCCAGGTCGTCGTGCAAGTCGCGGGCGATGCGGGCGCGTTCCGCGGCGAGTCCATGCAGGCGCTGCATGCGCAAAGCCACCACGTAGCGCCACGCCCCAAACCCCAGACTGGCCACCACCAGCGCCACCAGCAACCAGAACCACAAACGACGCGTGAGCGGCAGCTGGATTTCCAGATCCACGCGTTGCGGCTGGCCGTGTTGGCGGTCCGCCAGGCTGACCCGCCAAACATTGTCGCCGGCGCTGGCCACATCCTTGAGCGCACAGCCGCTGGCCGCCGGTTGTCAACATACCCTCCACTTCCACCGCCAAATAATACACGTCATGATCCACCGCAAACCAGCGGCCGTTGAGCCGGCCGTACGGCCGCAGGTCGTTGATGAGCGCCGGCAGCATCCGCCGGCCCGCATCCGGGCCGATCCGGCTGGCATCCACGCAACCGACCACCGCGCGCTCAGGCCGCTTGGTACTCCCGCAGTAGAGGAGATAAGTCTCCTCGCCGGCGGCCTGGCGGATGGCCGCCCAAGTGTCGCGTTGGATTTCAAAGGCGGAGCGCTTTTCCCCCGCCGCCCGTTTGACCGCAGGCTCACAAGAGACTTTTAGATAACTGAAGCCGCTGTCCACGGCGCGGCGGACCGTAGCGGTGATTTCCCCGACTTCCATCGGGCTGCCCGCCACCTCGGGATTCGGGTTTGGGTCGAATGCCAGCCGCAGGCCAAAGCGCGCGCCGATCCCGCCGACGCGCTGTGCCACCTCCGGCAGCCATGGTGCCTCCAGCACGTCGCGGCCGTTGGGCGACATGTCTTCGATCTCGATCACCCCGGGGCGCAAGCGTCCGCCGGACTCGCGCACCGCAGCCACCACATCGAGCGCCTCCCCGCGGGGATCTTTGCGTTTGAGGAAATTCCAACTGTTCCAACCGGTCAGGGCACCCTTGGTCGTGCGCGCGCCGTGGGTCTTGCCCACCCACTCCACCCAGCGCGCCAGCGCCTGATCCGGCGGCTCCATCAACATCACCACCTGTTGGCCCCAGCGCGTTTCGCCGGGATCCACCCGCGCGCCGCTCATCTCGGACGTGAGATTGAAGGCCACCCTGCCATCCGCAGCCGGCGCGAAGCGGGCGTTGACGTAGGCCGTCGGCGAGCCGACCGGGCCGAACCAAAATCCCTTGCCCGAGCCATGATAGAAGCCGCCCGCCTCATGCGCGTCCAACGGTTGGGCCAGTTCGTTGAGCGCGGTGACCGCCGACACCGGGTTGTGGAAACCGGTGATCAGCCACTGCACCGGAAGGCCGTCCGCCTTGATGGTTAGATCGAGCGCCGTCAGGCTGACCAGTTCTAACGACTTCTGGCCGCCATTGCGGATGGCGGCCTGCGCCAGAACCCCCGGCACGCCCGGCACCCGCCCTAACCGCAACAACAGGTCCACTTGCTCGTTTTCAAAGCGGAGCGCCGTCTCAGTCACCAAGGCCGTGCCGTAGGGCGTTTCTTCCGTTAGATTCCGCACCAACCCCACCACGGTGAGCGCCGCGCCGGCGGACGACACCAGTTGCTTTGCCTCACCGCCCGCGATGATGCTTGCGCCAAAGCCACCCTGCATCCCGCTCCATCCCGGTGCCGTCACGCTGATGCTGCGGCCGTCGGCGGCCAGCGCCGCGCCCACTGCGGCGGCATCCGGCATGGCACAAGCCAACCCGCAGGTGGCCAGCAGCGCCAGTGCCAGCCATCCCGGGCTCCAATGGGTGTGTGTCACTCCGCCACCACTGGGCGAGCGCCGCGGCCAATGCAAGCGAAAGTTATGGGTGAGCGGGAAAATGACCGGTCTTCGTACGTAGGCGCGTTCGTGAGAACGCGGGTCTTCGTAGGCACGTTCGTGAGAACGCGGGCCTTCGCAGGCGCGTTCGTGAGAACGCGGGGGATTGAGGTGATGCGGACTAAGAAAACCACAGAAAGAACTAGTGCCACTGAGGGCACCGATTGATTTGGAAGACGGGTCTTGGCAAGGCCGGTTTCACCCCAGGGCCCTCTTCTCTTCCCTTGATCCTTGGATGTTGGGAGTTGGATATTGGATATTGAAAATGGCCGAATTGAATGTCCAATTTCCAAGGTCCAAGGTGAAGAGAAGACCCACCGCATGGAGCAAGCTCCATCCTCCCCACGGCGGCGGCAAGCCGCCGCACTCCATGGCGGATAAGTCGGCGGACCGGGCCGGTCCGCCCTACCTGCGATGCCACTGAAGATAAGCCTAACATTCGCCAGCGGCGATGCGCATGAGACGGGCGGCGCCGGCAACTTTTCCCGCAGGGGAAAAGGAGTCGCAGACCGCCGTTACGGCGCCGGCAGGGTGGCGCAGGTGAGGATGCGCACCGGGCCTATCAGGCCGGATTCCTGCAAGGCCTCGTTTTTACCCCAGAGCCGCCAGGTGCTGAAGGTGAAGCGGCCGCTGGGGTTGGGCTTGCCTTCCAGCAGCCAGGCGGGCCAGGCGCGCAGCGAGCCATCGCCATTGAGTTCGCAATCGGCGGGCAGGAACTCATCGCCGATCATGCGGTTGATCCACAGGTTGACGACGCTGACCTGCAAGGTGTTGGTGCCGCTCTTGACGGCCTCGGTGATTTCGATGCGGAACGGGGCCTTCCACAGGATGCCTAGGTTTTTGCCGTTGAGTTTGACTTCCGCCATCACCGCCACGTTGCCGAGGTCCAGATAGAGGCGGCGCTTGTTGCCAAGCATTTCCTGAGAGATGTCGAACGTCTTGCTGTAGGTGGCGGTGCCTGAGAAATGCTTCACGCCGGGATCCGGGTGCTGGCTCCACGACACCAACTTGTCCAGGGTGACTTTGTCAGGCGCACCCCACTGCGGCGGGAATGCCACCTCCCATGGGCCGGCGAGTTCCATGGGTGCCGGCAACGCGCCGACCTCGAAGCGGCGGCTCTTGTGATCCGCGGTCTGCAGTTCGTACACCCCCGGCTGCGCCACCGTGCCTTGGACCAGATCGAGCGCATCCGTCGTGGCAGGTGACTGTGCCACCTCCAGAATGGGCAGACCGTCGCGGGTCACGCGCAACACCTGTTGGGCCGGGTCCGCCTTGTCCCGGAACACCACAAACACCGAACCGCTCGGCCCGAACTGCAGCGGCAGCACCGTGCATCCGTTAGGCTCGACCCGGTAACCGGGAATGGGCCGCATGCTGCCGGTCTCCGGATCCCATAACTCCGGTTGCCGGCCACTCACCCGGAACGAACAGAGGGAACTGACAGGCTGATCGACACCTGTGGCCACAAAGTAAACTTCCGCGCCATCGACCGTGCGGTGGATCCAATTGAGTTTCTTGTCGGAGTTGAAATCGGGCACCACGTCGAGCTTGGCCAGGACTTCTTCCGGTTTCATGCCGCGGAACACGCGACCCTTGCCGACGACGCGGTCTTTCACCGTCTCGTCGGTGCCCCACAATTCCTCGGCGAGTTTCTTCAACACCAGATCGGCCTGTTGGGAGTCGGCCAGGCCCGGGGTGGCCTCCGGCGCGGGGCCGAGGATCACCGCACCCTCCTCCACCAGGCTTTTGATTTTCCTGAGCATGGCCACGCTCATGTTCTTGGTGTTGGTGGTGGAGAGCGCCAGCAAGCGGTAGCGCATGCCGGTGGCCAGGACCAGCCGCCCGTCTTTCACACCCGCCTGATTGACGAATGCCTGCGGGCTGATGCCATCGTAGTCATATCCCGTTAGAGACAGCAGGTTGAAGCGTTGCATCGGCTCCTCCGGCTGCAGGCTGAGCACGTCGGCGACGAAGGTTCCCTGCCGCAACAGGTATTGGCAGCGGGCCAGGTATTGGTGCCAGGCCTTGGAGTTTTCCCACCACGTCTGGGTCCGCTCATAGTGCAGGCCGTAAGGTCCCATGCTCACGCCGGGCCGCAGGTCCCGCGCCCACGGTTGCATCGCGTAACGGTGGAAAACGATGCGGTTGACCCCGCCGCACAACACCCGGTCGCCGCGCGCCTTGATGGTGGCCGGATGGCCGCGCCACCGCTCTCTTCTGTTAGATGTGAACGACTCCGCGCCGACCACCGGCCGGCCGTTGACGTGTGCCGCGGAGGCCATCGCCTTGAGCGTCCAGTCCAGCCGTCCGCCGCCCGACCACCAGAACTCGCACATCGGTTCATCCACGGCATTGATCACATCCATGTCGAGGGCGGGCGTGCCGTAGGCTTCCATTGAGAGCCGCATCCCGTGGGCATGGGCCAATTTCCCGAGATGCCCGATGTAATTTTCCGTGAGCAACTGCGACACGGTCTGGCGCAGGTCCCACAGGAAGCGTTCCGTAATGTCCACGCTGCCGATGAAGCGTCCGGTTAGAATCGGCAGGAACGGCAACATGTCATAGCCGCGCAACCTCTTGAATTCCTCGCGCATCTTCGGCGTCCAGTTCTGGCCGCCAATCTCCCAGCTGTCCACATGGGTCGACACCAGGGTTTTTCCCGCCAGCGGCCCGACGTCATCGATCAGCTTGCCGATCATCCCGTCGAATTGCGCCTCAATCCCCTCCTTGCTCAACTTGTCGCACTCCGGGCCGATGCCGGTGGCCGGCGCCGGATGGCTTTCCGCCCCGCTGAAAGTGTGGCCGAAACGCACCACCGTCCATTCGCCCTCGGGCGGGCTCGTCTCGTCGTTGCGCCCGAGTGCGGGGGCGTCCCACACCAGCTTGCCATCCGCGTTCATCCGGTCCGTTAGATCCACAATCCGCGCCTGCTCGATCATGACTTCCCCGGGCACCTTGGCCTCGCGGTCGGTGCCCATGCTGTAACCGGAGATATACGACCACGACACCGATTTTTCCGCCAGGTTGCGGACCCGGTCCTCGATGTTAGGCAGGGTCTTGGGCGTCGGAAACGCCAGCACGGCGATATCGCGGTAGTATCCCTTGCAAGTGCGCGGCGGCGGCAGCACGCCCGCGAATTTCTTGCCGCCGGGCACGCGTTGTTCGCTGGTGACGACCACCTGCATCGCCTTGTCGAGCGGGATCCACGGGCCGCCGCTGCCGTTCCAGCCGGCGTCGTCATTCATGTTCACCTCGATGCCGAGGCGCTGGGCCTCGCTGGCCATGTGTTTGAAAAGGGTGCGCCATTCGTCGCTCATGAAGACCACCGGCCCCACCGGGGTGCCCTGGTCCACTTCCATGATCAACACCCCGCCGATGCCGACGCGCTGCATTGCCTCCAGATCCGCGGTGATGCCTTCGCGGGTGATGTTGCCGTTGAGCCAGAACCAGTAAACCCAGGGCTTGGCCGCCGCGGGCGGAGTGACAAAGTCACGCTCCAGCGCGCTCTCCGCCGCCGCAACCCGCAACACCGGCGACAATATCAGCAGGCCGAGCATAACTAACAACCATCCCGTGGCATAAACCCTCTTAGGCATGGGGTAGGATTCACAAATAAAACGGCTTTGAAGATGCGCTGTCATGCCACGGTGATACCGCATCGGGAGACATCTGCAAGGACGAAGATGCCGGATCAAATCTCGCTGGCATTGAGCCAGCGCAGCGAGGTGATGAGGAAGCGCCGGCCGAAGGTTTTGTTGGCCTGGCTCTGTAAGGCGCTGGGGGCGGTCTCCACCGCGTCGGCGGCATCGACCCATTCGGGAACGCGTTGGACGACGGCTTCGCAGGTGGCGCTGGCCAGGATCTTGCCCTTGGCGTCGCGCGCCTCGCCGTAGCCGCGGATGGTGAAAGTGTCGGAGCGCGGCGTGGCGGCATTACCTAACACGCCAAGCAGGTCCGCCTGGGTGAGGAATCCCGGGGCCCCCTGATAGCTTGGGCCTGCGCCCGCCGGTCCGTTCAGGTACTTGTAGCTTTTGACCGCAGCGGCGGGAATCTCGAAGCCCGCTCCGGCTTTAAGGGCGATGGCGGAATTGATTGCGGCATCGTCGATCGCCTGTTGCAGCGCCCCGCGCTGGGCTTTGTCGTCGGTGCCGAGGCGGCGGTTGACGAACTCCGCCATCGAAAGGAACGGCCCGTAGCGGCGGACTTGTTTGACGATGTTGGTGGCGAGGTCCTGCAATTGGCTGTCCGAATACTCGCGCGGGCCGAGCCAATAGCCGTCCTTGAGTTCGGCCCCGTCCGCGGCGGAGTTGGACGCCGGCAAGCGGAAGCGGCTGATGCGGGCCTCCTGCGTGCCGACGTCGGTGAGGTCGCCGAGCTTGGAGGTGGGCGGCACGGCCGATTTCATGACCTGATTGACGAGCGCTTGCGAATCGTGGATGGATCCGAGCATGGCTTTCCACGCCAGGACCGAGGTGGAGTTGACATTGAACGCACCCTCCATCCATTGCCATGCGGCGACCCGCGTGGGCCCATCCGGTTTGGCGACCACACCCGCAAACTCGCTGGCAGGACGGTTGTCCGGCCGGTGCAACTGCAGGCGCGGGTCATCCAGCGGCTTACCCGCGGCAAAATCACCGGCAAGCACGGCGGCCGTCCTGGCATTGGCACCGAAGGGCCCGGCTTGATCGGCCAGACCCGAGAAGTAAAAGCCATCGTAGAACGCGAGGTTGAGCAGAAACGAATGATCGAGACAATTGCCGCCGGTTCTGGGCTCCGAGAGCCTGGTGGGGGATATGAGCGGGTGCGCCCAGGAATTGCCAATGGGCTGGGCGAAGCGCGGCAGATAGCCGGAAGCTCCGCCGGGGTTGGCCCCGTTGAGGCTGACAAACGATTGCAGCGGCGCGAGCGGAATGTCGTATTGGGCGCCGAATTTCGTGCCGTAGGTCGAACTGTGACCGGAGATGAAATTGCCGCGGTCTTGCTTGTCGACTGACACCAGGTTGGTGGCACCCTTATTCAAATCGAGGAGCTGCAAGTCGATTTCATGGGAAAAATTCGCGCAGTGTTCGCTAACGACTTTTTGGGTGGAGGCACCGATGTTGGCATGGGCGAAGCACCACGGCTTGGTGGCGAGGCGGCCGTCTTCGTTGCTGACATCGCGTGCGCCGGATGTGGACTTGGCCTGCACGCTGAGCAGGGCGAAGGGCTTGGTTTTCACCAAATCCTTGATCGCGGTCGTCGCATGCTCCACCATGTCAAACCCTCTAACCGTCCCGGTCTTCGGATAGCGCAGGGTGCCGCCCTTGCCAATAATGAAGTCCTGAAGGCCGGTGGGGGATTCATAATCCATTTCGATGGCGTTGATAGTGATGCGGCTGGCCGGGTTTTGGGGATCGGGGATGGACAACTGGACAGTGAATTTATTGCCGCTGGGCGGCACACTCAATGGGGCAAACAGCACGTGAAACTCGTCATCGGCGGCCAGCCCCATGCACGATTCCCAATGGCCGTTTTCCTTGTTGCCATCGATCGCCTGGCCCCCTGCCAAATAGTCGCAGTCAAAACCGATGCCATAACCGCGCCACCCGGGGATGGCATTGATGTTTTTCTCTAGGCCTTTGTATTCCCAATCCCAATATTGCGGATTGGCGAGGTCCTGAAGATAGGTGCGGTCCGGATCAATGTAGGGCGAAAACACTTTCACCTCGCCAGGCAACAACCGGAAGGTCGTGGTATCGGGCTGGCCTGACGTCGATTTGCTTTTTAAATTCATCCCGAAGACCATGGGCTTCGAACCACTGGTATTGGATCCATACATGGTCTCCAAAGGCACCAGCCCCCTGCTTTGCGCCACTCCATTGCGAAACAACTGCATGGCAAAGGGCACCCGCACAAACTCGACCCGCATGTCGGCGCACTCAAGGGCGACGTTGTACGGGTTGTGGAGCGTGACGATGGGCGTGTAGAGCAGGTGCAGGTCGTATTTGTATTTGGTGCCGCGGAAGTGGTTGCCCTGCGGATCCTGGATTTGTGGTGCGTTGTCGGGGATCGGGCTGCCGATGGGCGGCGGGTAGCCATAGATATCGTGACCTATCAGACTGAAAAGCATTTGCACTTTGGCAAGGGTGGGCAACAACAACACCCCGGGCGGTGGCGTGCGGTTGAGGGTCGTCACCGGTGGATTGTCGGCGGACGTGGTGGCCGCCACCCATTTGGTTGGCGTCAAGGTCTTGAGGAGGGGCACGCCCGCCACACTGGTGAGCTTGTCTCGATAGAGGCGGCAGAACTGGTGCAGCGCCGCCCATGGCGGGTCGGAGGGCACTTCGGCGGTCTTCATCCCCAAAAGTGTGGCGTAAACCCCCTTGCCGTTGTACATGGCGGGCAGCGCCGCCGGGTTTGTGAGCAACTGGAAATCCTGCTTGAGCCCGCCGTGGGCGACGTCGGTGAGCAAGCCGACGGATTGGGTGGTGACGTCATGGGTGACGATTTTCAAGGCGTCCTGGGTGCCTTTGGCGAGACTCTCACCCGCCAAGGCGAAATTGAGACGGGTGATCCCTTTGGCGAGGGTGGTGGCTTGCGGTGCCGATTTTTCAAACATCACGCGTTCAAGGCCGGCGAGCCCGGTGATGAACTCCACGCCGGGGCGTTCCCCCGCCCCAAGTTGCGCGGTTTTGGCTCCGGATGTGTTGGCCCCATCGATATAAGGCGTGTTGATGCGGGCCTTGGTGCCTTCGTCAAGCACGGCCCATGCCAGCGCCCCGGGCGATGAGGCCAGCGCCACTTTACTGGCACTCACCAGACTCGTGGCAAGGGCCCGCTCGCCCAAGCTGCCCCTGCCCCAAAGCGTCACCGGGGAGATCGGGGCCTGACTGGCAAAAGTCGCTTGCCGGGCCGTCGCCGGATCGGGATGAGACACCAGCCACGCCTTGAACTTGGCATTCTTCGCCTCCACTTCGTAGTCCGCCGCTTTCGGCGGGGCCGTGGCCTTGATCTCTAACGACTCCCACACGCCCGTGAGCTGGGGATTGGCAATTTTTTCATCGAGGATGTCGGCCCGGGCGGTGACGCGCTGGTCCGGACCGGCGCTGCGCTGGAGTTCGCCGAGCGCCAGCAGCATCGCCAGCCGGGCGTTGGCCCGCGCCGTGGCCATCGCCTCCCCCTGCGTTGCGCTGCGCAGCGCAACCGTCGACAGCGACAGCAGCCCGATCGTGAGCAACGTCAGCAACACCATCAGCGCCAGCGTCACCACCAGGGCGAATCCGTTGCCACGCAGGGATTGGGGACAGTCACTCATGAAGCCGAAACGATCAACAAGGCCGGAAAAATAATCGCCACCGCCCGACCCGGCACTGTGCGCCGGCACCCGCTTGTTAGTGTCGCACAGAACCACGCACGAACCTACGGATGGAAAGACGCCAGTGCAAGGTGGCATTTGCACCCGGCCCTTGCGGCGCAGGGTGCTTGCCTTGATCAGGATGTCCCTACAGCGCAGGCTTGGAGAGGCGGCGACCGCGTGCTGAGGCACGCCCGGCGAACGCGACAAATTCACTGACGATCGTCGCAAGAATTGTCGCGATCCGGCTTCCTGCCAAATTTCATGCCTCTGCGGTGGGTTGCCGGTCGTTATTGCAGTCAGCCAAACGCCCGGCTTTGCAGGGCCGCAGCGGGCAGTGTAGGCAGGTAGGACTTGTCAGGTAGGGCTTGTCAACTTGCAGTGGGCAGGGTAATGGACGGGCATGCATATCCCACTGGTGATGACGGTGATTGGCAAGGATCGGCCTGGCTTGATAGAAACGGTGGCACGCCTGGTGGCCGAGCACGGCGGCAATTGGGTCGAAAGCCGGATGTGCCGCTTGGGCGGCGAGTTTGCCGGCATCCTGCGCGTCCACATCGCCAAGGACCAACAGGCCGCCTTGGAAGCCGCCTTGCATGGCTTGAGCCAACAGGGACTGGCCGTCACCATGCAGGTGGATCGCGGCACGGATGCCACGCCGCCACAACGTCTGGCCCGGCTCGAGATTATCGGTCAGGACCGGCCCGGCATTGTCCAACAAATCACCGCCGCGCTCGCGGTGCATGGCGTCAACGTCGAGGACTTCAGCAGCGCTTGCACCCATGCGCCGATGTCCGGCGAAATGCTCTTTCACGCCAACATCACGCTGCACATTCCCGCCACCTGTGCCCTGGCCGACTTGCGCCGGGAAGTGGAAAAACTGGCCAACGATCTGATGGTGGATGCGGCGTTCGAGGAACTGGACTGATCGCCCTACTTGCCCCAACGCTCGCGCAAGGTGCTGGCCATGACGCTGGGGGTTTCCGCCACGGCGATGCCGCACTCGGCGAGAATGCGTTTCTTGGCGCGGGCGGTGTCTTCCTCGCCGCCGACGATGGCCCCGGCGTGACCCATGCGGCGGCCGGTGGGCGCGGTGGCCCCGGCGATAAAGCCGGCGATTGGCTTTTTGCAATACTCCTTGGCCCAGCGCGCGGCTTCCGCCTCGGCATTGCCGCCGATTTCACCGATCATGATGATGGCTTCCGTCTCCGGATCGTCGTTGAAAAGTTGCAACACGTCCAAGTGCGACGTGCCGTTGATCGGATCGCCACCGATGCCCACACAGGTGCTTTGGCCGTAGCCAAGCTGGGTCAGTTGCCAGACCGCCTCGTAGGTGAGGGTGCCGGACCGGGACACCACTCCGACGTTGCCGCGCTTGTGAATGTAGCCGGGGGAAATCCCGATGCGGCAGCCACCGTGGCTTTTCTCGCCGCGGCCCGGCGTGACAATCCCCGGGCAGTTAGGCCCGACCAGACGGGTCTTGGAGCCGGCCATCATGGCGCGCACCCGCATCATGTCCATGACCGGGATGCCTTCAGTGATGCACACCACCAGGTCCAGTCCGGCATCCACCGCTTCCAGAATCGCATCACCCGAGTACACACAGGGCACGAAAATGACCGAAACCGTGGCCCCGGTTTCCCTAACAGCCGCGGCGACCGTGTCGAATACCGGAATCTTCTTGCCGCTGTGCTCAAAGGTCTGGCCGCCCTTGGCCGGGGTGACGCCGGCCACGATCCGGGTGCCGTAATCAATGCTGAGCTGCGTGTGGCGGGCGCCAAAGCTGCCGGTGATGCCTTGGACCAAGACCTTGGTGTTTTCGTCAACGAGAATGGACATGGGGAAATAAGTTAGATGTTGGGATGATGGAGAACGCGACGCCTCATTTGACGGCGGCAACGATTTTCTGGGCGGCATCCGCCATGGTGTCGGCGGTAATGAGGGCCACCCCGGCATTGGCGAGGGTCTGGCGTGCGGCATCGACGTTGTTGCCTTCCAGGCGCACCACCAGCGGCAGGCTCAAGCCCACTTCACGGGTGGCATCGACGATGCCGTTGGCGATCACATCGCAATCCATGATGCCGCCGAAAATATTGACCAGGATGCCCTGCACCTTCGCGTCCCCCATGATGATTTTGAACGCGGCCACCACTTGTTCCTTGGTGGCGCCGCCGCCCACATCAAGGAAATTGGCCGGCTCGCCGCCGTAGTATTTGATGATATCCATGGTGGCCATGGCCAGCCCGGCGCCGTTGACCAGACAGGCGATGTTGCCATCCAGCCCGATGTAGTTGAGGCCGAACTCGGAAGCCGCCACTTCGCGCGGGTCCTCTTCCTCCGGATCGCGCATCGCCAAAATCTCCGGATGGCGGAACAACGCGTTGTCGTCAAAATTGAATTTCGCGTCCAGGGCATAGACGTGGTCGTCGCTGGTCACCACCACCGGATTGATCTCCACCATCGAGCAATCGCATTCGATGAACAACTTGTAGAGCGCATGCAACAAACGCCCGAACTGGCGCGCCGTGGTGTTGAAGCCGAGCGCGTCGCAGAGCTTGCGGACTTGATAGGCCTGCAACCCCGCCAGCGGATTGACCGATTCGCGGATGATTTTCTCCGGGGTCTTGGCGGCCACTTCCTCAATGTCCATGCCGCCTTCGGTGGACGCAATGATCACCGGTTGGCGCGACTCGCGATCCATCAGAATCGCCAGATAGATTTCCCGCTCGATATGCACCGCCTCGGTCACCATCACCTTGCGGACGAGCCGTCCGGCCTCGCCGGTTTGTTTGGTGACCAGCACCTCGCCGAGCATCTTGGTGGCCACTTTGCGCGCTTCCTCGGGCGAATCGACCACTTGGACGCCGCCCTTGAAGCCGTTTTTGAAGACTCCCTTGCCGCGCCCGCCGGCGTGGACTTGAGCCTTGACCACCAGGTTTTTCACGGCCAGCCATTTGGCGGCATCGTAGGCTTCCTTGGGCGTGGCGGCGGCTTTCCCCTGC
>CAIKDP010000251.1 GCA_903826205.1 Akkermansiaceae bacterium
ATCAAAAATCAAAAATCAACATTCATCAATCATCAATCCTCTTCGCCTGGGGTCTGAGGCACCGCCTCATCGTTAGTTCAATCTTCCCGCATCCATCCAACTACCCTCCCATGAAACGATTTCAACCTCACCACCGTCCCGGCTTTGCCTTGGTCTCGGTCTTGTCCCTGATGATTCTGCTGACCGTCCTGGCGGTCGGACTGCTAAGCCTGTCATCGATCGAATTCCGGAGATCGTCTTCCGCCAACGCGATGGACCGGGCCCGGGCGAATGCCCGCCTGGGCTTGTTGCTCGCGCTTGGCGAACTGCAGCGGCACTGCGGTCCGGACCAACGCATCACGGCCGATGCCCAGGTGGTCGTCGGCAACTCCAAAACGCCAACCCACCGCCATTGGCTCAGCGTCTGGCGCAGCACCAAGGAGGACGGCACACCGTGGATCGTTCGCAATGCCGCAAAGGGCGGCCTGGAGGACCTACGGCAAACCAGCGGTTGGCAGGCGAAGGACGAGCGGATTGCCTGTTTGGTCAGTGGCAACGAGCTGCGGACACAATCTATCGATGATCAGGCCGCAGACACCGCGGAATCGATTCCGCTGGTGGCCAAAGGCAGCCTCGGTAGCCAAGCCGATGCCACCGCTGAAGTGAAGGCACCACGGGTCACCATCGGCCCCGCCGCCAAACCCGAAGGCGCGTACGCCTGGTGGGTGGGCGACCTCGGCACCCACGCCAACATTGCCACCGCCGACGCCACCGAGGCCACCCGGAATGGGCAATACCACGCCCGGATGCTGGCCCAGGACGCTTCCTGGCAGGCCTTCGGCAAGACCGAACTGACCACCGCCCAGCGGCACAAGCTCGCCAGCGAGGCGCAACTCAAACTCGCCGATCCAGCGCTGAAAAACCGCGGCTTTCACGACCTAACCGTGTGGTCCGCCGGACTGCCGGTGAACGTCCGTGAGGGCGGCTGGCGGCGGGATCTTACGGCCTATCTAACCAGCAACGGGGCGGTGGCCGAGCTGCGTCAGGGAACCGTGCGGTTGCCCGGGCTGGCCGACTCCGACAAGCTGGCGGGCACTCCTAACAAAGAAGTGGCCGCGGCCGCGGCCAATCCCGGGCAGTCGCTGCGGTTTTCAGAGGTCTCGCCGAATTTCGGATTGCTCCGGAGCTGGGCGCGGCGGGAGGCGGATGCGCCGCTCGGCAATCTCAAGGCCAAGACCGAACTCGGCGAAATGGTCGGCCTGCCGACCGGCGGCCGCAATTCGCAATCGGTCGATTTCCGCAATCGCGTCACCACCCACCTGATGCCGGTGCTGGCGGAATCGTCGCTCTACTATAACCTTAGTTATTATGACCCCGCCAAGCCGGTGGCCGGCAACCCTTATGCGATGAGGGTCCACTTCTATCCGCGGGTGGCATTGTGGAATCCCTACAACTTCGCGCTGGCGGTGCCCGTCTCCGCGCTCTTTCTGCAAATCAACGGCAGCAAGTCCGTGGAGGCGACCCTGCCGAACGGACAACAACAACGCTACCGGATGTTTTGGGGCCTCGGCGGCTCGGCGACCGGTGGCTCGGTCCGCGGTAGCATGTTCTTCAAGCTGGATGCCGCCACGCTCGCTCCCGGTCAGACCCTCGTCTGGTCGCCAGCCTCCAATGGCTTGTACGACGAGACCAATTTCGCCAACAACCTGCTCACCACCGGCGTGGCCCCCAGCCCGGGCAGGGCGTTCTATCAAGACAAGCGCAGCGACGGCTATCCGCTGTTCCAGGTGCAGCAGAGCTTCCCACCCAAACCCGGCCTGGCCAACAACCTGCTGCCGCAAATTCCGCTGGAATGGCGGGAGATCGTGCCTCCCAAACCCGCCGGCAATATCCAAAGCGCGGCCTATACCCAGGCCGACGACTACCTCGCCTCCTGGAAGCCGATGTCCGGCAATTCCCTGAGTCTGACCTCGTTCGAAGCCATGCCCATGGGTCGGTTCGTTTCCTGTGCCTATCAATTCGGCGATGAGGACGAGTTGCCGGTCGAGTGGACCGCGCTCGATCCCGTGCCATTTCCCAAATCCTCGCTGGCGAATCCCACCGTCACCGACCTTCCTGACCGCCGCACCCGCGAGGGCTTCCGGCTGCGTTGGTTTGAGGAACCCGAATCCAACGTCATCGGCTCCGGCAGCCTCGCCGGCACCCCGTACCTTCAGGATGCCGCGGTCGGCAACTGGAACATGCGCGCCTCATGGTCCTATCGGAATCCGTTCGACAACGTCACCGACGTGGCACCGCATTTCTTTGGCATCTACACCCGCGATCTATTCGACGGCGCGGTGGACTGGACCAGCATGACCCCGCGGGCTGCGGGCGGCGCGGCGCTGGGCGATCCGTTCGACCAGCCGGTGAACGGTCCGGGCGCCCGCATCCTCTTTGACGTGCCCCGGCGGGAAACCGCGGTATCCTCGTTAGGGGCCTTTCAGCATGTCAATTTCTCCGAGTTCATTTGGCATCCGACCTATGCGTTTGGCAACTCATTGGCCGACCCGCGGGTACCGCCAATCCACACCGAGCCGGACCGCTCCGAAAGCATCAACGCGGACAAGGGCGGGTGGAATCAGGACAGCATCGGCTATGCCACCGACGGGCGGTCGGACACCAATGGTGAAACCAACCGCACCGATGAAGACAACTGGGCCTATCACGCCCGGAATTTTCTGCAACAGGCCGCGCTCGATCAGACTCTCGTTTACGACTTGAGTTATGAACTTAATCACACCTTGTGGGACGCTTACTTCCTGTCCAGTGGCACCCCTGCCGACAAACAGGCGTTCCTCAAGGATCCGGTGCGCTCGCCACTGCCTAACGGCCGGGTGAAACCCAATCCCATGGCCGGCGCGGTCACGGCGGCCGATCTAACCGACTATCATCGCGCCGCATCGCGCTTGCTGATCGATGGCGCGTTCAATGTGAACTCCACCAGTGCCGCGGCCTGGGAGGCCTTGCTGCTCTCCGGGCTTGGCCTACAAGCCAACGCCAATTCCGTGGCATTTCCCCGCATTCTCAATGCTCCGGGCGGCGACTGGGACGGCACGGGTCCGCGGGACCCCGCCGCGTGGTCCGGCCAGCGGGTGTTCAGCCGGGCGGAAATCCGCAAGCTGGCAGAGCAGATCGTCCTTGAGGTAAGGACCCGTGGTCCCTTCCTCAGCCTAGCGGATTTCGTCAACCGCCGCCTCAGCGAGGATGAAACTAGCAAGAAGGGCACCCTCCAAGCCGCCATCGACCGTGCTGGCTTGAATGCCTCCTTTGCCAACGAATGGCCGTTGAACAACTCAAAATCGCTGCCGAACTACAAGCATACGGATCACATCGTGGATCCGACCCGCATGGAGCAAACGCGCAAGCCTGAGACCACCGCTTGGGGCGCGCTGGGATTTCTCACCCAAGCCGATCTGCTCCAATTCATCGGCCCGGCTCTAACCGCCCGGTCAGACACCTTCCGGATCCGGGCCTATGGCGAGTGCCTGGACGCGGCAGGCAAAGTCACCGCCAGAGCCTGGTGCGAGGCGGTCGTGCAGCGGTCACCTAACTATGTGGATGGTTCAGACGATTCCCTCGCCCTGCCGGAAACCCTGAATCCCGCCAACAGGCAATTCGGCCGCCGCTTCGAAATTGTCAGCTTCCGCTGGCTGCGGGAAGAGGAGATCTGAAGGCAGCCCTCTGCCGCTCCGATGGCCGCCATCCGTGGACTGACCATCCGTGGACTGACGGCAGTTCGCTGCCGCTGTGATGCTCGCAGCCTGCTGCGGCATGGACGGGAACGTGGGTGAGCGAAACCCATCCACCCCCGCCAGCAAGCTGGCCGGACCGACAGCGGCAGCAAGCTGCCCGCAGTCCACGGCGAGCAATGCCCTGCTGAAATCTCCGCCCTTCTCAGATCCTGCAACGCCAAGGAGTTTACTGGGTGGATTGTCAAAAGTTTTCCAAAGGTCAAGGAGTTGAAGAGGAATTCGTGGCGAATTTCCATTGGTTGAGGCCCTGGCATTTCGGGGACCCGCGACTCTATCGCGCTGCCGCCGACTTGCCACCTGCGGAGTTGTTCCGATATTGTGACCAAATCGTTGCATCTCAGGATTTTACTTCTCGGGGCCGTCTGAGCTAGAGTCTCAGCTCATGCAACGCAACCCATCCGCGCCACCTTCCGCATGCCCGACGGCTGAATTGCGCGGCACCCCGATTCCGCGCGACACAACCGCCGGGACCACGGCGGTGCCGCGGCGACACCTTGGTCGGTCCCCGGCGGAACCACGTCTGACACTCAAGGAATTGGGGATCCTGCTCGTGGTCACGTCAGCGGTGCTGGGCCCTGCCGTTGCGTTCTCGCCGGCCGGCACCTTTGTCGGCAGTATCATCACGCCGCTGGTGCGCTACCATCAACTCAAGATTCGCCGCGATTCGCTGGAAATCGGCAGTCTGATGGTGGCGATGTTGGAAAGTGCGGCCCCCCGATCGAGCGGAGACCATCCCGAGTTCCGATCCACGGATGCCGGCCCGGTTGCGCGAACTCGGTGGTGTTTGCCTGAGCTTGAACCCGGCCCAGGGCTTCGCCGATCTGAGCTGTGGCGGCAGGGCTTACCATTTTGGCTACGCGGTCTCCGTGGCGGCAGACCGCCAACCCGACCAATATAGAATGACCTGCTATGGCGAACGAGTAGCTGATTTGGTTGATCTCGGGATGATCAAGCCCGACCCATCCCGGGAGCAAATCGCCCTGCGCTTCTTAGCACCCAGGACAATCCATTCGCTAGAGAACTGAGGGATCAGTCAATCTCAAACGCGCCGTTTTGCCCGCAGTATACGATGGCACTCTTCAGGGCCAACGGCCCATTTCATCCCAGCTTTGGGCAACGCCCTGATCCTTATACACATCTTTTCGGGCGGCGGGGCGGGGTTTGCGAGGCGCTGGAAAATTTCCGAAAATAATTCCGTACTTGTTAGAAACGGGCGTTTGAATGGGGCCGCGTGACCGCACGCCCACCCATGCCCAACGACATCACCGCCGAATTCGCCAACGCCGACCTCAAGGATTTGAGGCGTGCCCGGCGTTTGGACAAAGTCGTGGCGGCGTGGGCCAAGGCGCCCGGCGCCAGCATCGCGACGGCCAGCGGCGGCTGGAAGGAAACCCTGGCGGCCTACCGGTTGCGCAACTGCCGGGGCTTCAAGCCCGCGGCGCTCATCGCCCCACACCATGAGGCGACGGCGGTCCGGTGTGAGGGACAAGCCTGTGTGATCGTGGCCCATCCAACTCTATCTGCGACGC
>CAIKDP010000252.1 GCA_903826205.1 Akkermansiaceae bacterium
GAAATGAACCGCTTCCTTGCCCGCCGCGAACTCTGCGAGGAAATGGAAGCCATCCGCGACGGCAAGGAGTCCGAGCGGGTGCAGGAGATGGAAAAAATCCGCCGCCAGAAACGCCGCCGCTCGCGCCGGTCCAAGCAACGCTCGGTGGCCGACAAGCGCATCCTGTCTATCAAGAAAAACCTGCGCCGTCTGCCATCCGGCGAGTGACGGCGGGTCAGGACTTGATTTTCACATTACGGAACCAGACGGTGGCATCGCCATGTTTGCCTTGCAGGCCGATGCGGCCTTTGGTGGGCAACTCGGCGAAGGGGGTGCTGAGCCAGTTAGGGATGCCGGAACCGTTGGGGTTTTTCTTGGCGGAGGTCCACAGGGCCATGTCCATGTCCGCGGTGAGTTCCCCGTTGAGCCAGACTTTGACTTGCTTGCCCTTGGCTTCGATGGTCATGCGGTTCCACTCGCCGGGCTTTTTGGTCATTTGCTTGGCCGGTGCCAGATGACCGAAGATGCCACCGCCGTGCCAGGTCGGATCCGCCTTGGCCCATTTGTCGGCGAACGGGTCGGCAATCTGCACTTCCACGGACTTGGGAATCCAGTTCTTGACGTCGGTGCAATAGATGATGACTCCGCTGTTCGTACCGTTGGCGGTTTTGAACTCAAGATCGAGGGTGAAATTTTCGTAATCCGTTTGGGACCAGATGCATTGGTCGGCGCTGGCGGTGAGTTCGCCGTCGGCGACCGACCAGACGCCGGCGGGTTTATCGGCGTTGGCGAGATCGGGGGCAAACAACGGTGTCCATCCCGCGCCGGTGGCCTCGGGTTGGGATTGAGCGGAGGCCATGGCGGAGCAGGCGACAAGGGCGGCAAGGACGACGGCGGATTTCATGGGGTGGTGTGGGGTTGGTGATTTCTAATTTCTGGTTTCCAATAACTGATAACTGATAACTCCAATTTCATATTTCACCGCGGGCGTCTTTTTCCAATTGGATGCGGTCGTTGAGATTGCGGGCCTTGACGCGGTTGTTGCGTTTGGCCCAGCGTTCGATGGCCATCTGGCGTTTGGCGGCACGTAGTTTGAGTGCCGCAACTTCGCCTTCCAAATTGAGGAAACTGGCATGGCGGCGGCTGTCGATCAGGCCGCTGGCCACCGCAGAGCGCAATGCACAGCCGGCATCCTCGCGGTGGCTGCAATCGCCAAAACGACAGTTGGCGGTAAGCGCTTCCACATCGGCGAAGCTCTCACGCAGGGTGGCCTCATCGGTCCACATTTGAATTTCGCGCATGCCGGGGTTGTCGATGAGCATGCCGCCGCCCGGCAGTGGCACCAACTCGCGGGTGGTGGTGGTGTGGCGGCCTTTGCCGGTCACGGCATTGACCTCGCTGGTCCATTGCCAGTCCTCGCCAAAGAGTTGGTTGACAAGAGTGGACTTGCCCACACCGCTCGAACCTACGATGCACATCGTAATGCCTTTTTTGAGGTGTTTTTTCAGAACCTGCAGCCCCTCGCCATTCAAGGCACTGGTGACATACACCGTGGCACCCTCCCACAACGCGGCAATTTCCGCCGCCGCCTTGCGGCATTGTTCGGGCTCAAACAGGTCGGCCTTGTTGATGAGCACCAGCGCCTTGGCCCCGCTGCGCCCGATGAGCGTGAAGTAACGCTCGATGCGGCGCAGATTGTAGTCCGGCCCGGCATCCGTGACCACGGCGACCAGATCGACATTGGCGCCGATGACCTGGGCTTGCGAGCTGTTGCCGGACATTTTGCGGGAAAAGCAGGTCTGGCGCGGCAGCAGCGCGCGGATGACATGATCCTGGTTGTCGTTGCCAAGTTCGACGACCACCCAATCGCCCACAGCGGGCAGGTCCGCATCGCACGCGGCGGCATGCCAGAGGCGTCCGCACAGGATCACATCGATTTCCTCGCCATCATCGAGCAAGGCCCCGAAGTTGATGGGCGTCTCGCGGATCAAGCGTGCGGGCACCCAGCCTTTCGCACGATAGGGCGCAAAGGCTTTGGCAAAAGTGGCGTTCCAGCCTAAGGCGCGGAGGGTCATCGGGTGCGGCAATGTAGGCGAACCGCTGCGCCGCGTCAACCCGGACCGATGTCCGCCTTGGTCCCTGGGTTTTCCGCGGTGCGGCACGCTTTGTGCTTTCCGCGGCGGCGGCGACTCGGCTAGAGTCCGGTTATGGACGCTTCGGTTCAAGCACGGCTTGATGAATTCATCCGCCACCACGGTCTGCGCCGCACGGCGCAACGGGTGACCATTGTCACCGCCGCATTTTCCAAAGACGAACATTTCACGGCGGAAGAATTGTTTGAGCGGGTAAGCAAGGTGGCCGCCAACACCTCCCGGGCCACGGTGTATCGCACTCTCGGACTGTTGGTGGAGGCCGGATTGTTGCGCGAAATCGACTTGGGCGGCAACCCAACCACCTATGATCCGAATTTTCTCAACCGGCCGACCCACAATCATCTGGTGTGCATCGACTGTGGCCGGGTGGTGGAGTTTGAGGATGCGCACATTGAAATGTTGAACGAATGCGTGACCCGGCGCTTGGGCTTCAGGCCGATCCGCCAAGCGCTCATGATTGAGGCCACCTGCGAGCAACTTCGCACCAAGGGCCGCTGTCCCAATCTCATCGCCACCCGCTTGTCCGGGAAACGCCTGCGCAAGAAAAGGTGATCAATATTCTCCCGCAGAAGCCCTTTCGGACTTGGAACCCGTGATTTTCGAGGTCACCCTACGCGCTCACCCACCACCCCCATGAATCCCGGATTTCGCCGCTTGTTGGCATTGGCTAGCGTTTTTGCAATTGCGTTTCTCAGTGTCACCGCCCTGCGCGTCTGGCAGTCCGGTGGAAGTTGGCGCAATTGGATCCCCGGCTTGGCAGCCAAGTCCGGCCCGTTTACCCCGGAAAAGTTCACGCTCCCGGAAAAGTCGCCCCTCAACCTCAAGGACACCGAACTGCTTACGCGCCTCAATGATGAATATGCCCTGCTCACCGAGGCGGTGGTCCCATCCGTCATCAGCATCGACACGGCGGGCATCCGCACCGAAAGATTGTTAGATGGCTGGGGCCGTTCGCAAATCCGGCGCTACCCCACCCAGGGCCAGGGTTCGGGGGTCATTGTCACCAAGGAGGGACACGCCATCACCAACCACCACGTCATCGCCGGCCAACAAAAGATTCAAGTCACCCTCCACAATGGCAAGACCTATCCGGCCACCCTGATCGGTGAGGACAGCCTGCTGGACATCGCGGTGCTCAAGATCGAAGGGGCTGAACCTTTTGTGCCCTTGAAACTGGGCGATTCCTCGCAAGTCCGGGTGGGCCAGTTGGTGTTCGCGATTGGCAATCCCTTCGGTCTCGGTGAGACCGTCACCCAAGGCATCGTCTCCGCCAAGGAGCGCTCGCTTTCCGACAACCAGCGCGACCTGTTCCAAACCGACGCCGCCATCAACCCCGGCAACTCGGGCGGCCCGCTGGTCAACCTGCGCGGCGAGATCATCGGCATCAATGCCGCCATCTATTCCAAAGACCGGGAAAACCCCGGGTTTCAGGGCGTAGGTTTCTCCATCCCGTCCAACGACGTCAAGGATGCGTTGTTTCAAATCCTCGAGCGCGGGCGGCCGATTCGCGGCTACCTCGGCGTCCAGATGCGCGACCTCGACCCGGCCGTGCGCTCCGCCATCAACTACGACGGCCCCACCGGAGCCGCAGTGCTCGGGGTTTCACCCGGTTCCCCTGCGGAGGGCGCCGGCCTGCAACCTTGGGATGTGGTGCTCAACTACGACGGCGAAACCATCCACTCCACTTCACACCTCATCGGCCTTGTCCAGCGCAGCCGCGTCGGCCAAACCGCCACCCTCAAAATCTGGCGGCGTGGCGAAACCCTCGAACTCAAGGCGCACATCACGGAAAGCACCGCCAGCGAGAACGAAGGGCTGAAGTCCGGCGATGGCAAAACCCAAGGCGGCACCCGCGATCCGGACCGCGTCTTGCAACGCATCGGCATCGGTGCCCGCGATCTGTCCCTGCAGGAAATCCTCCGCGGCTTTCGCGGTGCGGTGGTCACCCAAGTCAATCCCAAGTCGTTGGCCGAGGGATTGGTGGAACCTGGCGATCTGATCTTCGCCGTCAACCAAGCCCCGGTTGCCAACGCCAACGAATTATCGATCCATCTGGCCGCTTCCGCCGCCGTGCAGGACACCAATCTGCAGATATTGCGCGGTGGCAAACAGATCAGCGTCAAGCTGCCGGCCGTGCCCAAGGAGCAATAACCTAGCCTCCCGCGCCCGTGCGGCGGGTGACGCGCGTGCCAT
Organism: Akkermansiaceae bacterium; assembly: GCA_903826205.1. Lineage (GTDB taxonomy): Bacteria > Verrucomicrobiota > Verrucomicrobiia > Verrucomicrobiales > Akkermansiaceae > Luteolibacter. Next base: position 4,326 of record CAIKDP010000252.1, read on the forward strand.
CCTTGACCGCATCGGGCGGATGCACCAGAACCTCGGTGCCGGCCTCGATGCCTGCCATTATTTCTGTTAGCCTGCCATCCGAGTGCCCGGCATTTACCGTTAGAGCGCGCGCCTTGCCATCGCGGAAGACAAAGGTTTTCCACACATTGCCTTCCCGGAACAGGGCTCCGGCCGGCACCACCCACACGTCATCGCTGTGCCAGACGGCCACCCTCACCTCCACCCGAAAGCGGTCCCCGAGTGCCTTGGCGGTCTCCGGCGGCTCGATCAAATCGCAGAGCACGAGCACCCGTTGTTCCTCGACGCCAAGCGCGGAGATTTTGGTAAAACCGGCAGGCTCGATGCGGCGGACGCGGGCTTTGAGTGGTGCCTCCCCGCCCCATTGTTCGATGGCCACCGCATCGCCGGGATGGATGGCCACCGCATCACGGGAAAGAATTTCCGCTTCAACCTCCAAATCCAGCGGATCGCCCACTTCGAGAATCGGCATCCCCGGGGTGACCACCATTTCGCTTTCCTGCATCACTTTAAGCACCCGGCCGGAGACCGGCGACTTGATTTCCACCCACTCGCCCGCGCCACCTCCCCCCGGGCGTGCCAAGGCCGCACGAGCCTGGGCCAACCTGAAATCGTTGACTTGCATGGAAAACTCGATGGCGCGGACCTCGGCAGCCTTGATCAAAGCCTCACCCTCGGCATGGTCACGATCCGCGTCTGACACCGTGCCGCTGCGCCGCACGGAACGGAGTCGGTCGCGGTCCGCCTCGGCCAATTTCAAGGCGGCGCGGGCGGCCTCCATGGATTGGGCCGCTTGTTTGCCTGCGGCTTCACGCATGGACACCTCGGCTTCCGCCTGTTCGCGCGCCCGCTGGTCTAACAAGGGCGAGACGGCCGGCTCTATCACGGTGAGCACGGTGGTCCCGGCTTGCACTTCATCACCCGGCTTGAACGGCACCCGGTGCATCCGGCCCGCCACCGAGGCGGCCACCACGTAGCGGTTGCGAATCCGGGTTTTGCCTTCTTCGGACACCCGGACGGTGAGTGCGGAGCGCGCGGCCACGGCGGTTTCCACCAGCACCGGCTTGGGCCAAAACCCCCAGACAATGAGCGCCAGCAATACCAGCACGGCCACCCACGGCGCCATGCGGCGCAGGCGATGTTTGCCGGAGGCATGGCGTTTGGCATCCCATGGGGCGGCTTCAGGGGTGGTTTGGGAGGTGGACTGGGCCATGCGCTTGCGGGGTGACTCTAGGCGATCAATCGCGGGCTTTCAAGACCCCAACCATGTCGAGTTGGCCAAGCATGCGGCTGACCAGGGCAAAGGACAAGATCGCCGCCGTAAGCACCACGGTCACGGCGAGTGAGTAGGTGGCCGGATTGATCACAATCGGCATGCGCACCGTTTCGGTGCTGAACGAAGCCATGATGAACATGGCCAGCCCGCGGCCAAACAGCAAACCCGCCGGCAAGGCCGCCAACACCAGAATGGCCAGCTCGCCGATCAGCACACCGCGCACCTCCGCCAAGCGGAACCCCACCACCCGCAAGGTCGCCAACTCCCGACTGCGCTCGGACAGGGCGATCCGCGCGCTGTTGTACACCACCCCGAATGCCACAATGGTCGCCAGCGCGAAATAGAGCTTGCGGATCATGCCGATGCTGGCGGCGGTCGTCTCGCGAAACGCGGAGAGTTGGTCGCGCTTGACCATCACGGCGGCCGAGCGCGGCGTGTCCTTCAAGGCGCGCATGAATTCATCCCAACGCCCGTGGTCAATGGCAATAAACGCCCCGTTGATCGTGTCACTCTCCTGCATCAGGCGCCGCAACGCCGCGATGTCCATATACGCCGCCACTCCCGCAAAGTCGCAGACCAGCCCGCGAATCGGCACCTGCAACACCGGCCGCCGGCCCTCCATCACCTCCACCTGCACCATGTCCCCCACCCGCGCGCCAATAACCTCCGCCAGCTTCTTCGACATCAGCAAGCCCTCGTCAGGCATCTCTATCACGTCACCACGCTCATCCAACAAACGATTCAGGTGCGTGCCCGGCGCAATGCCGGTGACCGACAGCTTGCGCGAACGGTGGCCGAAGCGCAGGCGCGCCGGCACGCTGCGGATCGGTTCGGCGCGGATCACTCCGGGCAGGTGCTCCAAATCATGGAAGCCGCTGCCGGAACCCGGCTCTGTTAGAAAAACCGCGACGTCCTGCCGCTGCTGGCGGTTCCATTGGAAGGTAAGCAGATAATCAATGCTGTCGCTCATCGCCCCCGGCAACACCATCAACCCGGTGGCCAGTGCCAACCCGCACGCCGTGAACACCGCCTGCCACGGCCGCCGCTCGATGTTGCGCAGCGCCATGCGCATCGCCGGACTGAACAACGGCGTCAGCCCGATCCGCTCAAACAACGAGGGCTGGAAATCCGCCGGCGGCTCCGGCCGCATCGCCTCGGCCGGCGGCAGCTTGACCGCCTGCCACACCACGGTCAGAACCCCGGCCACCGACGCCCCGAGACTGACTAACAGCGCCAATCCAAGCGCGCTGTAATCCATCTGGAACTCCAACTCCGGAAAGCGGAAAAACAAGGTGTAGAGATTGACCAGCACCCCGCCTAACAAGCGTCCGCCCACCCCGCCGATGAGCGTGCCCAATACACCGATCACCAGCACGAACTTCAGGTAATGCACGCCCACCTGGCGCGAGCCGTAACCGAGCGCCTTCATCTGGGCGATTTGCTCGCGTTGCAGGCGCACGATGCGCGAGAGCACCGCGTTGACCATGAACGCCGCCACGCTTAGAAACACCAGCGGATAGGCCACCGCCAGCGAGGTGAGCACGCGCAACTCGTCATCGAGCCGTTGGGCCGAGGCCTGTTCCTTGCGGGTGTAGGCACCACTCGCGCCGTAGGGTGCAAGCAGTCGGTCCACCTCCGCAATCACCGGCTCCGCCGCGGCGCCGGGAGTTAGATCAAGGCAGATGTCATTGAACGCGCCATCAAGGTTGTAGGCCACGGCAAGCGGCCGGTAGTTCATCCAGATCACGCTGAAGCGCCGGTGGTCCGGCAGGGTCTCACCCGCCCGCGCTTCAAACACAAACTCCGGCGAAAGCCCGATGCCGCAAACCTCCAGCGTCTCGCGCCGCCCGTTGATGACGACCACCAGCGCCGCCCCCGCTTGCAAGCCGTTGGCAATGGCAAACGCCTCGCCTAACACAACCTCGCGGCGCGCGTCCGGCCGCGGCATCCGGCCGCTGCGCAGGAACAAGCGGTTGAGTTTCTGCGGCCCGCCGTCTTCCGGCAGGGAAAGGATGCGCCCGGTCGCCGGTTCCGCCACCCCGGGCAGATCCAGCGTCACATCCACCGCCACCCGCGGTTCCACCACCGCCACCCCCGGCAACGCCGCGATGCGCTCCGCCACGGCGAGCGGTGCCCGCTTCAAGGTGGCGAACACATCCGCCATCGCGTTTTTCTGATAGTAAGCCGAGCGCGTGGAATCCAGGGTGAAAATCAGGCTGCGGGTCATGATCATCATGGCCAGGCCGCAGGCCATGACCAGACTCACCGCCAGCACCTGGCCCTTCATCCGGCCCAGGTCGCGCAACAGTTTCAGATCGAGCGGGTCCAACATGGGTGGAAATTGCTTGCCTCACCACTCCAGGCCGGACGCCGGCAGCCGCAGCGGATTGAGCCGCTCCTTGACGATTTTTCCATCGGATAGATAGAGCACGCGGTCGGCCATTTCCGCCATCACCGCGTTGTGGGTGATGATGACGGTGAGGGTGCCGAGTTCGCGGTTGATGCGTTCGATCGCCTCCAGCACGGTGATGCCGGTGGTCACATCCAGGGCGCCAGTGGGTTCATCGCAAAGCAACAACTCCGGGCGTTTGGCGATGGCGCGGGCGATGGCGACCCGCTGTTGTTCACCGCCGGAGAGTTGCGACGGAAAATGATCCATGCGGGCTTGCAGGCCGACCATGGCCAGAGCCTCCTCCGGCGGCATCGGGTCACGGGCAATGCCGGTGATCAGAGCCACATTCTCGCGCGCCGTGAGGCTCGGAATCAAATTGTAAAACTGAAACACAAAGCCGACGCAATTGCGCCGGAACAAGGTGAGTGTGTTTTCCTCCGCGCCGTCCAAGGCCCAGCCCTTGTAGCTCAGGTTGCCGGAGCTGGGCACATCCAAGCCGCCGAGAATGTTGAGCAGGGTGGACTTGCCGCTGCCAGACGGACCTAACAAGACTACGAACTCGCTCTCATGCAGCTCAACCTCCACGCCATCCAGAGCCACCACATCGACCTCCCCGGTGTGATAGACCTTGCGCAGCCCGCGCGCCGCAAACACGAGCTTGCCGGACGCAGGTGCCACTAAGGTTGAATCGGCGTGCATGGGACATGCCCAGCATAGCACCGCCATCTCTTGCCACAACTCATTTGATCGGGCATTCGCAAGGACTATACTACATCTCCACGGGCGGACCCGCGCCTTCCGGGACCCATACGACGGTCGTGCCGGCTTGCGTCTTCATCACGCACCGTTCGCCCTTCCGCGTGTCGATCTTCTTGCCTTTGCGAGTTCATGGCTGCTGCCGGCGAACGAAAAAAACGCTAACTGCGGGCGGTCTCACGCGGGCTTGCGTTTCAACTCAAACCAGCGGATGGCCAAGCCGCGCTGAAACGGGGCGAAGAGGCGGACGTTTTGCACGCCTTTGTTGAGTTGGATTTCAACGGGGTCGGTGGTCTGCCACAGACCGCGGGTGTTAGGCAGGTGGAGGGTGCCAAGCGTCTCGATACCGGTGCCGGATTTGACCTCAATGACTTGTTTGCTGTAAGGCGTCGCCACGTGGACCTGAATCAGGTAGGTGCCGGCCTCCGGGGCGTTGACGGTGTAATCCACCCAGCTATTCTTCGAGCGCTTGGGGATGTTCACCTGCTTGCCGCCAGCGGTGCAGTTGTGGACAGAGGCCTCGGATTTTGAAGAGCATGACTCTGCTTCAAAGTGCAGGACACCGGGGGCCACTTCGATCGGGGCTTCGGCAACGCCTGCCGCCTTGGAGCCGGCCTGCACCGCGTCTGCCGTTGCCGGCTCCGATGACTCATCCGACTCGGCTTCTGCTTGCAATTCCGGCGCCGCCACTTTGCCTTTCGGCATTTGCAGCAGCATGGTTTTGGCCAAAGTGCTCACGACTTTTGACTGCTCGGCGTTGGTGAGTGCGGAGGCGAGCCATTGGAGGCGGATGGCCGCGGTGTAATTGTCGGTGTGGGCGCGGGCGTTGGCTTCGGCGGTGAAGTCCGTGCCTTTTTCACCATCGCGCGTTCGCGTTTTGTCCCACCCGCGGCCATAGACGGTGACCCATTGATTGTCCCACGGGCGTTTCATTCCCACTGCCGCGTGTCCGGGCTGTGTCGCACGCACCGAGGGGATGCCAAACGCCTGACAGATCATGCGCCCGAACCAAGCCCTGGGCCCGCACTTGCCTCCGACTTCAAGGACTTTGGCGAAACCGCGGGGCTCCGGACCGTAGTCCGCCGTTGCGTATTGCACCTCGCTGACCATGCGGACAGGGCGCTCCAACAAGTCCGGCCGGAAAGTGCGCAGCATTTCACGCGCCCATGCCATGTCGCCGTCGCATGCCTGGCAATCGACCACCATGCGCAATTCCCAAACGGTCAGCGTGTCGAAGCTGGGTGACAACTCGTGCTTGCGATGTGCCGCCTTGAAATGCTGGTAGCGTGCGAGCGGCTCGATGGGTCCCATGCCGCCCCAGCCTTTTCCCGGCACCGGATGTTCGAGGCTCGTGGCAATGGCCAGCTTGAGATAGAGGCTGTCCCGCGAATCCGGATCGGCCTGCCAGATAGACTTCCACACCGCCAGCGATTCCGCATACTTTTTCCCCATCGGCGCGTCGCTCCCGAGGAAGGCTTCCAGCGCTGCGGGATTTTTCAGGAGCCATGCCAGAAACTCCTTGTTGGATGGATCCGCCTTCGCGAAGTCGCCCACGGACTTGGCGCCCGTGCGAGCCAGCAGTTCCCGGTGATTCAGGGCGCTGGCAAACGCGGGCTCCGCGACCAAGGCATTGAAATCGGCCGCGGCCTTTTCGCCGGCGCACGCGGCGGCCCGTTCATTGAGCCATGCCGTGACGCCGGTTTGGTACTGGCTGAAATCACCACGGCTGAGCGCCGCGTCCAAATCCTGCGCGGTGGGAGCCCCCGCGTGGAGGCAAGCGCAAGGGAGAAGCAACGCGGCTAACAAAGATGCAAATCGGCAGACCGGCGGGTTCATGAAAAATCACTTGTTGGTCGAATCCGTCTTGGCGGGGGCGTTCTTGTAAGTCTTGTAGGCGGCGAGGTTGAAGCCCTTGCTCTTGTCGCCGGTCATGAGCGCGAGGCATGCGTCGTAGATGGCTTTGCCCTCCTGCTCCGCCCGTTCCACCGAGTAGAACTGGCGGTTGGGATTCTGCCATTTCTTGAACTCAATGACCCCGGCCAGCGTGACCAAGCCCTCGCTGTTCGGGTTCATGTGGGCGAAATTCGTCTCAATCTGGGCGGCCATTTGTTCCGGAGTGGGCGGTGTTGATGGCGCTTTCTTGCCTTTGCCTTTGGCGAGGACCGGGCCGGCAAGCGTTATGGCTAGCATGGTGACGCTGATGGCGATGATGCGGTGCAGTTTCATGGATGTTTTTTTGTTAGGGTGTGGTTGGGCAGGATGCGGTTCCCATTGCTGGATTGCCTATTCATAGCGCGGGTCGGGCGGGTGGTGAGAAAAAAATCCCGCATCAGCGTGAAAACCCGCAGCACCTAGTTAGTACTGGCGACAATATGGGGCCTTTTCAGAGAACTGACCTTATTTCAAGCAGCGCGACTTCCACCCCATCCACGGCACGGGGCTGGCCAGCGGAAAACATATGGAACTATTAGAAATTCACTTTCCCGGTGAAGGTCGTTGCCAGAGCCGGCAGGGCCGGAGCGGAGGGCGGGGCAATGGGGGTTGTTCAGGGTCATCAACGGCTTGACGGGCTTCGCGCTTTGACGGGTTGGTGTTGCAGCGATTCCCAGTAACGCCGGTCCAGTTCGTATGGATCGAGCGGATCTTTGCGCGGATCAAAATCCTCAGGCAGCACGCCATAGTTTTTCATTTCACGCAGGTAATGCTCATTGGGCAGGAAACCCGGCATGTCAAAGCGCTTGATCTTGCCGAGGTTGGTCTTGCCGGCGACAACGGCTTCCAGCAGGGTTTGGTAATCCGGATCGGACTTGTCCTTGAAAATGATGATGGCTGGATCATCGCTTTTGCGGCCCTTGTGGAAGCGGCCGTTGCCGCCGGCCTCGGAAGCCAAGGGCATGAGCAACGCCAGCGATTTTTCCGGTTCAGTGAAGTTGAAGATCGTATCGAAGTTCAGGGCACCACCGCTGCGCGGTTCCTTGTCGTGGCATGCGTTGCAGCGCCGCTCAACAACCGAGCGGACTTCTTTGGAATTGCCCACGGGGGGAATCATCCCCGATCCGAGCGCGGCATAGGTGCCGGGATAGGGGGCTCCTGTTTCGATCCACAGCCGCACGATCTGCTGGTCAGCCGCGCTTGCCTTGATGTCGTGGTGTCCGCCGGCAAGTTTTTTCAACAGTGGACTGGCCGAAGAACCGATCGTTCTGGGTGCGCGGTTGCCGCCGGCGTCGCGCCCGTCGGAGAACTGGGCCTTTTGGGTCAGTGTGACATAGCTGATACTATAGATCGGCCCGGAGCCGCCATCTAACAGAACGCCGCCGGCGTTGGGCCCACCTTGGGGAGTCTGCACCGACCCGTGACAAGCGAGGCAATGCCGGTCGAGGATGGGCTGCACGTTGCGCGGGAAATCGAAGACATCCGGAATGCCCGGAATCGGGGTGATCCGGTCCGGCGGGCGCTGCATCGCCAGGCGCTGCGTACCGACCAATGGGCTCTTGCCCCGTTCTTCATGGCATCCCACGCAGCCCAGAGTTTCCCCGGGTTGGACGGTCATGAAACTTTGCATGCGTTTGACGGACAGGTTGTTTTCGTCGAGCGCGACGAAGAACAAGCTGCGCAGCGCGGGCAATACCATGTGGGCCGAGCCGTCGGGTTCGACGGGCACCGTGCCCAAAACTCGCTCCAAGGTGAAGGTGCCACCCATCGAGAGCGGTTCCTGCGTGCCGGAAAAATTGACCGGCTTGGGCAACGCCTCGAGGACGAGCAATTTCCTGATTTCTCCCGGTTTGACACCCGACATGTTGCGGCCGATGTAAACGTTGTCCAGCGTGACCGTGCCCGTAGTCATGGTCCGGTCGGTCATCGCGGGGATGATGCGCTCGCGGGTTCGGGTCTGGACCGGGCGCGGCTCGTGAATCCAGCCGTCCTTGCGCCACTCGGCAGGCAACTCGTAGAGCTTGTGGATACCTCCGGCCCCGTCGAGCACACTGATCGAAGTTTGCCCCGCAACGAGATATCCTTTCGCAGACAAGGGGTAGGGATCACGGAACATCTGTTGGCCCGAAATGGAGCGGGCCATCGACCGGTCGTCCGGTCCGTTCGACGGATCGACCACGGTAATGACGCCCTCGTGTTCTTTCCGGCCGTGGTCGGGCGAGAACGATGCCACCACCTTGCCGGTTCCCGGGATTGGCTTGGCGTCGATCATCACCGTGCCGGGATGCATGTTGCCGAAGTAAACCATTTGCGCGGTCCCGTCGGGATTCATGGCCCACAGGTGGTGGAACTGGACGCGACTGCGATCGATATACTCCCAACGCTGATAGAGAAGGCGCCCGTCCGGCAGCAGCCATGGCGTGTTGTCCTGCTCGAGGTTGCACGACAGTTCATGGATATCAGAGCCGTCGGCGCGGCACCGGTGAATGGTGGCCACACGGACGAACCAGCACTGGACCATGCGCTTGGATCGCGACGAGCAAAAGACGATGTCACCGTCCGGCAGGTAGGCGGGTTCGATGTCGTCGAAAGGTCCGTCGGTGATCTGCCGCAATCCGGATCCGTCGATGTTGATCTCGCAGAGGTGGTAATACGGCTGTCCTCCCTTGCGGTATGAAAAGAGGATCTTGCGGGCATCGTAATCCAATTGCGGGTCGCGCACGCCGCCCGCCTCGTCGTTGAGCAGGGTGACGGCCTCGCCCGTTTCGATGTCAAGGCGGACCAAACGGCCGCCGTCGTGATAGAGTTTCCTGTTAGGATCGTTGGACCAGGTGCTGAAATTCGCGTACCAGTGGCCGTCATCGTCAACATTGCGCACAGCGAAGACCACTTCGCGGACCTTATGTTCCTTGAGGATGGAGACGGCCATGTCGTCGCCAGCGGCACACCAGGCAACCGGCACCAGGCAAGCCAGCAAGCATCCGAATTTCATCATGCGTGGGATCATTTCAGTGATTGTCAAGGATTGATGGGCATGTACGCCACCGGCCATGAGCAAGCCGGATCACGATACGGCGGAATCCGCCGCTTGTTGCAGGAGACATGAAGGAAATGCGAATCGATCCCACTGCTAGCGAGGCATCGACTCAGACCCAGGACGCAAGACGAGGAATTTGACCTAACGACAACATCTTTGGCTTATCAAGGGCTCGCCAAGAAAATCCCTCTCCCGGTGAGGACCGTTGCCAGAGCCGGTGGCCGGTCCGGAGGACGGGGGCAAGGAGGGTGTTTGGTGAAATGTGCAGTGTGGGCACCTTGCTCACATTTGTGCGGGTGCATTGGCGATGGCGGTGGCGGCGACGTGGGCAGTGGTCCACGCGGCTTGAAAGTTGAACCCTCCGGTGATGCCATCGATGTCAATGCACTCACCGGTGAAATACAGGCCGGGCGTGACGCGGCTTTGCATCGTCTGAAAGTCGATGGAATTGCGCTCGATGCCGCCGGCGGTGACGAACTCGTCCTTGTTGGTGGTTTTGCCGGTGACCTCGAAGCGCGAGGATTTCAACGCGTCTAGCAAACGTTGGCTCGCCGCCTTGGGCAACTGGCCCCATGTTGTTAGACCGGCGACGTCACAGCCGGTTATGATACTCTCCCACAGGCGCCGCGGAATGGGCGCAATCGGCGTGTTGCGAATGAGTTTGGCACCCTGGCTGTGACGGATTTCAGCGAAGCGCGCGACGAGCGCGGCTAGTTTCAACTCGGGCAGCCAATCGATGAGAAGGGGGAAATGGTGATTGGCTTCCGCCATGGCACGGGCGTCCCACGCGGACAGCCGCAGGATGGCGGGACCGCTGAAACCCCGGTGCGTGATGAGCAGCGGCCCTTGTTGGGCCGGTTTGCACCCTGGGCGGTGCACCGCCACTTTGGGATGCGCGACGCCCGCCAGACCGCTGATGCGGGGGTCACTGACGTTGAATGCGAAGAGCGAGGGGACCAACGCCACGATGGGTTGCGCAAGGTCGGTTAGCTGCTGGAGCAGCGGGCTGCCATTGAGCGAACCGGTGGCTAGACACACCGCGCGCGCCTCGACCGGATCCGTTAGATTGGCAAAGCGCAGTGAAAATCCGCCGGAGGCGAGCCGCTCGATGCCGGAGAGCGGATGATTCTGATAGAGCTGGATTTCCAGCTCATCGGCCCGATCGAGGAAACAGCCGATGATGGTTTGCGCGGAATCAGTGTTAGGAAACATCCGCCCGTCCGGCTCGGTCTTGAGGGTGACCCCGCGGCGCTTGAACCACTCAACGGTATCGGCGGGTTGCCAGTGGTGGAAGGCTCCGAGCAATTCGCGCCCGCCGCGCGGATAATTCCTGGCCAGCTCCCGCGGATCAAAACACGCGTGGGTCACGTTGCACCTGCCGCCGCCGGAAATGCGGACTTTTTGGAGGAACTGATGGCTTTTTTCAAAGATGGCGACGCGCTTGCCGGCCGCCAATTCCGCGTATTGCAGCGCGGTGAAAAACCCGGACGCGCCACCACCGATAACGGCTAGATCGAGGGGTTGCGGGCGGGCGCTCATGGCCCCAAGCTGCGCGCCGCAGGTTCCACTGGAAAGCATAAAGTTGAGATTCATCTTGCCGGAAGGGATAGGCATTTCCAGTCTCTGCGGACTGTGAACCGTCTGGAATCCGAGTTTGTTTTCGCCCTCTGCAATCCGGGGTCGGAGAAGGCGTTGAAGCTGGAAGCGATGGCCCTTGGCTGGCACCCCAGCTATCAGCGCCGGGGATTCGTGACCTTCAAGGCGGATGCGCCGTTGGCTCTCAAATCGCTCACGGCAGAACTCGCCTGCGCCAGACGCCTGTGTCTTTCGCTAGGCAAAGCGCCGACGCGGGAAGCGGCGCTGCAACGTCTCGACGCGGCTGCGTTGATTCATCATGCCCGGTATTTTGAGCGCAAGATGCAGGGCCTGCCTTGCGCCGCGAGCCCGCACATCGGCCAACTCATCGGCACGGTGGTCGAACTCGGACCGACGGAATTTTGGGCGGGCCTGCACCGCCACGCGCCGTTTCTCAGTCCCGATCCGGCGGGCGACGCGGGGCTCGTGATGCCGCGGGAATCCCCGTCGCGCGCCTGGCTGAAATTGGAGGAGGCCTTGCGGTTTTTCGCGTTGCAGCTGACCCCTGCGGATGTCGTCGTGGAACTCGGCTGCGCCCCCGGCGGTGTCGTGTTGGCGCTCTTGCAGCGCGGGATTTCCGCCATCGGCGTGGACCCCGCGAAAATGGCGGAGGTGGTTCTCGCCTCGGCCATCGCCAACCGTGCCGACACCCCAACTAACAAGCCCTGGTTTTTCCATTGCCGCAAACCCGCGGCCCTGGCCGGCAAGCGCGACCTCGGGCCGGGCGTGAGCTGGTTCATGTCCGATATGAACCAGTCGCCCGAGGTGGTGCTCAAGGAATGCGCCCGATTCTGCAAGATGGCTCCGGACATCCGCGGCGTGTTGCTCACCCTCAAACTCACCGATTTGCTCCAGATCGCGGACAAGGCGCAATGGCTGGCCAGCCTAACAGACATGGGCTTCACCACCCTCCGCCTGCAGCAACTCAGCGTGCATCACAAGGAGTTCGCGCTGCTCGCCATGAAATCATGACTCACAGCTCCTTGAGCTTGATCAGCTTGGGCGGGTTCTGGTCGTTCTCCGCGGCTTTGATCAAGGCCCTGAGCTTTTTGAGCTGATCTCCCACGCTCTTCTCGGTTGCCTCGTCAACAGTCCATGCCTTTTCGATCTCCTTGAGCGTAGGCAGCGCGTGCGCGCCATATTGCTTCAAGACGTCAAAGCAGAGGTCCACCGGTGCGCCCCAGTTGCGCCAGTCCATGGCCGCGAAACACAGGGGGATACCTTCCTCGATCCGATGTTTGGCGAGCATCTGCACGCCGGCCACCCGGACGCCCTTGGAGAACATCTCACCGCTGGGCGCCTTCTCCGCAATGGAACGAACAATGTCAGGTGCCAGAACCTTGATGTCTTCCGGCGTGAGAAACTGATAGGTGGACCGCAAGCAGCCCCGCGCGCGGCCGTCGTCATTCCTGACCACTTGGCGGACGGCCGGATAAAGCAGATTTTTGTCCACACCCTCGATGGACTTGCCGAGCAAGCCGGCTTTGCCCAGCGCGCCGCCCGGATAGAACAGGGAAAACGCCAGGTTACGCGTCAGGAATGCCCGCGAATCCTCCGGATCAACGGCAGCGCAAGCCTTGAGCATTTCGGGCACCACGGCTTTGGCAGGTTCGCCGATCTCCTTCAACGCCTCGCCCGCGCAGACCCGCAGCCAACTGTCCTTGTGCGACAACAGGCGGGCCAGCACTGGCACGGCAGGCGCTCCACGTTCCTTGAGAAAACCCATCGCCTGGCAGGCACCGATCCGGGTATTGGCATCGTCGCCCTCCACCAGTTTGGTCAACTGCGGAATGAAGTCATCACTCTTCTTTGCCAGTGCTTCGGCAGCGGCATACCGCACCGCCGGTGACCAGTTTCCGAGTGCCTTGAACAACTCGTCGCTGCTCGCTTTACCGGCATCAAAACGTCCGGCAGCAACCGCCTCCTGAATATCCGCGGCGCCCAGCCAGTTCTTCTCGTCCTGATCCTTTCCTGTTAGATATATCTTTCGCAGCGGCAGGGCAAAGGTCAGCATGTAGCTGGTCGTGGAATCCCAGCCACAATACACCGACCCCACGCTCCACCCGCCGCCCTCGCCCTGGTAGGCGAAGGAACCATCCCACCTCCGCACCAGATCGAAGTACCAGCGCAATTCCTTCAACATGGCGGCTGCCGCCTTGGGCCCGCCGCGGGCCGCGCCGAGACCGGCCCATTGGTAGCCAAACAGGTTTCCGGTATGCCCCCATTCACGGTCATCGAGCGCGGCCACCGCCATTTTGGAAAAAAACCGCGATTCCCTCTTCATGCCTTGGAGGTCAAACGCGATGGCGGCCTCGCTGGACTTGCCGTTGTCATCATGGCAGTTGATTTCGGGCCCATGATCGCCATAGGGGATACATCCCTTGCCGACGTAGTAACTGAAGAAGTTGTTGGCCCGCACAAGCGCCTGGTCAACCTCCGGGTCCTGCACGCCGCACTTCTTCGCCAAGGCCAAGGACATGTGGCAGACGAGCCCGGCCTGGTTGATCGCGCCGTAGCCGGGGAGTGTTCCGTGCAGCACGCCGCCGTTCAGGTCGGTCCATGCCATGTTAGACGCCCAGGTGCCGATACGGCTTTGTCCGAGTGCTGTGAAGTGGGCCCATTTCTTGACGTATGGCAGCACAAATTCGTCTTTCGTCGCAAGGTAATACTCCGCCAGGAGGACGCCGATATAGCCGGTCGTCCAGCCACCCGGCTGGCCATCCACCCAGTGCGTGATCAGGAACTCCTTGTTGCCGCTGGTGCAGATCTCATGCACCGCAGTCTTGACCAGAGCGGAGTATTCAGGATTACCCGATGCCAGCAGTGCCAGATAGGCAACCTTGCATCTGTGGTCCATTTTGCTCTTGGCGATATACCGGCACCCTTCCTCCAGGATTTTCTTCGATTTCGGGCAATCATAGGGAGCGGTGTCGCTATAGGCCCCCATGATTTTCAGTTTGAGTTCGACGTCCTGCTGTTTTCCCTTGCGCCATATCATGAGCTTGAGAATGCCGTCCTTTTCGGCCTCGCCGATTGCCAGACCGAAAGTGCGCCGGGCATCGCCGTCAAAAAGTTTCCCGCCCACACCCAGGATCACGTCATTGATTTGCACCACGCCGTCCGCCGGCGATCCCTTGTCGACGGTGAGGACCAGGATCTGGCGGGCATCGGCGAAGTTCCGGGCATACATCCATCCGCCCAAACCGGTAGGCCCAAGGATGTATTCGCCCCCGTCCAAGCGCTTGCCACCCTTGGTCAGGTCCGGCGGCCCCGCCGGAGCCTCCGCCGCCCTGCCAAGCGGCATACCGAGTGCCATGCCAAACAAAACCAATCCAACATAACGAACGATACCATTCATTTTCCTGTGTGTTCTCCTTGTTTTAATGGGCAATCTCTGATGTGAACCCAAAGGTTCCGGAACCAAATTCGCAAATGGAGGCCCCTTTGTCCACCTTCACGAATTTCACGCCCGTTGCCTCGCCGATCGGGTGTCCGCCATCGGTCACGGTCACGGCGTCGGCGGCCGGCAGATGAACGGCGGCCGTGGCATTAGGCGGAATGACCAGATCGCCGACTAACATGACATGGCAGCCCGCGCCGTCGAAGTCCCTGCCATCCATGTTCGCGCTGCTCGCCGCCTACGCCGGCTTCCCCAAGGCGATCTCCACCGCCCGCGAATATCAACGCCGACGACCGCCGGAATGCCGAATCTATCAGACCTCCGCCGCGGCGAAATATTTCAGAAACCTGCTTGACGTCCACGGCCGAAAAGCCAGTCTCGCCAACTTCACCCATGTTCACGCCACCTGTTAATCCATTCTCACAGGCGCCGCGCCCAGACCGGCAACCGTCGCTCATGTCTTTGCCGCGCGTGTACGCCATCCTCCTCACACTGCTGGGATTGGCCTCGCCGGCGTGGGCCGTGCCCACGGAAATGAAATCATTACCGGCGGGTTTCGGCTGGACGCAGAGCATCCGCACGACGGTGTTAGAGTCGGAGCTTGAATTCGCCAACACGTCGGGCAAGACATGGCAGAGCACCAATTTGGCCTCGATCTATGTGATGGAGGAATCCAAACCGGTGTTTTTCAAGGTGGCGCATGTGTTGTGGGATTCGACCACCCAGGAGTTCAGTTTTGTGCCGGCCGATGCGCTGGGCGAGCGGGCGGCATGCTTGCAGGATTTGGCGAATGTGGAGAGCCAATTGGTCGATACCACGATGGTGACCAAGCGCAGCAACGACCATTACTTTGCCTCGGCCACGGCGGCAGGACCCATGACCGTGACCGCCGATGCCGACGGCACGGCCCGACTCGACGGCGTCATCACGCTGGCCGCGGGCCGTTTTCTAACGCATTTCCCCTACAACGTGGAGGTCGCCGCCACAGGCGGCGGCCAGGTGACGGTCAATCATGATGCCATCGTCCCCGACACCAGCTACTTGGACAAGGTGCCAAATCTGACGCTGACCTACTACCAAGCTTGCAATGAATGTGAGCAAGGGGGGGGCGCTGGACAAGGCGGCCAGCTGGTCATCCCGGTGAGCAAACGCCTGACCCTCCTGCCTGACGGCGGCTTGTTCGCCACGGTCAGCTCGGGTGCCGCGACGCCACTGGCCTGGGGCGGCTTGCAAGGCGCGGCGGCCCATGAGATGAAGCAATCGTTTCTCACAGGCATCTTTGAGGCCGCCGGCGACTGGCTGGCCGATTCGCTTGGCGGTGCCGATGGCGAAGGCCCGGGACGCTTGCTGCTGGCCGGTTGGGGCGTGAACCCCAACACCACGACGTTTCAGGCGGAGCGGCCCGGCTCCGCCTGGTATCGCTCAGGCAACGCCGCCTACCCGGGCCTCAACTATGAGTGTGACAGCGGCGGCCCGTTCAGCGCCACAAGCAATCTGGCAGGCACAAACTACGGCCCTTACGTCCTCGCCGCAGACAGCAAGTACATCGTTAGATATTCGGGCGTGACCGGCCGCCACAATGGCGCGGCTCTGGCCGCCGGCGGCGCGGGGGTCGAACTCTATGGTTTTACCACCACGCTGGGCGAGTTTGGCATGACCTTTGTCGAAAACTCCAACAACCACAGTTTTGCCGAACCGGTGTCGCGGGTGCGCGGCAGCATCGCCATTGGCGGGCCCTGCGATCTGCTCATTCCGTTTCAACGGTTGGTGTTCAACTGCCGCGGCAACATCACTCAAATCGTGCCGGGAGACTCGTTTACGACTCCGACGCTCGCCTACTGGCAACTCCCCTTTGAACCGGTGGCGCTGCGCTTCCCCGTCGCGGGCGCCTGTGCCGAAACCTCCCCCGTGCCGCTCGGCATCATGATGAAAGTCAAGGCCGCCCACCTATCCGATCCCTCGTTACACGACGTTCCCATGTTCGGCGAAGTCGGCATCTGGCCCGATGGCCAACTCGTCACCAAGTGGGATGCCACCGACGCCAATCCGGTGGCCGCCAAACGCAACACCGGCGGCATCACATCGCGCTTCCCCCTGCCCACCGTGGTCAAACTCGATGGGCCGGGCAGTGAGAAATTCTCCTTCACACCCTGTGAGGATGCCTACCTCAACACCGAGGCACTCGCCGTCAAAGCGGGTGCCAGCGGCGCGGACGCCACGGGCCCGGCGGCGGGGTTTTTCAATCTGGCGGGCTTGTTGGATGTGCCGTTTTTCCAGGATATGATGGTGCATGTGCACCTGAGTTCGAAGACGGCACTCAATCCCACCATCCATGTGATGGGCGGCTGGCCGGCGGGTGGGTTTCAGGATGCCAATGGCGGGCATTATTTCAACCGCGACTTCTTCGACGAACGCAACCAGGGCTGGGCAGGCGACTCGGTAGCCAAGTATCGCAACGGCTCGGTGACGGCCTATCAGCCGCGGGCCGTGCAGTCGTGGATGGGCATGTCCGAATTTGACAATCCGGTGCAGTGGAACCCGACGCGACGGGTGTTCAGTTCCACCAGCTCCAAGGAACAGGATCTGTTTGTGTTTCATACGGAGTCGGACATTCCCATCATCACTCCGCGCAGCACCGAAATCCACTTCGGTGCCAGCTACAGTGCACTGCCACGCATCAGCCTGGCCAACCTCGCGTTCAATGCCCTCGACGACACCCACGGCCTGGTGCAGGCGTTCGAGAACAGCACCCTGGGCCCGTTCCGCGACCACTTGCAAGCCGGCATCGACCATATCGCCGAGGTGGTTTCCGATGAGGCGGACAAACTTGTTAGCCCCGCCATCACCCTCGCTCTCACGGCATCGGATCTGGACTGGCCGCCGCCGGGTGGCGATCCCGCCGGCGCCGCCCTCGCCGCCGCGCTGCACATCGACGCCGGCGGCAATCCCGGCGCGGGTGCCAAAAAGTTGCTCAATGCGTTCGGCGCGGGGAACCCGACCGCCCAGCCCGCCGTGCTCGCTGAAATCGACTCCAGCCTCTCGGAGATCGAGGCCGTGCTCGATGAATTCGCGGGTGCCGATGCGGTGCTCGACAAGGCCTTCGCCATGCAGCAATTGTTAGAACAACTGCTCTCCGCCGTGCCCGGGGGCGTGACGTTGCCGGGCAACGATCTGGCCGTGCTCTGGAGCAAGGCCCAGCCCAACCTCGATGCGCTGAAAAAATCGGCGCTCGAGATCAAGGCGCGCATCCATGAACTGCGGGCCGCCTTGGGCGGCATCGGCGGTTGGCATTCCGAGAACATGATTGCAGCCAATCTGCAGGCACTCACCGGCCCCTTGGAGGCCTCCATGAAGGACGCCATCGGGCAGGCGCGCCAGGCCGTGGAGGATGAGATCCGCCTCACCATGACGCAAGGCCACGGCTTCGGGGACCGCTCTAACGACGAGTGGCGCGCACTGCTGCGCACCGAACTCATTCACGCCTTCTCGAGCAACACCGCACTCAAGCGCGCCATCCAACAGATGACGCGCAATCACCTGCTGGTGGCCGAAAGCGCGCTGCGTGAAACCATCGACCAATGGTTCCAGACCCTCAATCAAACGCTGCGCGAGGCGGTGGCCCTCACCCTCGGCGGAATCGATCAGAAGCTCGACAGTTATGCCAACGGCAAGCTCGGCGCCGGACAACTCGACGGCTACGCCCACATCAACGGCGACACGCTGCGCGAGATGCGCGTCAACGCCAGCCTCGAATTGCATGTGCCCGACACGATGGCGCTCAAAGGCTACCTGTTGATCAAGGACCTGCAGGCCGATGGGCCGAAGGGGTGCTACGGTGGAGCGGACAGCGCCTATCTGGTGGAACTCGGTGCCGAGGATGTGCCCCTCAACTACGGCGCGCGCACCTTGCGGGCGGATCTGGCCGCCAAATTCGCCGTCATTGACGCCTTGCCACGCGGCTTTGGCGGCAGCTTCGAAATGCGCGGCGAACTGGATTTCAAGACCTTCAAAATCAACGCACTCAAGGCCGCGGTGATGGTCAGCGCCTCGAAAAATGACAACTATGTGAGCGGGTTTGCGGATGTGGAGATCAAGAACTATGGGCTGGCTGGAGGCATCTTCCTGGGCCGCGCCTGCTCGGTGGCCCCGATCCAGATGTGGGACCCCTTGGTGGCGGATTTTCTCGGCAACAATCGCAGTTTCACCGGCGTCTATGCCTACGGCGAAGGCCGCATGCCGCTCGTCGATTACGGCTGCACCTTCAACGTCGTGGCGGGCTTGGGCCTCGGCGCGTTTTTCTTCACCGAAGGCCCGGAGGTCGGCGGCCGCGCCCATCTGGAAGTCAAGGGCGAGGCGCTGTGCGCCTTGAACATCAAGGGTGACATCGACCTGATCGGCTCCGCCAGCGCGGACCACGGCCTGCGCATGAGTGGCACAGGCAAGCTCAAAGGCAAGGTCGGGTGGTGCCCGTGCTGTGTGAAGTTCCGCAAAAAGGTCACCATCAACTATGCCAACGGCGAATACTCGGCGGATTACTAAGCCGCAGCCACCATCCCCACCGTCCACTCCATGAAGCCTAATCCTCCCCTTGCCTGCGCCCTTGCCGCCGCGGCCATTTTCGCTGCGACCCTGGCGGGAGCCTCCGCCCAACAGACCGAAGGTCCCGAGGCGTTGCGCCACGCGCTGCTGTTCGCCGGCACCAGCATCCGCACCAACAACCAGAACTGGGCCTACCTGCTCTGGCAAGCCGGTGACGACTCGCTGCTCGAAGGCCGCACGCTGGCGCTGTACCGCAAGACCGGCGACACACAGGCGGTGGCAAACTATCAACTTGAAAGCCTCATCACCCACTCCTGGGATACCCGCTTGGCGGAGTCGGTGCTCAAGCGCGCCACCCATGTCGGCGATGATCTCACGCTGCTGTCCAGCGCGCTGCAGTCCAACTTCCGCGACATCCTGCCGCCCTCTGGCGCCGGACTCGCCGAGCAGGCGCTCTATTGCATCCAGACGTCCATCGCCAAGCCCGAGTTGCGCGGCCACATCGGCATGCTCGCACGCAAGCACCCGGCCATGGCCATGTTGTTAGGAACGGCCCACGTCAGCGAACTGCCGGCCGCCGGACAGGTAACCTTCGAACTGCGCGACTCCGATCCGGTGAAAAAGTTAGATCGCGCGGTCATTGGCCGCACCACGGTGACGGTGGGTCAACCGCTGGTGCTGCCCAATCCGGGTTTACCGGTGCGGGTGCCGCCGCTGCCGGGTGAGGAGGCGCGCACCCACCTTTCGGCACGGCTGCGCTGGGCAACCCCCGCCAACCTGCGCGCGCAAGCCATCCTGCAGTTCGGCTTCAATATCTATCGGCTTTCCGCCGCTTATGTGCAGCAACACGCATTTCCCTGGGAAAACCCGAGCCTGGCCCAACTCCAGGCCGCGGTGGCCAATCCCGGAGGGGCTGACATGGCCGTGAAAGTCAACCGCCTGCCGGTGGTGCCCGATGACGACCTTGATGCCAACCCGGCCGGCAACATCGACAATGATCGCAGCACGGTGTTTTTCATCGACGACAACGATGCGCTGCAAGGCGGCAACCGCTTCGATGACGGCGCCCAATTCTATTACTACATCACCGCGCGGGATGTGCTCGGCCGCGATGGAACCCCCTCGCCGGGCACCCGCATCCAGATCTGCGACACCATGCCGCCGCTGCCACCCGGCCATGTGCGCGCCACCCCGGTCTATCGATTCGTCCCGGCCAGCGGCGCCACACCCGCGACAGGCTACCATCACTTCCGAGTGAGTTGGCGCGACCCGGGACTGCGGGCGTCGGACCGCCCCGGCGAGGAAAGCATCGGCGGGTTTTATGTCTATCGCTGGGACAGCGTGGAAACGATGAATCTGTTAGCGCCCAAGGTGGATCACGCCAGCGGCGCCTTGCCCAACCCGTTTCCAGCAGGAACCCCGGTCAACGCCCAAGGCACGCTGGTGGCAGACGTGCCCGCCGTGGCCGGCCAGGATTCCTACTCATTCGATGATATCAATGGCCCGAGAACCCCGGCCAGCACCGGCAAGAGTTATGTGTACACCGTGCGCACCTACGATAACGGCGCCTGTGGCCGCAATCTCTCCGGCGACAGCGGACCGGCCATGGGAAACCTGTTAGATCTGGAGCTCAGCGCCGCGGGTGGTGGCACCAGTTCAATCACCTACGCCACGCTGGTGCCCGCGCTCACCGCCAAACCCGCCTCCATCGTTCCCAATGCGACCGCGGCGGATGCCACCAATTGGACCATCGAACTGCAGTGCTCCACACTCTCCGGCGGCATGGCCGACTATGCGGAGTTTGAGTGTCCGCTGGGCACCATCCTCGGGCAGGGCAGATTCGGCGCAGGCGTGCTGCCCGGCCAACAACTGGCACGGCTCCGCGTGGCGATCCCATACCAGCTCAATGTCGACAAACTGCTGTGCCGCGTCCATCTGCGCAGTGGCGCGGTGGCCACCAGCATCGCCGCAGCCCTGAACATCGGCAAACCCTCGTCAGGCTACTGCCTCGTGCCGTGGGAACTGACCGTGACACGCCAGACCCATACCCTCGGCGGCGGCTTCACCGGCCCCCATGTGCCCGACCCCCAAGCGCCGACTGAAGACCCGCCCGTCCCGCTTCCCGGGCCCGCTGGCGACTTCGTGGGCCCGACGCTCCATCTGGTGTTTCCACCGGGGGCCACGCGCTGGCAATTATTGCGCCAGGTCGACGCCGGCGAGCGGTCCGTCATCAATGAAGGCAGCACCGTGGGCCTCCCGTTCCTTGATGTCCCTGACGTGCAACCCACTGCCAACAACTGCCGCTATTGCTACTATCTGCAAACCTTTGACGCGGCGGACAAACCCAGCGGGGTCACGCTGGTCGATTGCATCTATCAACGCAGCGCCAGCTCCATGCCCCGCCCGGTGCTGGCCAAACCTGAAAACGCCAAGACCAACGACGGCCAACCCGCCATGCGCCTGCGCTGGACCTGCCCACCCTACACGGTGGAGCGCTTCCGCGTGCAGATCGCCAGCAATGGCGAGGTGCCGATGACCGGCCTGGTCAATCTATCCGACAACCTGCTCATCAATGGCCATGAAAACTACGGCCCGGATGACGGTTTGGAATTGCACTGGCTGTCGTGGCATCAGACCACCCGCGTGCAGGTGATGCCGGACTATCCCAGCGGTGTCTACACGGCCTTGGTGCCGGTAAAGGCGGGCCAGACCTATCGGGTCAACGTGCAGGCCCAGGGCCCCGGATTCTGGGAGCAGGCACCACTCAGCGAGTTGAGTGAGAACCAGGACTTTGTGTGGCAGAATCTGGACAGCACCGGCAACGGTGATGCCATCACCGGCGCCCCGCGCGACCAGAGCGCCGATGGCGGGGCCGGCGGCACAATCCCTAACAGCACACTGCCGTGGCCCGCCCGTCCACTGCCACCGCTGCTTGCCCCGGATGCCCGCTTTGCCCTCACCCTCAAGAAGCAGTATGGCAACAATGCGCTGCTCGACACGCGCTTCGGGCCGCTGGTGCGGGTGGGAAACACCGGCAGTTTCCAAATCGGCACCAATCCCCCCACGGTGTATGAGGATGCGCTCACCCACGCCATCACCACGCGCATCCAGCGGGCGTTTGACCCGCGCCTGCTGCTCTATCAACTGGGCAGCCGGGGTTTGCTGCCCTGCATGTTGTATCGGCGCCAGGCCACGGCCGCCGGGGTGAAGCATGATTGGATTCAAGTGACGCCGCTCATCGAGGACATCGCCTTCGAGGCGGCCGCGGCGGCCAATGCCAACACCACCATCATCCACGACCCCTGGTTTGTGATCCCCGAACCCGCGACCGGCACCAAATCCCCCGAGTTGTTCCTGGTGGACCGCCATCCGGTGGTTAGAGGCATGACCTATGAATACGCGCTGGTGCTCTTTGACGCCACCATCAAGGAACCTCACTCCACCCTGCCGCTGGGCACCATCACGGTGCAATAATCCTTCTTCCCTAACACATAAATCCCTAACACACCATGCAACGCCGCACCTCCAAAATCCTGGAAAGGAAAATTGGAACCCTTTCCAAATCCCTTGTGGGGGGGATCGCCGCGGGGCTTGCCTGCTGGCCCGTTGTGTGTCCGGCCCCGCCGATTCCAGTCTGCCCGGATTGCGCCTCGCCGGTCTTTGACAACGGGCCGGTCAATGCCGCCGGCCAGCCCCTGCCTCAGGGCGAATTCACCACCGTCGGGGATTTCAATGGCGACGGCACCACCGACGTCCTGATCCTCGACAAAGCCACCGGCCTCTATCGACTCGGCACCCTCTCGCCGGTGGACTCCTCGCTCTATTTCAACCCGCAAGCGCAGGCCACGGGCATTGCCGAGGTCACCGGGCTGGCCGTCGGCCGCTTCACCTCCGACACCCTCGACGCGTTTGTCATGGCCTCGCCCACGCTCAACCGCCTGCAACTCGCGACCCACGACCCGACGACCACCCCGAGTTCCAACGGCAGCGAAGGGGTGCCGTTGCCTGCCGCCGGACCGTTTGCCATCGCGGCGCTGGATGTGGCGACCACCGGCAACACCCGCCGCCCCGAACTGGTGCTCGGCTCGGAAGCCGGCACCTCCACCCAGTTTCAAAGGCACCTGCTGCGCCGCAATGGCGACACCAACACCTGGGGAACCCCGCTCACATCCCCATCCAACAAACGCGTGCTGCGCCTCGGAACCTTCGCGGCCGCGGCGTTCTCCGGCGAACTCAACGCGGTGGGCGCCATCCTCGAGGACACCGCCATCGCCCAGCGCTTCGAGGTGTGGAGCGCCGACGGCACCACAGGTCTAACAACCACAGGCGCGCTCAGCGGTCTGCCACTGGGCTCGCGTTTCATCACCGGGCAGTTCGAGGCGGGCGCGGTGGATGTGCTTTTCTTCGCGCAAGGCGCTTACGCCGTACGCAGCAGCCGCATCAGCGCGAGCACGCCGGGCCACTATGTCCCCGCCGCGGTGCAATTGCGCACCCTGCCGCAGCCGGTGTTGGCCATGTATCCGGTGTTGCGCGATGGGGCGTTGCAGGTGCTGGTGCTTTATACGAACAACTCCGCGGAGTTGCGCAGTTACACTTCCGCCGGCGGCTTCGCTCTGGTGCAAGCCCTCGGCACACTCACCCCGCCAGCGGGCACCACCGGCCTGGCGGGGGCCGCCCTGTTGCCGGATGGCAATTTCTCCCTGTTATGGGGCGATGGCGCCACCGGCGGCGCGTCGCGGGCCATTCAAACCTATCACTTCAACCCCGCCACCGGCAGCTATGCCCTCGCCGCAAGCCAGGCCCTGCCCGATCTCAAACCGCTGCGCGCCAATGCCAATCTGTTAGTCTTTGACGCCGATGTGTACGCCCAGCCCGCCGCCCGCCTGCTGCGCTCCTACCGCCTCAGCGACTGGACCGGCAGCCTGTATCCCTATGCCGATCGCATCGATTTGACGGTGGAGTCGTTTCTAACATCCAATCAGGGGCTCGACGGCCACTATTACACCTCGATCCCGAACAGCGCCGGCACATTTTCGTTAGGCAACCAGGCCGGCGCGGCGCGCGGCGGCGCGGCGGTGTCGGTGTATGTGATGGATCCGCTCATCGGCCCCCACAGTGACGATGTGGTGGCCGCGCCCGATGGCGGCACCTTCGATCAGGCGGTGCAACTCACGCTCAGCGCATCCCATCCGGACACCACCATCTATTGGCGCAAGAGCAGCACGGCGGTTTTCGCCCCATTTTCCGGCTTTGCCTGGCTGCTCACCGACACCCAGATCGAATACTATGGAGTGACCGCCAGCGGTGGCTTCACTCCCCGCAAGACCGCCACCTTCACCTTCACCAAAGCGCCGCAGCATCAGGACAGCGATGGCGACGGCGTGCCGGACTTCGTCGAACTGGCCAATGGCCTCGATCCGAATGGGTCGTTCAATCCCAACGGCACGCCCGCCGATTGGGACGGCGATGGCTTCAGCGACTTGGGTGAAATCCTCGCCGGCACCCACCCCGCCGATCCGGCCCAACATCCCGACTTCGACTGGCAACCGCCCGCCAACACCGACCGCATCACCGTGAATGTTAGAGTCTCCGGCCATGACGGCAATGGCACGCCCCACGTCGCGGCCCCGGGCACCGAGGTGCGGGTGTATGACACCGCCGGCACCTTGCTCGGCAAGGGCACCACCCCCACCTGGCCCGCCTATGCGTCCGTGCCGGTAACCGTCACGAACAAGGACAAGCTGCTCATCGTGACCTCACCCACGCATTTTCCCATCGATACCAGCGGCATTCCATCCCACCTCGGCCCGCACACCGCCACCCCCGAATCCGTTAGCAACCCCCACGGCCGCGAGGTCGTCGGTTATGTGGCGGTGCCCGATGCCACCGCCGCAGCTTGGGATTTCACCTACGACAGCGCCCAATCGGCCGCGACCAACGCCGCCGCCTGGTGTACCGCCCGCCGCAGCGCCACTCGTGCCACACGCCCGCCCGCGGAACTCACGCTCGATTCCCTGAGCACCCTGAAACTCGCCATCCTCGAGCGCGTGCTCGGCACAGTCGGCGGCTCCAACGGCTTCTCCTTCAGCGGCACGCTCACCCCATTCCGCAGTCACGAGCAAACCTTCGGCAATCCCGGCCTCAGCCCCGGACAAATCCGCCTGTTAGAAACCGCCGGCTCCGGCTGGTGGCAACCGTCCGATATCCATGCCCACCGCCTCAAGGACTTGGCGGCCCAGGTGGACGCCTGGTTGAAAGCCCCGTGGAGCGAGTTGGGGAAAATGCGCGATGTGGCCGACGAGGTCTATCAAATCAACGCCAGCCACAACAACCTAAAGCCGGGCGTGTTCGCCCTGCCACTCGACGCGTTGCGGCCGTGGGTGCATTATGGCATGCTCAGCGAGACATACCGGAATTTGGTCACCTGCGTCAGTTATATGGAGGTGATGATGATCACCGGCTCATTTTACAGCCATCTGAACGACCTGCCGCAGCGCCCGGTCATCGACCTCAGCGGCCTGCCCTCGGCCGCCACCGAGGCACCCGTCTGTCCCGATTGCACCCGCCTGCGCGGCAACGGCGGCACCCTTTACGAACTGCTCACTTATGACGGCGAACATTACGCCTGGCCCGGCACCTTCGGCGTCACGAACAACACGCCGCTGCGCGTGCTGGCCTTCGACGACATCAGCCCGGACCACTCCGCGGTGGAAGTCATCCGCACGGGGATCAGCGACTTCGCCCTCACCCAGGCACCCGACCTCGATGGCAACCTGCTGCCCGATGCCTGGGAACAATATTGGTTTGGCACCACCGGCCTCAATGCCATGGGCAACGCCGATGGTTCCTCCTACTCGCTGCTGCAGGAATACCTGCTAAGCACCGACCCAACCCGCAGCAGTGACAGCCCTGCCATTGCCCCCGTCGAACTCACCGTCAATGACCTTCACCTCGAACTCCCTGCGGCCAGCCCCAATGAACTGCACGTCCGCTGGAGTTTCCCCGCAGGCTACAGCAGTGCCTTCCGTTTCTCCGTGGAGTCCTCCAGCACCCTGCGCGACTTCACCGAGCAACCCGTCGAACCCGTCGAGGAATCCCCCGGCAACTTCACCCTCACCCTCCCCAAATCCGCCACTCACGGCTTCTATCGGGTCGGCACGCGCCTGTGGTGATATCTCATCTTGCTCCCCACCATGCGCCTTCTCCGCACGCTCCTTTGCCTCTGCGCCTTGCCGCTCGATTGCGCCTGCGCGCAGCTGGTGACGGA
>CAIKDP010000253.1 GCA_903826205.1 Akkermansiaceae bacterium
GACAGCATCACCCAGGGATTCAATGCTTCAGGATTCGAGCCCTCCCTGGCCGAGCCCTATCAGCCATGTTATCCGCAACTGGTCGCCAACACGCTCCAGAAGCGCTTCGGCTCGAAGGTGACGTTGGTTAATTTCGGTGCCGCCGGCGCCGAAGCCGGTTGGGGCGTTGAGATGGTTCCCAAGGTGACGGCGGAGAAGCCGGACCTGGTGTTCCTCGCCTTCGGCATGAATGATGGCGGCGGCTATGACAAGAAGATGACCAAAATGCGCGATGATGTCATGACCCAGAATCCTGGTGCCGATGTCGTGATGGTCTCTCCCATGACGATGAATCCGCTCTTTGCCGGCGCCGAAGGCTTCGTCTGGAAAGCCAAGTTCCTGGGCGGGTTGGTGAAAGAGAATATGGCGCTGGCCGATGTGACGGCGCCTTGGATGGATGTCCTCAAGAAGAAGAACTTCTCGGATATCAGCGGCAACAACGTCAATCATCCCAACGATTTCGGCCACCGTCTCTATGCCCATGTCATCCTCGAGCTTCTCCCTCTAACACCTGCAACAAAAGATTGAAGACCCTAATGAACCGGAATACAACCACCATGATGAAACAAACGAAAGCTGGCATGATGTGCGCCATGCTGCTGGCAGGGGCGAGTGTGGGCTGGGCAACGGCGGCAACGGCCGATGATCCCACCGGAATCATCAAGAAGCCCATCCCGGACAAGACCGTCGTGTTCACCTTCGACGATGGCTGTGCCAGCAATGCGACCATCGCGGCCCCGATCCTCAAGAACAACGGTTTCAGCGGCACGTTCTATGTCGCGGACGCCTATGGATTCCGCGAGCGCAAGGATTGGTACATGACGTGGCGGCAGATCAAGGGCATGGCCGATGATGGCTTCGAAATCGGCAATCACACCCGGGGACATGGGATGTTATCGCATACCGATGAAGGCGGATGCCAGGCCTATATTTGGACCCTGGAAGATGAGATGATCTCCAACCGGATTCCCAAACCAACAACGCTCGCCTGGCCGTTCTATATTGTGAATCCGAAGTTCTATCCGCTCCTAAGCAGCTGGGGATATGTGTTCGGACGCGGCGGCTATGGCCGTGTCTATCGGCCCGCCGTGGACCACCCGCTCGATGTCCCCTCGTTTGCCGTGGGTGGCGTCGGAATGAACATGGAGGGCTTCATCAGTGCCGTCCAGCAGGCCACGGCCGGCAGGGTGGTCGTCCTCACTTTCCATGGCACGCCGGATATGGAGCATGCCGCCGTCGGAACCAATCCGGATCTATTCGAAGACATGGTCGATTACTGCAAGGATAACAATTACCATGTCATCGCCATGCGCGACCTGGCCGAGTATATCGACACGGCAAAAGCGGCGCAACTGCTGCCGACCAAGGACAAGCTCGACAATCCCGGTCCTGAGCTGCGGGTCAAGGACGACAAGCCCTTTGTCCGCAGGAAGCGCGAGCTCAGGGGCTATTCCTTCCCGGCGGAACTGACGGCTCCATGGACGGTGAAAGAGATCTATCGTTTGCGCTTGCCGGATTCCATCTATGGCGCGATCAACGGTTCCATCATCTCGCTCTATGTTCCCGAATCCACCGATGTGAAGACGCTGGCCCCGATATTCGCGTTGGCGCGCTTCGCCACCGCCAATCCGGCCTCCGGCACGGTGCGGGACTTCAGCCAGCCGCAGACCTATACCATCACCGCCCAGAACAAATCGACCAGGGACTATACCGTGCAGGTGGTCAAGACGGCGTCACCCATGCACTTCACCCGGGCTTCTAACAATTCCGGCAGGTTCGATGATGCCGCGCAATGGAAGACCAACGTGGGTACGTCCGCGGCACCTGCCGCGGGTGGCAATTCCGACACCATCCTCAATTTTTATACGGGTGGGAGATACGAGGTGACCCGTGACTCCGCTGACGATTTCGTGCTCAACCAGCTCAATTTCGGCAGTTCATCCGTGACGCTGGTTTCGCAGGGCACGCTGGTATTTGCCAAGAGCCAAACGCATGGAGCCTTGCCGTATATGAACAGCCAGAGTCGCGCGGAGGTCACCCTCAAGGCGCCACTCAGGCTCGATGCCGATTTCACCATCGACGGGCTCGAAACCGATGACACGCGCGTTTTCCTGCCCGGCGTTATCTCCGGCACCGGCGCCTTGATCAAGAACGGCCCGCACACGGTCTATCTAACCAACGCGGCCAACACCTACAGTGGCGGAACCACCATCAATGACGGCTGTCTCTCCATGCACGATCAGGGGTTGGGGACAGGCCCTGTAACGCTGCACAAGAGCGGCACCATCGGTTTCGACGGTCCACCGGTGACGAACGCGCTCACCTCTAACGGTGGCTGCATTTCCGGCGGCAGCAATGCCCACTGGAA
>CAIKDP010000254.1 GCA_903826205.1 Akkermansiaceae bacterium
CCCGCCTGCAGGCAGGAATTTGAAATCCAAGTCCCCATCACCCACTGGGTGAGCCAATTCATTGCATGTTTTCGTCTTCAAACCGCGCAATTATCAGCACTTGCGCTGCTCATCCGCAATCCCAACTGCGGATTATGGGATAAATCAGCGTGCGCAGCAGCGATGCGCACGGGAAACTAACAAATCCAAGAGCTCGCACAAACCCGCGAAACAAACCCGCGAATTTGGAGGCGCGGAACTTGCTCACCCCTGCGTCAAATTCGAGGTCGTTTGGTGAGGTCTGTGGTGACAACCCGGTTGGGGGGGATGAGGCTGCTGTGGAGTCGTCAGCACAGTGCGCTGTGCGAACTTCCGGCTGCCCGGGAAGCGAATCATCCCAAGGTGCAAGGTGGGGTCAGAGTCCCTTGAATCCGACATACTCCTGATAGGTTCCGGTAGGCACCGGCACGGCACGCCACTCGCGGTTGAGGCGGCGGTATTTGGTAATGAATTCGGAGGGGTCGGCCCAGTTGATCGTATCGGCCGGAAAGCTGCTGCGCTGCATGCCGATGTGGATATTGTAGCGGACTTCAAAGTGGAGGTGGGCCGGATACATGCCGTTGTTGTCGCCCAAGGTGCCGATCTGTTGGCCGCGCCGCACATGTTGGCCGACCGTCGTCAGGATGGCGAGCATGTGGCCATAGAGGGAATCGCAGAATTTGACCTGGCCGCTGGCCGGTTCACGATAGGCATGGCGGATGATGACCACATTACCCCAGCCGACCTTGACGTTGTAGGCGAAGGTGACGATGCCATCGCCCATGCTGTAGATGGGGTCGCCGCGGTCGCTGTTGCCGCCGGAGCGTCCGTTCCAGTCCTCCCCGAAATGCTGCGGCGAGCGCAGTCTCAAGCCGCGTGCTTTGTAATAGCCGGCGGCATCAGGCTTGCCCACTGGAAAGTCAAAGCCATCCGCGAGGTTGATTTTCTCCACGCCTTGCGCCACGGCAAACCCACCCCAGCCTGAGGCCAGCAGGACCGCCAGGAGAGTGAAGAGCGTTTTGCAGCCCAAGCGCGAACGGATCATTCTCAGGGGGATAGCCTCGACTGGCTGCCCCCCCACCGCAAGCGGAAAAATCCGGGAAAGATTTCCGGGTGCTTGGAAATAAGTCAAGGAATGCCGGGCCTACAATTGGGAATACTTCAAGGCGGCGGCCACAAACCCGGAAAACAGCGGATGGGAATGGTTCGGCTTGGATTGAAACTCGGGGTGAAACTGCGCCCCGATGAAAAACGGATGCGTGGGCAATTCGACAATTTCAACCAAACCCTCTTTGGCGGAGACGGAGGAGATGACCATGCCCGCCTCTTGCAGGCGTTCCTGATAGTCCGGATTCAACTCGTAACGATGGCGGTGACGCTCGTGGATGCGCTCGACGTGACCATAAAGATCGGCCGCCCGGGTGCCGGCAAACAGGATCGATTCACAGGAGCCGAGGCGCATGGTGGCCCCCATGTCTTCCACCCCGATCTGCTCCTCCTGCAGGCTGATGATCGGGTGCGGGCCCGTCTTGTCGAACTCGGTGGAGTTGGCATTTTTCAATTTGCAGACGTTGCGGGCAAATTCGATCACCGCCGTCTGCATGCCCAAACAGATGCCCAAATACGGGATTTGCTGTTCGCGGGCGTACTTGGCGGCGAGGATCTTGCCTTCAATCCCGCGATCGCCAAAGCCGCCGGGAACCAGAATGCCATCGACGTCACCCAGCACGTCCTTGGCGCCGCGGGCTTCGATGTCCTCGGCTTCGACGCGGAGAATTTTGACTTTGGTGTTGTGCTGGGCGCCGGCGTGAATGAGCGATTCGTAAATGGATTTGTAAGCGTCCTGCAGGCCGTACTTGCCGGCCACCGCGATGGTCACCTTGTGCTTGGGATGGATCACGCGCTGCACAAAGCGCTCCCAATCCTCGAGAGCGGGCGGCGGTGTGTGCCCCAAACCGATCTTGTCCACCACCAAACGGTCGATCTTGTCGCGGCGCAGGTCCAGAGGGCATTCATAGATCGTGTGGGCGACGTCGCGGAAGGCCACCACGTTCTTACGTTCCACGTTGCAGAACATGGCGATTTTTTTGCGGTTATCCTCATCCAGGTCCGCCTCGGTGCGGCAGATGATGATGTCGGGCTGGATGCCGAGTTCGCGGAGTTTGGCCACCGATTGCTGGGTGGGTTTGGTTTTGACCTCGCCGGCGGCCTTGATGAAGGGCAGCAGGGTGACGTGGATGAAGCACACGTTTTCCTTGCCGACTTCGAGGGCGAACTGCCGTAGCGCCTCGATGAAAAGCAAGCCTTCCATGTCGCCCACCGTGCCACCGATTTCCGTGATGAGGACGTTGACTTCCGGATTGTTGTTAGTCACCTCGTGAAGGCGGATCTTGATCTCATCGGTGACGTGCGGGATGAATTGCACGGTCTTGCCGAGGTATTCGCCGCGGCGTTCCTTCTTGATGACCGAGTCGAACACCTGGCCGGAGGTCAGGTTGTTCATCCGGGTGAGCACCCCGGAGGTGAAGCGTTCGTAGTGGCCGAGGTCCAGATCCGTTTCCGCCCCGTCGTCCAACACATACACTTCGCCATGTTGGAAGGGCGACATGGTGCCGGGGTCCACATTGAGGTAGGGGTCGAATTTCTGCAGCAAAACCTTCAGGCCGCGGTGTTCGAGCAGCGTGCCGATGGAGGCTGCCGCCAAGCCCTTGCCAAGTGAGGAGACCACGCCGCCGGTGACGAAGATGTATTTCATAGGGTGATTATTTGTTAGGTATGGATGTCCGCATGTCTTCTAGGCCAAGGACTGGTGAGAGTGTGTTAGGATCCGCTCGACTTCCCGCGCCTGTTCCGGGGTGTCCACGCCGGGCGAGGTGTCGGTGGTGGTGATGACGTGGATGCTGGCGCCGTTTTCCAGGGCGCGGAGTTGTTCCAGCGATTCCGCACGTTCCAGCGGCGAGGGCGGCCAACTGACAAAACGTTCCAAGAACCCCCGCGTGTAGGCGTAAATCCCCTTGTGGCGCAGTACGAACAAACCCTCGACCGGATGCCGGAAATAGGGCAGGGGAGAACGCGAGAAATACAGCGCCCGGCCGCTGAGCGCGGTGACCACTTTCACCACGTTCGGATCCAGCACCGCGGGGTCCGCGGGATCGATGGGGTTGGCGGCGGTGGCCATATCGAGCGCCGGGTCGGTGACCAAGGCGGTGGCCAGAGCATCAATGAGGGCCGGTTCAATGAGCGGTTCATCGCCTTGGATGTTGACGATGTGGCTGGCCTGCGGCACGGCGCGGACGGCCTCGGCAATCCGGTCGGTGCCGGTCGGGTGGTCGGGTGAGGTCATGACCACCTGGCCGCCGAAGCCAAGCACGGTCTCACGGATGCGTTCATCATCGGTGGCGACGAGCAGTGCATCGAGTTTTGAGCAAGCCAGACAACGTTCCCAAACATGCTGAATGAGAGGCTTGCCGGCGATGCGATGGAGGGGTTTGCCGGGGAAACGCGTGGAGGCCCACCGCGCGGGCAGGATTCCTAGAATATGGATGGTGGGTGAAGACGGCGTCACGCTGAATTTAGGCTGGGAGACCGTAGACCGCATCCCCCCCGCTGGACAAGCACGGTTTGTCGAAAAATTTCACCCCGAGGCGGTCAGGAAAAAACAATTTGTTGCATTAATTGTTGACGGAGAGTATCTACTAGGTAGTTACTGCGCCCCAGAGAACCAATTCCCCAAGCCCTCATGAAAGCTCGACGCAAGTTTGCCCGGTCCCGCGGTTTTGCCTTGGTGGTAACGCTGGCTCTGATGGTGCTATTGACGCTGCTGGCGGTCGGGTTGCTGGCGCTATCCAGTGTCTCGTTGCGCACGGCGTCGCAAAGCGAAGCGATGGCCACGGCGCGGGCCAATGCCCGGCTGGCCTTGATTTTGGCGCTGGGCGAACTCCAGCGCAGCGCCGGTCCGGACCAGCGCGTCACCGCCCGCGCCGACATCCTGAGCGAAGATATTGCCAACCCCCAGCTTACGGGGGTGTGGGAGTCGTTAGAGATCAAGGCCACGGCCCCGCCGAAAGCGGCGGATTACGAAATCGACGCGAAGAATGCCAAGTTCCGTGCGTGGCTGGTCTCCAGCCCCGATCCCGCGCTTGCCCGGCAAGCCGCTTTCGCCAGTCAGGCGCCGACGTCCCCGGTCCTGCTCTGGGGCAAGGGCACCTTGGGTGATAAAGCCCAGGATACCAGTCTGGTAAAAGCCAACAAAGTGCCGATCAGCTCATCGCCCGGCGCGCTGGCATGGGCCGTGCTCGACGAAGGCATCAAAGCCCGCATCAACACGCCTTACATCGATGGTGCCGCTGCCGCCGGAGCCAAAACCGAACAACTCGGGGCGGGGGAACGTCCCGGCGTGGAGTTCATCACCGGTTTGTCCGAGCTCGACCGCAAGATGTTTGAGAAATCGGCACCGCAGGCCGCCACGATCGAAAAAGGCATCACCCGCCTCAACTTTGCCTTGGCCAGCGAGAATCTCGCCAAAGGCACCCGCGACGCCTTGAAAACCGCCACCCATGACGTTACCACCCACTCTGTCGGTCTGCTCACCGATGTGGCCCACGGCGGCCTCAAGAAGGATTTCCAGTTGCTGACCAATGCGACCACGCTGCCCACCATCTACAATGGCAAGGGCGTTTACGCCTCGATGCTCGGAATGAAAACCTCGGATGTGCCCTCCGATCCGACGTGGGCCTCGCTGCACCAGTTCAGCCGTCTCTATCGGGGGGATAAGTCACCCCTTCCTGCCGTCACCTCTTCGTCCGGCGTGCCCGTTATCAAGATGCAGACGCCGCCCAAGTGGGCGGCCGCCTCCGTCACCGGTGATCCGCAGACGACACAGGTGGTGACCATCAACCGCGCGCCACCGCCCGGCGTGGTTCTCATGCCCACCATCGCCAAAGTGCAGATGCTCTTCAGCCTGATCGGTCACGACCTCTACGCCAACCTGCCAGACTATATCCAGCGCGAGTTGACCAATGAAGAAAAGGCTACCGGGATCCATGGTCCACAGGACGGCCAGTTCCGCGGTTCAAAATACAACTACGACCTGCACATCCTCTACACACCCATCGTCACCCTCCACAACCCGTATAACGTGGCCATTGATTGCGACACGTTGCGGGTGGAGTTTGTCAATGTGCCCTTGTCCGTGAAGATTTACCGCAGTGGTGAGGCGCAGAGCACCGACATGGTGCCCTTCCAAACCATGACGGCGGACAATGAAGGTGGCCAGCGGGGCAAACTCTTCGGGATGAACCTCAAAAACAAGGGTAGCGACGGCAAACCCGACCCGGGCACTTCGGACAACCCCCCGAAATTCCTGTTCCGGCTGCTGCCGGGTGAGGTGAAAGTGTTTTCCCCCTACCTCGACCCCGAGCGCACCTACCGCGATGACCTTGCGGATCGGAAATATTGGGACATCTATTTGGGCAGCAATTTCACCAACAACATGGATGCAATCCCCGGTTGGCGCGGCTATGGCATCGGTTATGACTGCGACTGGGTGCTCGGCAACAAGACTATAGGTGCGGATGGATCCAAAGGCCGCTGGGGCGGCTGCATGGGCATCGCTTGGGATGACCAAGTGTATGTGGAGTTCACTCCGTTCACGACCTTTCCCAGCGGGCTGCCTGATGCGAGCCAAAACAAGTACATCGTCCAGATGTCCGCACCCGATCCGAGCAGCCCCGGCAACCGGATCGTGGCCAGTGCCATTGAATTGGATTATGAATCGCCCATCGGCCTGCAAACCTTCATGACCAGCACCGGCGTCAAATTGCCCCTGCGTTACCCCAAGACCGGAACCGTGAAAGGGGTGGATCTGGTGGACCGTGCATTGGTCAAAATCAAGGATCTGAAATATCCCAAGCCCTTCGCCCTGCTCAGCGTGCAAGCCAAATCCACCTCCGGCGCACGCGATGCCACCAACGAGGACGGCCGCCTCGCCACCAAGCCCTGGTGCTTCGCCCACGCCAATATCGGTGCCTCCTCCCAAAAGGTCCTCACCGAACATTGCGCCAACCATTCCCACGAATTCGATTTGCAAGGCCTCGACGTGGCCAAAGGTGCCACCAGCCTGGTATCAATCGATAAGATGGATCGCAGCAATTTCATCTCCGGCCACACCTCCACCTACGGCACGAAATTCGGCCTGCAATATGACATTCCGCTCGCCCCGCTGCAGTCGTTTGTCACCCTCAACGGCGCCAATCCCGGCGGGGCCTCCGGCTACCTGCCGCGCTTTGCCCAACCGCTTGGCAATTCCTGGGCGCACCCGCTCATCTCGCCGGCCAAACTGATGGAGACCAAGACCGGCGGCAATTATCTCGATCACTCGTTCCTGCTCAACCTCGCGTTTTACGACAGCTTTTACTTTTCCGGTTTGGCCGCCCAAACCGGCCCCTTCTTCAGCGGCAAATCCACCACCACGCTTGCCGCGGAATTTGCCACGGAGAAGCCGTTGGACGATCCGCGTCTGCAGTTGCACCGACCGGACAACCGCCCCGCCAACACCTTTAACGCCGAAGTCGCCAAAACCGACGCCTATACCCGGGTCGCCGCCTGGCAGTTGATGGAAGGCGCGTTCAACGTCAACTCGACGTCCATTTTGGCATGGAAGGCCATGCTCGCCTCCATCCACGATTCACAGGCGCTGCTCAACCAGCTCAATGATTCCGTGAAGCCCCCGACTAACAAACTCAGCAACCTCGCCAGCATCGGCACGCAGGAGGCCCGCATCAGCCGCGTCCGCTTGCCGGTTTCCACCTCCGCGGCGGACGGTGCCGTGGCCAAAATCGGCTATTGGCTCGGCCCGCGCGAGTACTCGGATACCCAATTGCAAAACCTCGCGACCAACATCGTCAAGCAGGTCCGCCGCTACGGGCCCTTCCTGTCCATGGCGGAGTTTGTCAACCGCCGCCTCGGCACCGACGACAAGGCTCAGCGCGGGGCGCTGCAACAGGCCATCGACGATGCCGATATCAACAAGAGCGTGGCCCTCGCCGCCGCCGCGGGCTTTGAGATTCCCGCCGCCACGGTCAAAACCTACAAGTATGTGAACCCAACGGCGGGGACGGGGGCCAGTAACCAAGGAGCCCCGGGCTTCCTCACCCAAGCCGACCTTCTCACCGTGTTGGGCAATGCCGCCACGCCGCGCTCCGATACCTTCACCATCCGCGGTTATGGCGAGGCCCGCGACGCCAAGGGCAAGATCCTGGCCAGCGCCACCTGCGAAGCCGTCGTCCAACGCATCCCCGAATGGGTCGATCCCACCGACGCGGTCGAGACCGTCCCCACCGCACTGCAGGGCACGGCAAACAAGACCTTCGGCCGCCGCTTCCTCATCACCTCGATGCGCTGGCTCGGACCTAACGAAATATAACCCCGTCATTCCAATCATTTCATGCGTGCCCTATGCCTCTGCCTGTTGTTCCTCTGCCCGGTTTTCAGCAACGCCCAAGACAGCCGCAAGGTGAGTTGCCGGTTTCTGGGTTTCGAGGGCACCCCGCCGCCGCCGCCGTTGCTCAACATCATCGACAAGGGGGTTGAGGTCACCTGCACCGTCCCGCCAGACACGTTCTCGCCGGAAGTCGTCTGCCTTGCCAGAAACAACACGATCGGCTTCATCTCCTCGGTGGATCGCAAGCCCGCCGCCAGTGCCGTCATTCCGGTTGGCGTGAACGCCGTCATTCTGGCCTTTTTCCCGCCGGCAAAAGAGCCCAATGCCCTGCCTTGGCGCGTCTTCGTGATCGAGGACTCCCTCAAGAACTTTCCGGACGGCGGAGCGTTCGTCGCCAGCCTCCACACCCAGGATGTGCGAGTCACCCTCGGCGAACACAAAATCCTGCTCAAACCCTACAAAAACCACGGCTTCGCCAGACCCGAGCAACGCGATGCCTTCAACATGGCCGAGACGGTGGTCGAACTCCAACAAAAGGACGCCTGGCTGGGCGGCTGCGAGAGCATGCTGCGCTTCATCCCCGGCATGCGCTACCTCATCTTCGCCTACTACGATACCGCGTTGGAGCGCCCCCGCGTCACCACCTATCAGGATTTCATCAGGCCCCCCGCGCCGCCGCTGAAATCCAAATGACCGCCGGGTCACGCGCATGACGGCCATTCTTTTCAGTTGTGAATATGCGACCTGCGCGGTGCCTGAAGCGTATCGGGAGTTGTTTCACGGCGCCGAAGAGACAGTCACCTCGCCGGAGGGCTGGGATCCGGGAGCGTTGAATTTGGCTCAGGGGTTTTCGATGCGTTTCCGCACCCCGTTGGTGCATGGCCTGCACACCCGCTTGCTCATCGATTTGGATGCCGCGGGTGACGCCCGTTGGAGCCGGTTCTCCGGCAAAATCCCGGCGGCAGGTCGGCTCAAATTGGTGGACCGGGAGGAGACCGCATACAGGACCTCGCTGCGCCAACGCATTGCGGAAGACCTGCGCCGACATCCGGCGATGCTGCACTTGAGGGTGCGTACTGCGGCCCTCCCCGAGGGGTCCGTGGTGTTGGAAACTTTCGGCGCTGCCGGACTCGGAGAATCTTTGGCGGAAACCTGGCGCAACCGCCTGCTTTTGTTAGGTTTGGACACCAGTCACCACCAAGGGGTCACGGGTTCCGCGCTGGCCACCGAATTGGGGGCCTTGTTTCCTGCCGACCGCTATGGCTTGCTGCGTCTCAAAGTGGCGCAAGCATTCTTCCTCGAAGGCCGCCCGTGGCGCTGGGAGATCCTCAAAAAAGCCCTGTTTGATTCGCTGGCAGCGGTGCTCGCGGAAAATGTTAGAGGTTAGAGGTCCGACCTGTCCGACCTGTCCGACCTGTCCGACCTGTCCGACCTGTCCGACCTGTCCGACCTGTCCGACCTGTCCGACCTGTCCGACCAGACCGACCTGTCCGACC
>CAIKDP010000255.1 GCA_903826205.1 Akkermansiaceae bacterium
GCCCCTGCCCCCGCACCGGCCCCTGCCCCCGCACCGGCCAAACCGGGGACGCCGGGCACAGAAAAAAAACCACTGCTTCCCAACCAGCAGGCGTTTCTCAACCTACCGGAAGAACGCCGCACGGAGTTTTTCAAACAACTGGGCGAGGCTGCGCGACTGTTCGAGCAAAAACGAATTTTTGAAACCTTCGATTTCCTCGATAAGGCGGATGCGATTTTCCCGGACAGCCCGGAAAGCCTTAACTACCGGGGCTCATGCTATGTGGAAATCCGCAACTTTGAGAAGGCCAGCGCCGCCTTCAGCAAGGCCCTGCTGCTCTCGCCGGACAATCCCAGC
Organism: Akkermansiaceae bacterium; assembly: GCA_903826205.1. Taxonomy (GTDB): domain Bacteria; phylum Verrucomicrobiota; class Verrucomicrobiia; order Verrucomicrobiales; family Akkermansiaceae; genus Luteolibacter. Next base: position 337 of record CAIKDP010000255.1, read on the forward strand.
ATCATTTTCAACATCGCCGAAGTTTTCTTTGTCACAAAAAAATGGCAGGAGTCCCACGACTTGTTTGTGAAAATCCTCAAAGATATGCCCGCCAATCAAATGGCCCTCTCCCGTCTCGTGGAGTTTAAAATCCTCCTTTGCAAAAAGAAACTCGGCATGAAGGAAGACGCGCTTGCGCTGTCCAAGAAATATGACATTGACGACGACTCTCCGTATTTCTGCTTCGCCCAAGCCGCCATGGCTTACGACGACAAAAACCTCGCCAAAGCCGAGGAATGGCTCGCCGTGGCTTCCCGCATTTTCCCAAACACCAACGTGCTCGCTCCTTGGCAGGATACTCTTGTCGAGTACGGATACATCAAGAGCTTCTATGGAGGTGACCTCAGCGAGCAGTGACCATAGGCGCCGGCTCTGCCCACGCCTATAGGTGGGAATGCACATTTGATGCTGACTCGTTGCTCCGCTACCGTGATTCGGCGTCTATTCTAACAAACTCAGCAACTCTTCCGGGGTGTCTATAATGGCATCGGGCAACCTTGCAAGCAAGGCTGCCCGATCATGATAACCCCACGTGACGGCGATGGCAGTCATGCCCGAATTGCGGGCGGTTTCAAGATCTATCGTCGAATCCCCGATCACCATGCATGCCTTCGGCGGCAAGCCCATCAGTGCCGCTATTTCAAAGGCACCTGCCGGATCCGGCTTGTGCGCTATCCCGGCCCGTTGGCCGAGCACAGCGGCGAATGATATGTTAGGAAACAACGTGGGCACCATGGCCGTGGTGAATGCATGCGTTTTATTGGACAACACCGCAATTGGCACCTCCCGGCGCTGGAGCTCCTCCAGCATGCCTGTCACTTTAGGATAGACCGCTGAACCCGTTGGCCATGCCCGATCATAGTCCGCCTTGAACGCCTGTTCAATTTGGCCAAGCAATTCATCATCGGTCACTAACGGAGCCGCACGGGATATCAACACACGCGCCCCGTTACCAATGAATCCGCGCACGGCGTGGAGCGAATGCCGTGGCAGACGCAAGCTTGCCAATACCCGGTTCAGCGAGTTGGCGATGCCGGGCAGGGAGTCCACCAGCGTTCCATCCAGATCAAAAATCAAGCCATAAGTTGTCACCCCGCCAGTATGGCCAAGGCCTTGGCCCATGCAAAGTCCCGATATTGAGAAACCTCACCACGCCCGCCTCAGCAACTCGGCGGATAGAGAACTTGCTGGAGATATAGCCCGTCTGCGGGGGCACAATAGGGTGACTTGCCATGTGGCAACCCGGGCGCTTGATCGAGCAGAGCGCTGCAGGTGCCAGGATCGAGCTTGCCTTGGGCCACCCGTACCGCAGCTCCGGTGAGCAGACGCACCATTTTGTAGAGAAATCCGTCTCCGAAAAATGTGATTCGGCAGCCGTCGGTCAGGGTTTCGAGGTCGGCCGCGTGTAGCGTGCGGTGGTAATCCATCTCTGCGGTTTCGTTGCCACGGTAGGCGGCGAAGGCGTGGAAGTCATGCCGCCCCGGCATGAGGTTGAGCGCTGCTCTTAGGCGAGCCGCATCACCCAAACGCGGCACATGCCATGCCAGCCCGGCTTTGTGCGGGGGCATGACCGGTTCCGTGCATATGTCGTAGTGATAGATTTTGCCAATCGCTGAAAATCGCGCGTGAAAGTCCGGCGGCGCCTCCTCGCAGGCCATGATGCGGATGGTGGCTGGAAGATGGGAGTTGAGTGCGGCAACCCAATTGAATGGTTTCATAACGGTTCCTGCCGGAGCATCAAAATGGGCAATTTGCCCAAGCGCATGCACTCCGGTATCGGTGCGTCCGGAGCCTTGGATGGGCAGTGGGGCTTTGGCAATTTCCCGCAGTGCGACATGCAGATGATCTTGCACCGTGTTGCCGCACGGCTGTGCTTGCCAACCACTGAAGGGGCGTCCGTCATAAGCGATGGTGAGTTTTAGGCGCATGGTAAAGTGACTGAGCATGTGGTATGCCTCACGGCAACTCGTCGGTGATTTATTCCGTCTCCTGTCTTGTGTCTATGTCCTTCATGCCTTGGCGAAGAGTTCGCGACAGAGCAGGCAACGTCTTCCATCACAGCCGCGCGCGGTGCAATGTTCCCGCCCATAATAAATGATTTGAAGATGCAGTCGGTTCCATGAGACGCGGGGAAAAAGTTTTTTCAGGGCGATCTCGGTGTGCTCCACGTTTTTTCCGGAACTGAGTTTCCAACGGGTTGCCAGTCGGTGAATATGTGTGTCTACTGGAAACGCGGGCACACCAAAGGCTTGGGACATGACCACCGAGGAGGTCTTGTGACCGACCCCGGGAAGGCTTTCCAGTGCGTCGAAATCCGCTGGAACCTCACCACCGTGCTGCTCGACAAGGATTTTTGAAAGCCCCGAAATGGCAACTGATTTCCGGAGTGCCAGCCCGCATGGACGGATGATGGCTTGGATCTCATCCACGGGCACCCACATCATGTCCTGCGGGTTTCCCGCACGGGCAAACAGAGCTGGAGTTACTTGATTGACCCGGACATCCGTGCATTGTGCCGAAAGCAGGACGGCGACCAGCAGCGTATATGCGTCCCGATGTTCCAGCGGTATCGCGGGCTCAGGATAGAGCTCGTTGAGACGACGCTGGAGATAATCGGCGCGGTGTTGTCGGGTCATGGGTGAACCGGGGGATTTCGTCAGACGAACAAAATTGCACAGAGAAGAAGACATTGTCGAGACAGACTCGAATATGACGGACTCGCCGCGAAGTATGATGCTTGGCAGAGGCACACCACGTGGGCGGTCGGTGGAGGCTCATTCCACCCATCTCACCGCCAACTGGCGGGCCGTGCACAGGCGACCACCGGCGGCCTCCCGCATGCCCCGGGCCCCGCTCTTGCGTTTCGGTCCGAAGATCCCCCGATATTTCTGAAACATCCCTTTTACATACGCTTTAGAACCAAGCACCAGTCCGTCGGAAAAATACCTCACCCGGCAGCGCAGCAATTCGGCCCGACTCAGTTTCCCCCGCCGCCTTTTCTCGGCATCCTCGGTTTCCTTGGATATTCCTGCCTTCTTCTTTGCCGGCGTGGTTGGGTCGTACCCGTCTAACGAATCATGGATCTTCCCGTCCTCAAACAACCAGCATCGATACAGTTCCGCGGCGCTCATGCCCTTGGTCACGGCGGGTGGTTTTCCATCACCACGCAGGTGTGGATTTCCAACCCGCTGAAGCGGGCCATGCGCCACATCAGGCGCCGCAGCGCTTCTTTTTCCGTGTCCCCGAACAACCGTTCGCCGCCTGTCATACGGCTCATGACAACACTTCATAGCAATGCCGCAATGCGCTCATAAGGCAGGAATATCAGATTAAATATGGCCGTCAACAATATAATGTCTGGCATTATATTTGGTATTATATTTCGAGAACTACCAGCGCCACCCGGCCAAGGCCATCCACCTCATCCTTCACTCCTCCCCCGTCCAATGAGATCTCAAGCCAACCGCCCTGTCGAGGCGATTGAAATTCCATCTTCCTGCTTGCCTCTTGGCACGGAATGTCATTTTCTCCTGTCCGCATGTCATTACTTCCTACCGCCGACCTCCTGGCGCTCGACACCACCGGCCTGAAGAGTCGCCTGTCGAAGCTCAGGAGGTATCTTTGACGTGCCAGCTCTCAACAACGAAATCAACACCCTCGAGGAAGCGATGGGGTCTCCTGATTTTTGGAACGATGCGGATCATGCCAAATCGGTCAGCACCAAGGCCAGTGCGTTGAAGAAGAAGCTCGAAGCGTTTCTCAAGCTCGAAGCGCGGGTGGCGGATATCGAGGAAGGTGTGGCCCTGGCCAAGGAATTCGATGATGCGGAGTTGGCCCGCGAGGCGATCCTCAATGCGAAGAGTCTAGAGGAGGACATCCGGGCCTATGAATTGCTCACCCTGCTGGACCAACCGGGTGATAATGCATCCTGCTTCGTCGTGATTCAAGCGGGAGCGGGCGGCACCGAAGCCTGTGATTGGGCGCAAATGCTCCACCGCATGTATTGCCGCTGGGCCGAGCGCCGCGGCTTCAGCGTGGAAACCTTGGATTGGCAGGATGGGGATGAGGCCGGCCTGCGCTCCTGCACCTTGAGAATCAGCGGGGAATATGCATACGGCTTCCTGAAGTGCGAGCGCGGGGTGCATCGGCTCGTGCGGATTTCCCCGTTCGATGCCGCGGCCAAGCGCCACACATCGTTCGCTTCCTTCGATGCCAACCCGGAAGTTTCCAAGGAAATCAAGATTGAAATCAATCCAGCTGACATTGAAATCACCACGACACGCTCCGGCGGCAAGGGGGGGCAAAATGTCAACAAGGTGGAAACGGCCGTTTTGCTCAGACACCTACCCACCGGTATCCTCATTCGCTCCACGGCCGCCCGCTCGCAAGGTGCCAATCGTGAACTCGCGTTTGAAATCCTCAAGGGCAAGCTCTATACCATCGAGGAAGACAAACAACGCGCCGAATCCGACCGTGCCTACGGCGAAAAAGGGGATGTATCATGGGGTAATCAAATCCGCTCCTATGTCTTCCAGCCCTATCAAAAAGTCCTCGACCTCCGCACCGGTGAGGAATCCGGCAACATCCAGGATGTGATGGATGGCGATATTGATGCATTCATCGAGGCCAAGCTTCGTGGCAAAGTCCGCGTGAAGGGCGCGAAGGATGAGGAATAAGGTGTAGTTATGTGTTATCAATTACTAGAGAAGACACAGAAACCCACGATATTTATTTTCATGGCCGCGTGACTCATTGACTTTCTCCATACCCCTTGACACATAACTTCCAACCAATCACCGAAGCGCAGCGACTCATCCCATGCTCCGTAATCTCACCCTCATCAAAGCTGGCACCGGCGTTCTCACCAAGGCAGACGATGGAACCTTGGATAGAGCCGCCTTGGTGCATCTGGTAGCGGCCATCGCCGGCTTGATGGAAGCCGGTCACCGTTGTGTGTTTGTCTCATCTGGCGCGGTTGGCTCGGGCTTGTCGGCGTTCGGTCTTGCCGAGTATCCGAAGGACACGGCCACCCGCCAAGCCTGCGCTGCCGTGGGGCAGGCGCGACTCATGCAGACCTACAGCAGCCTGTTTGCCAACTTTGACATCACCATTGCCCAAGTCCTGCTCACTGCGGCCGACCTCGCGACGCCAAAGCGCGCCGGGTACGTGACCGATACCTTCGGTCGTTTGCTCGCTGAACCGCGCATTCTCCCGATCATCAATGAAAACGATTCCGTCGCGGTTGAGGAATTGAAATTCGGCGACAACGACATGCTCTCGGTGCGGGTAGCAAGACTCATTCATGCCAGACGGGTCATTCTGCTAACGAGCGTGGATGGATTGCTGGATCCGACGACCGACGCCTTCATTCCGGAAGTTGCCGACATTGACGGTGTGCTTCACCATGTCCGTGGTGACAAGGGGAGATTTTCCATGGGTGGCATGGCCTCGAAGTTGACGGCCATCAAGTTCGCGTTAGAAGCGGGGATTGAAACCCACATTGCCAACGGCCGTCACCCAGAGCGACTCGCCGGCATCCTTGCCGGCCATGGTCACTCCACCCGCTTCCTGCCACGGATAGAAAGACCAGAATCTTAAATCCTAAGTTCCGAACCGATAACAATGCTGTCCCTTCTTCATTCTTCCTCTTCGTTTAGATTTTCATGCTTGGGACTTAATACTTTCTCTTCCACTGCCCCCTGACCCCATGTCCCCCTCCATCCAAGAATCGATTCATCTGATGGGTCGCCAGGCCCGGACTGCCGCCTACCGTCTTGCCCAGCTATCCAGTGAGCAGAAAAACGCGGTCCTTCGCGCCATGGCCTCCGCCCTCCGCGAGGCTACGCCAGAGATTCTCGCTGCCAACGCCCTCGACAGGGAGGCTGCCGCCAGTCGCGGGTTAGCTCCCGCCATGCTCGACCGGCTTCGCCTCGATGCGGTACGCATTGAAGCCATGGCTGCCGGCGTCGAGCAAGTTGCCACATTACCCGATCCAGTCGGCCAGTGTATTGAGTCCTGGCAACGGCCCAACGGAATGTGCATCGAGCAAGTCCGCGTGCCCATCGGGACCATCGGCATCATTTACGAAAGCCGGCCGAATGTCACGGCCGACGCCGCAGTGCTCTGCTTCAAGACCGGCAACGCCACCATCCTGCGTGGTGGCAGCGAGGCGATTCACTCCAACCGCGCCATAGCGACCGCACTCCAAGCCGGTGGCGCGGCGGTCGGTCTGCCCGAGCATGCGATCCAACTGATCCCGTTCACCGACCGCGAAAGCGTGGCCGTGCTGGCCCGGATGGATCAGTGGCTCGATTTGATCATTCCCCGTGGCGGCAAAGGCCTGATAGAAACCGTCGTTTCACACGCCCGCATGCCCGTCATCAAACATTACGACGGCATCTGCCACCTCTATGCCGACGCGCACGCCGACATTCCCATGGCCGTCGCTCTCACGGTGGATTCAAAGACCCAGAAATGCGGCGTCTGCAATGCCTTGGAGACCCTCCTCGTCCACGGCGACATCGCCGCAGACTTTCTCCCTGCGGTGGCCACCGCGCTACGCGCCAAGGGTGTGGAACTGCGGGGCTGCGAGGCCACCCGCGCCATTCTAACAGGTGTAACTGCCGCCACCGAAGCCGACTGGCGCACCGAATACCTCGATCTTATCCTCTCCATCAGAATCGTCGATTCGCTTGAGCAGGCGATTGCCCACATCAACGACTACGGATCCCACCACACCGATACCATTGTCACGCGCGACGAGACTACAGCCGAGCGTTTCCTCCGCGAGGTTGACTCAGCCTGTGTCTTTCACAACGTCTCGACGCGTTTTGCAGATGGTGGGGAATTCGGCTTTGGCGCGGAGATTGGCATATCCACCGACAAACTTCACGCCCGTGGCCCGATGGGCTTGCGCGAACTCACATCCTATCAATATCGCGTCCGCGGCAGCGGGCAGATGAAGGGGAGTGGAGTTATCAGTTAATAGTTAAAGGTTATTGGGAATACGTCCGTCAAGTCCGACCCATAACCAACCCCGCCCCCCTTGTCTGCGCCTTTCTTCTGTCTCCAAGTCTTCCGTCTTTCCCAACAACGTATAACCTATAACTGACAATCAATATGTCCCCCATCCTTATCGGCGGCACCGTCGCCATCGACCACGTCAAAACCCCCACGGCGGAGGCGGCCAATCTCCTCGGCGGATCCGCCGCATACGCGGCCATTGCTGCTTCCTATTTCACCAAACCCGTGCATCTGGTGGGCATCATCGGCAAGGATTTTCCGCAAGAACATCTCTCTCTGCTAGAGAGCCGCGGCATCACTCTTGACGGACTCGAACGCTCCACCGGCGATTCATTCTCATGGTCCGGTGAATACCACGCCAACATGAACGACCGCACCACCCGCCAGGTCGATATCAATGTGTTGGAAAACTGGAGCGTCAAAGTGCCCGACGCCATCGCCGGCGCGCCGGTGGTTGTCCTCGCCAACATGGCCCCGGAGAACCAAATCCAGATGCTCGACCAATGTACTGCCGCCCGCCCCTTCGTGGTCGCCGACACGATGGACCTGTGGATTCACATTGCCAATGACCGCCTCCACGACGTTCTCAAGCGGATCGACCTGCTTGTCATCAATGAAAGCGAGGCCCGCGAGTTCGTGGCTACGAGCAATCTTGTGGTAGCCGGTCGGCGCCTGTTGGCCAAGGGCCCGCGTTTCGTCGTCATCAAGCTCGGCGAATTCGGGGCGATGTTGTTTGCCGCGGTTCCGGATGCGGAGTCTGCCGTTCTTTCCGCCGGGAATTTCTTCCGTTGTGCCGCGTTTCCGCTGCACGAGGTCGCCGACCCCACGGGTGCGGGCGATTCGTTCCTTGGTGCGTTGGCCGGTTTCCTTGCCGCCAGCGGGCGCAGTGGGTTCACCTTCGAGGACATCCGCCAGGCGGTTGTTGAGGGCTCGGTGGTTGCCTCATTCACGTGCGAGGCGTTTTCGACCCGCCGGCTTCAGGAGATCACCCGCGCCGACATTGACGGACGCCTCGCCTTCCTCAAATCCATCACCCACTGGCCTTGATAGAATCAAAGCCAGTGAGGATTGGAGCAAATTCATAGCGCGCGGGTGACCACGAGATGTCGCCCACGCGCCAACAAAAAAGGGTCGCCCCATCCAAACCCCATCTCACTTCTTGCTGCCGAAGCGGAAGACGGTGGTACTCTTGAGGGTTTTGCCGGGCTTGAGGATGACGCTGGGGAACTTAGGTTGGTTAGGCGAGTCCGGATAATGTTGGGTTTCGAGGCAGAAGCCGTTGCGTTGCGCATACGCTTTGCCGGCCTTACCGGTTTGTTTGCCATCGAGGAAGTTGCCGCAATAGAACTGGATGCCCGGTTCGGTGGTGAGCACGTCCAAAGTGCGCCCGGTAGTGGGTTCGAAAACGCTGGCGGCAAGGGCGAGCTTGCCGTCCTGATTGTTAAGCACCCAGTTGTGGTCGTAGCCGCCGCCCAATTTGAGTTGTTCGTCCTCGACCGCGATGCGGGCTCCGATGGCGGTGGACTTGGTGAAGTCAAAGGGGGTTTTGGCAACCGGCGCAAACTTGCCGGTGGGAATGAGGGCGGCGGTGACCGGGGTGAACTTCGAGGAGGTGAGCATCAGCTTATGGTCGAGGATGTCACCGGAGCCTTCACCCTTGAGATTAAAATAGCTATGCTGAGTGACATTGATCGGCGTGGCCTTGTCGGTGGTGGACTCATATTGGAGCTTCCACTCGTTTCTGGGGGTGAGCCAATAGGTGACGCTGACGCTGAGGTTGCCAGGGTAGCCTTCTTCGCCGTCCTTGCTGAGGTAGCTGAACTTCACGCCCTGCGAGCCGTCCTTGCCAACGAGGCCTTCGCCTTTCCAAACGACCTTGTCAAAGCCCTTCAGCCCGCCGTGCAGTGAACACTTGATGCCGCCGTTCTCATTGTTAGTGGCCAGCGTGTAGTCCTTGCCATCGAGGCTGAACTTGCCATTGGCAATCCGGTTGCCGTAACGGCCGACTATCGCGCCGAAGTAGGGTGTGTCCTTGATGTATTCGTCCACGGTGTTGTAGCCGAGCACGATGTCCGCCAGCTTGCCGTCGCGATCCGGCGTCTCGAGGCTAAGGACGATGGCACCGTAGGTCATGGCCCGGAGCTTGAGGCCTTTGCTGTTGGTGAGGGTAAAAACCTCCACGGCGGTGCCGTCGGTGGTTTTTCCAAACGCTTCGGCTTTCGGGGCTTCGGCTTTCGGGGCTGGGGCTTTCGGTGCTTCGGCAGACAAGGCGCTGGTGCAAAGAGCCGCGCCGAACAAAAGGACATAGGATTTCATGGTGACTTGGATTGGATGGATGGTTGTTTGGTCGGTGAAAAACGAACACCTGCCGCATGAGAGTCGGGATTTCACACCCCGATTTCAAGCCCGATCTTCATTTTTTCCGCCGCTCAATCAGGGCGGCTGCGGCCCTGCATGCGGAGGCCATCAAGTCGGGCCGCCATGGTTTTCGCCCGTGCGGGCTCTTTGGCGGCGAGGTTGATCAACTGGGCGGGATCGGCGGCGAGGTCGTACAACTCGCAGGCCGGCTGTGGGTTGTTAGCCAATATCTTCTTGTTAGGAGTGCGGCCACCTGTCTGCTGGATGAGGATCCAATTGCCCTCACGCAATGCCAGCGGGGCCTCGCCGTTGTTTTGCAAAACGAGATGATCGCGGGCAGGCTGTGGGTTTTTTTCCCCCAGCAATGCGGGCAGCACGTTGAAACTGTCCGGGCCGGCTGCGGGTTCGAGCGACTGGCCGGTGAGCGCGGCAAAGGTTGCCAGGGCGTCGACGTGCCCTATCAACTCGCCCGAGGCGCCACCCGGCTTAATGTGGCCGGGCCAACGGGCGATGAAGGGCACCCGGTGGCCGCCTTCGTAGAGCGAGCTCTTGAAGTCGCGCAGCGTGCCATTCGGCGCTTGCAGGCTGTGGAGCGCGTTGGTGCCGTCGTCGTAGGTGTTCTTGATCGCGCCGCCATTGTCGCTGGTGAAGATGACCAGCGTGTTGTCGGTTAGTTTGAGGCGATCGAGGGTGGCGAGGACTTCGCCGACGCACCAATCGAGCTGATGGATCGCATCGCCGCGCCAACCGCAGCCGCTGGTGCCGCGAAACCGCGGGTGCGGCACCATCGGTTCATGGATGTCATGGGTCGCCAGATAGAGGAAGAACGGGACCGCCTGATTCGACTCGATGAACTTGACGGCTTTGGTGGTGAGCGTGTCGGCTATGTCTTCGTCCACCCAGCGCGCGGCGGCGCCGCCGGTCATGAAGCCGATACGTGAAATGCCGTTGACCACGCTGTCCTTGTGGCCGGGTCCACCCTGAATCTTCAGTTTGGCTCCCGGGTCGGCACCGGTGATCTCATCGCCGATTTTTTTGCCATAGCTCACGCGGATCGGATCCGCCGGATCGTAACCGACGACGCGATGATTTTCCACAAACACGCAAGGCACACGGTCCCCGGTCGCGGGAATGAAGAAGGCATAGTCGAAACCCAATTGCAACGGACCCGGCTTAATCTCGCCGTTGAAATCCGTATGTGGCGGCGTGCCCAGCCCGAGGTGCCATTTGCCGACCAATCCGGTCTTGTAACCGGCGTTCTGCAGCATCGATGGCAAGGTGGTGGTCCCGGGCTTGATGAGCAAGGGTTGATCGCCGGCCGCGATGCCGGTGCCCGCCTGCCGCCAGGCATAACACCCGGTGAGCAATGCGTAGCGCGTGGGCGTGCAGACCGATGCTGTCGCATGCGCGTCCGTGAACCTGCAACCCTGGCTGGCAAGGCGGTCGAGGTTCGGGGTTTTCACCTTGGTGGCGCCGTAACAACCGATGTCACCGTAGCCGAGATCATCGGTGAGAATGTATACAATGTTAGGTTTGACCATCTCGGCGGCGGTGAGGGGCTGCGCGCCGATGGTCGCAAGCAGGGCAAACAAGGTTAGAGGGACTTTCATGGTGGCATGTTCTGGATCAGGTGCTGCGGGTTTTCCTATCATTCCGCGTGGCCATTGATCTCAAACACCACGTCCTCTGCCTCCCAGCGATGTTTATCCGGGATGTAGCGTTTGGTGCGTTCGGGAAGTTTCGTTGACCCACCGGAGTCGGTGAGGTCCAGTCCCACGGAATAGACAATGCCTTTAGCCGGAGCATAGCGGAAGGGTTTGCCGTCGTAGGGATCCACGGGAATGGCGTCCATATACCCCGGCACCAGAGCGGCCAGGGAGTCCGGCAACCGGCCTTCCGCTTGGCGATAGGCATTGCAGGCGACAAACACACCTGCAACGCCCAGGAGGGATAGAATGCCGAGTCCTATGAAAACCTTCTTCATTGCGGGTTGAGTTCGAGCGTCCCACCAGTCGTGGTATGCACGGTGAAGCGTGGTCCTTGCAGCGTCTCCGTGAGATGCCCACTGCGGGTGACTTGCACCGGTTTGTCAGGCCACGGGTTGACCAGCGTGCAGTCTTTGCCCTTTTCACTGACGATCTTCACCCCGGAGACCATGCCGCCCTTGAGTTCGGCGGAGACCAGAAAGGCGCCGACCGCGCGCAAACTGCCGAAGCGGGCGTCGAGTTGTGCGGGCCAGCAAGGGAAGACGCGCAGCACGCCGGCGTGGCTTTGCATGAGCATCTCGGTGAGCGCCAGCGACGGCGAGACATTCTCGATGCCGCCGCCGCCGAATGTCAAAAGTTTGTTAGGCATGGCATGGCCGTCATACATGCCGCGCATTTCGGTTAGTATGACTTCCGGATTGTAGCCGACGCGGGCACATGCGGCATACCACGACGAGCTGCCGTTGAAATCCTTCCAGCGGCCCAAGGCATCGATCATGTTGTGGCTGATCTCCAACATCTTCGGATCGCTGTCGAGGCCGATGGTACCGGCGGGGAAGATGTGTTGGATGCCGAGGGTGTTGTCGTTCCACCAGGCGGTGCCTTTCTCCGAGTAGCGGAACACGGTCTTGCCGTCGCGCTGCTGGAGGGGACATGCGCTGAGCTTGTCGCAGATGTCGCGCCACTTGGCGCGCTTGTCGGCATCCACGCCCAGCGCCTCACTCATCGGGATGAGGTTTTCAAACAACGTGCGCACCAGGCCTAGCGAAAGCAGCGGATTCATGTCCGCCCCGGACCCCTCGTGGATCGAATCGTTGTAAATCACATAGCGGCCATTCTCCAGTTTGAGATAGTCTTCCCAAAACTCCGCTGTGGCGCGCGGGAAGGCGTAACCGGTATCCCGCAGCCACGCCACATCGCGGGTGTGCTGCCAATGCCAGATGAACAACAACGACGAGAAGGCGGCGTTCGAGCGTTGACCCCAATCGGCGGCATCGCCTTCCGGACACATCCCCCACGGGCCGATGGACACCGGCAGGTGAATGCCCTTCCATCCGTGTTGTTTGGCGATCCGCTGGCCGCGCGGAATCGACTGGTTCATGGCATCATAATACGGCAGCGTTATCTCGGGATGGTTAGCCGAGTAGAGGCCGTAGAACGGCGCCTGGAAATTGTAGTTGAGGTGAAAGTCTCCATGCCAGGCGGGTCTGTCGGTGGTTTGCCAATTGCCCCACAGGCCGGGGGCGACCTTGCCCGCGCGACTGCATGAGCCCATGATATACCATGACGAATACCAGCATTGCTCGATGATCTTGTCGGGGATTTCGATGAACGAGCTGCTCCAGAAATCATGCCACCAGCGGCGGTGGGATGTAGTTAGATCCGCAAGCTTGGCTGGTGTGAGTCCAGCAACCATGGCCTTCGCCTCAGCCAGCGGATCCTTGCCCGGCACATCAAGATCAGTTAGAATAGCGGTGACCAAGGTAACCATCTTGCCGGGATCCAACGTGAAATTGCGGGTGGCGGGACCACCCATGAGGCGGGTCGCGACCCCGAGTTTGCGACTGCCCGCAACCGAGTCATCCGGATCATAGAGGAAAGAGTCACCATGGTCGGCGATCACACCCGTGGTCATCTTCACCTTGCCATCCACCAGCAGCTGCATTTGTTTCCCATCGAAAACGGCAGCCACGTGGGTCCATAGGTCCAGTGGTATCGGATCGTCGTATTGCAGCATGAACTCGCCGACGGCAAAACGCAGGCGGCCCTTGGAAAGTCCGAGGCTGTAGGCTTGGTTCCACTCGCCTTTGCTGACGATATAATCGGCATCCTTCGCACGTTTGGCCGGCTTGATCCAGCCCGTAATCGTGAGCGCATTGGTGGTGACCGGCACCATCAGAGGTTGGCCACTCTTACCGTCAAAGGTCTGGACTTCCTTGCGGCCGACTTGGACCAGCGTGGTGATTTCCGCCGCGGGAAGGGCGCGGTCATGCACCCTGATGTCCGCCATTTCACCATTGAAGAACCAGCGCCCGTTGCCTTGCTGTTCGAATCCGAGCCTGGCACCTTTGGCGTTATCACGGACCTCGGATGGAAATTTCTGACTGGCGTAGCCCTTGATGTTTTGCGCTATCACCGCCATGGGCATGGCACTATTGTTAGTAAGTTCGATGCAAAACAAATTGTGATTGGCATCGACCCATGCACGGGTGGCGAGCTTGGCGTCGTTCTTGGCAAACGTGCCACGCAACTCCGCCTGCCGAAGGTCTTGTTCGGTGCGGAACGACGCGCCTGCCAACTGTGGAATGACCAGGCGCACTTGCCCGACAGCCATCGGGGACTGTGTCTTGATGCCCCAGAAGTCGTTCTTGCCGATGTAAAACGCCAGCGCGTCGGGTGGCCCAGCCTGCACCACGCCGATATCACCATTGCCTAACAACGGACCGTCGGGCATGCCGTTGGTGGGCACATCACCGGCCGGTTCGTTAAAGACAATCGTGTGGATGGCGGCTTTCCGTTCACCTTCGCCCATGAGTGGTTCTTCCGCCAGGCCCGGCGCCACGGTGACAGCGAGCAGGAGTAAAGCGAGGGCCGCGGGTTGAAGTGAACCTGGAGTTAGATGAACCACGGATTTCACTGATTGATAGAAGATCATTGATTTCATCATATTTTCAGTGCGCTCAGTGTCAGCAGTTCTTTTCAGTGGTTTCTTGGCTCGATTCACCTCAATCCCCCGCGTTCTCACGAACGCGCCTACGAAGAGAAGCCCGTATTAATCCTCCGGAAGCGTGCGATACCAGGAGAAATACAGGCCGGCGCAGCAGGCGACAAAGAGGCAGGCACAGAGGCCGCCCTCCGCATTCCAGTGGCCAAGGAAATACACCGGGGCCATGTAGAGCGAGAACGAGGCCACCAGACCGAGAGCTACATTGAGAATGATCTGCGGCACGGGAATGGCCGTGGCCAGCGCCAAGCCTGCCGCACGCGCCCGTTTTTCCGCATCCTTCCACAACCCGAACGGCCGCACCCGCGCGTAAAACGCCGCCGAGGTTTCACCTTCAATCGGCGGCGTCAGCAACGAGACGATGATGCAGGCAATGGTGGAAGTGGCGAGGGTGACATAGGTGTAATAATTGTCCGGCCAGGCTTTGAGAATATTACCCGCAGGAACAAACGCCCGCATCAGCATTGCCAACGAGGGCACCAGGCTTGCCAGACAACCGCCGGCGAAGCCCCAGCCGTTCATGCGCCCCCAATACCAGCGGAATGCCAAGGGCACGACGAAGCAGGTGAGCAGCCCACCTAACATCCATCCCCAAATCACATTGAGCGCGCTGCCGCCGCCATGCGCCTGGGATTCCACCATGGCATAGCCAATGATGGCAGCCAACAGGGCAAGCAAGCCGGTCACTACATAACTCACCTTGACCAGTTTGCGATCGGAGTCGGCCACCTGCGGCGCGAGCAGTGGTTGATAGAGGTCGCGCACGATGATTGAGGCACAGGCGTTGATCTCCGAACAAAAGCTGGTCATGAACGAGGCGGACAGGCCCGCCACCACCAAACCTAACAATCCAGGCCCGAGCAGTCCGGACTGGAGGAATCTGGGCATGACGCATTCCGGGTCACTGGCGATTTCCTTGCTGTAAAGCGCGTATCCGAGATAGCACAAGCCGGCGGTCATGATCCAGCGCGGAAACCCCAGGAACTGCCAGAGCGCGGCGAGCTTGGCCGCTTCCTTGGTGGTGGTGGCGGCCAGAAACCGTTGTTCGCCATAGCGCCCGCCGGCCCCTCCCACACAACCGATCATGCCGACGATCGAGAATGCGAGCGTCGCGCCAATAAAATCCTTCCATCCCTTATACCCTTCCGAGGCCTCGAACATACCGATCTTCGGCGTGGCTTCCGGCCACAACGATTTCCAATAGTCCTGGGTGACGGCGGCAGCGCCACTGCCATGGGTGACGGCGGCATGGACCTGCTCCGCCGTATATTGTTGGTAACAAACCAAGCCGACGATGAAGGCCACGGCGAACAGCACCACCGTTTGCAGAAACTCACTGAGAATAACCCCCTTGAAGCCGCCGAACAGCACATAAATGCTGGTGAGCACCACGATGCCGAGCGCCACGCCGTGGGCCAAGCCGTTGGTCAGACCGAACACCACCGCAAACTTGTGAACGATGATGTAGGACATGCACAACGAGGCGATCGAAAACAAGGTGATCATGAAAGCAAAGCTGGTGCGCGCCCATTTCGCGCCAGTGCCCACGCCGAAGCGGATCTTGTTGAGTTCGGCCGAGGTGATGCCACCGCAGCGGCGGATCCAAATGCCCGAATACGCCATCAGAAACACCGCATTGGGCATCCACCACACCAGCGTGACCCAGAACGACTTCATTCCTAACACCATCAGGATCGCCAGGTTCCATACCGTGCCGTTGATTGAGAAGTTGGTGGAGGCCCCGGACGCCGCCAACATCCACCACTTGTTCTCGGCACCGAGGAAATACGCCTTGGAACTCTCGGCACTCTTGCGCGAGAAGATAAACCCCGCGCCGACCACCAGGAAGAAAAAGACACCTACGATAAGCCAGTCGATGAATTGCATATGTTTTTATTTATTATTGATGGATACGCAGGTTGGACTGCATGTTGTTTGGTTAGAAGATTGAACCACTGAAAACACTGAGACCCACTGATGACACTGATCAATCATGTTTTTCAGTGAACTCAGTGGCCTTCGGTGTTTCAGAGGTTTTCTTTGTCCGGTTAGGTATGGATGTCCGTATGTCTCTTGAGCCAAGGACGGGTGAGTAAGCATTAAATTTTAAACAGAAGTGGTGGTAGGAAGAAAACCGTGGGCGGGCGGGCGACCGTGGGTGGTCACCGGCCAGATGAGCGGTGCCTGGCGGAATTGCGCCGCCGCCGCGCGCAGACGCGTGGCATCGGCGGGGCCGTCGAAGGTCAGCAAGCCATAGCGCAAATGAATGCGGCCCGCTTGCACGCGGGGAAAGTTGGTATCCCAATAGTTGTTGACCGGCCATGCCAGCAGCAGCGGGCGCTCCGGGCGCGGCAACACATCCAGTGGTCTGGCAAAGTGAAAGTCCCCGAACTGCACCAAAGGCGCATCCGGCGTGAACAAGGCCACGCCGCCATTGGCGTCGCCCATCGCCGCCAGAGTCTCGGTGGTCACCCAGTTGCGGCAAGCGCCCGGCATTTGGTCGTCATCCACCCGCACCACCGCGCCGGCGGTATCAAACAACGCCTGCCAACCCGCGTCCAGCGCCAACGGAAACGCAAAATACACCGCCTGCGGCGACGCGTCAGGCAGCAACTCCATGGCCACTTCCATGCGGATGACCGGGTCGTGCGCGGAGAACGTGATCTTCTGTGTTAGATGAAGCATTCCAGGTGCCTCGAGTTCGCGCGTGAGGGTGATGTGTCCGCCTTCCTCAAGCACCTCGCAGCGGGTCACCCGCGTGGCCCGCTCATGCACCGGCGCCCAATCCTGCCAGCACATTTCATCGACCTTTTCCTTGTCCAGATCGCGCTGATAGAACGCATAGCGCCGGTCCTCAGCCAGGGCATCAGTGCGCTCGCGGACAAAGGCGAAGAAGTCCAGCCCGTCGCGCGGTGCCAGCACCTCGCGGTTATGTTCGCGGTCAAACAACGACAGGACCCGCCCGGAATCCGGATCGTAGCGCAGGATATGCCAGGGCGAGGTGATGCGTCCGGTGCGCCGCTGGTGGTTGGCGGCGGGGGCAAAGTTGAGCTCGCGACGGGCGGCGGTGTCGATTTCTATCAGATGCGCGAGTTCCGGCGTGGCCACGGCGGGCGGCAGGTCGGTTAGGGCAATCACCTGCCATGCAAACGGCGGCAGGTTCACGGGGCCGAAGGCGCGGGACTGCGCGCCGGGGAAGCCGCTGCCCCATGCGCGGCCGTCGTAAAACATCCGGCTGGCCCGATAGGTCCGCTCGGTGGCCGCCTCGCGCGCGGCAAACCACGCGGCTGGCAATTCCGGGTGCAACGTCAGCGCGTGCGGACCGGGATTGACGAACAAGACCCCCGCGATCCCCTTGTCGGCGACCGGGTTTTGGGCGAGCCGTTCGAGTCCATCCATCAGGGCAAACGCGGCGTGCTCGTGGCCTTCGTGGGCCAGCGCCTGTTTGAGCAACTCGGTGGTTTGCGCCTGCGGTTGCGCGGGGTTCGAGTCGTAGTAACCGCAGGTGTGCTCGTCGTAGAGATCGACCATTCCAATCGCCTGCGCCAATGCGGCGGAATGACAGTCTAACAATTCTGACACCTCAATCAGCGGTTTGGCCTGTTGGTTGCGCGCTGTGGCGATCGGGCTGGCAGCGCAGCCGAAGTTCCAGTAGTCGGTCCAGTCGCCGCGGAGCCGTGGCAAATGCGCATCGGGCACCTGCATGGCCCGCTGGCGCAAGTCATCGAAGGTCGCGTAGCGGATATGCGGCCCGCAGTCCGCCGCGTTCCAGCGCTGGATCAGGTCGGGCAGGAAGGGATTGGGAGGCGCATTGTCCCACATCACCGGCGAGCAGGTTGTGGTTAGATAGACAAAATCCAGCGGATAGCCGATCTGTTGCAGGCGTTGTTGATAGGCCTGCCACCCCAGCTGCATGCGCTCGACCGAGTCATCCCAGGCCAACAGCAACTGATCGAACATCGTGTAATGATTGCCATTGAAGACGCGCAGCGTGCGGCCCGAGGGCGCCTCCCACAATAACATCCCCGGCCGCGGTTGCACCGCGCGTCCCAGATGAATGTTGATCGCCATGACGAAGAAATCCACACCGGCATCCAACAACACATCCGCCAACGGCCACGGCACCCCGGTCACATCGTGCTGGCAGGCCACCTGGATTTTCGACCCCAACAATTCTTCCAGCTCCTGTCTGCCGTCGAGCAGGCGTTGCAAGCCGGCGCGGTTGGCCAGCGGCGTGGTGTGCCAACGCAACGCCGCAACGTCGATGCGGCCTTGCCGGTGCAACTGCACAAGCCGCGCCACATCCGCCGCCGGCGCCTTGGCCAGCCACCGGCGCAGCGGTTCGCTTGCCTCGCAAGTCCACTTCGGGCGGGCGCCGGCGGGCAGGTCGGCAGTGGCCTCCAGCCAGTCGAGCGCCTGGCTGATAAACTCGTTCTGCAGTTGCCAAAAGACAGGCTGCGAATGGGTGTAGCCCACATCCATGTGGCTGTGGTGAAGCATCAGGATCTCCTGAATCGGAACGGAGGGGGTGGCGCTCATGCGGTGGCGGTTGGCTGCACGGCCATTGTCTAGCGGCAAACGCCGGTCAATGCCAGCAACAGTTTTGCAGAAATATCCAAGCCAACCGGCTGAAGTCCGATGCTAGACGCGCCGGACACCGTCTGCGGCTGGAAGCCGCAGCTACGGCTATCGCGCCTTGCCGAGTCATGGATTATTGGATATATGTCGCGGCATGAGCATGTCTGAGCCATCGGTGGTCGTTCTAACTGGAGCGGGAATTTCGGCGGAGTCCGGGTTGCCGACGTTCCGGGACAAGGATGGGTTGTGGGAGGGCCAGCGGGTGGAGGACGTCGCCTGCCCGGAGGCGTTTGCGCGCGATCCGGAACGGGTCCAGCGGTTTTACAACCTGCGCCGCGCCGCCCTGGACACCGTCGAACCGAATGCCGCCCATCAGGCGCTGGCACGGCTGCAACAGGCATGGCCCGGCCGGGTGACCCTCATCACGCAAAACGTGGACGACCTCCACGAGCGGGCTGGCAGCACGGAGGTGATCCACATGCACGGCGAGTTGCGCAAGGCCCTTTGCACCCACTGCGGGAACCGCATGATATGGTTAGATGACCTGCACGGCTCCACGCTCTGTCCGGCCTGCGGGCGCCGCCGAGGCCTGCGTCCGGACATCGTGTGGTTTGGTGAAATCCCCTATCACATGGAGCGGATTGATGAGGCGGTTGGCGCGGCCGGTATCTTCACTGCGATCGGCACCTCGGGACTGGTCTATCCGGCGTCCGGACTGGTGCATCTGGCCAAATCCGCGGGTGCCCGCACGCTCGAAATCAACAACACCCAAACCCAGGTGTCCGGTTGCTTCGACCGCCATCTCATCGGCCCGGCCACAGTGCAAGTGCCGCGCTGGGTGGAGGAGCTTATCGGTTAGGCCGCGACAATCCGGTGGTCCGATCGGACCATCGGATTGTCGCGGCTAACAGATGAAAAGAAATGGAAAATTCCGCCACATGAACCGCCCCTTGATCATTCTGCTCAGTTGCCTCGCTGCGGCAGGGATTCTGCAAGTTCTCTTGGCTACCAAGAGCGGTTTTGCCAGACCTCATGTTGCCGGACCAATACCCTTGCTGCGTGTTTCCGAGGTTGGCATGGATAGGCGACCTCAAAGGTTTGCTCTCTATCAGGATGGCACCGTCATTTGCCTCAGCAACAAGGCCGATTCGAAAGACGCATGCATCACCTACAAGGTTGCGGACGCGAAAGAGCTGGCGGACTCGCTGCTTTCATTTGATATCTCCAACACCCGGAACGAATACAATATCTCGGACGCAACCTGCCAGCCAAGTACCGCCATTTGGACGCCACACAAGACGATTGACGTCTATGGCAATTGGAGGAAAGCCCCGGTGAATCACAATGAATATGACAACACGCGCTACAGGCGCGATCTGCAACTATGGGATAGCCTGCCTGTCGATATTCGCATGGCACTGGTCCGTGTTGACGAGCAATGCCAGATGAATGGCACGCCATGGTTTCCGGAAAAAATCGAAGTGAAGCTTTACAGCGCGCGGGATGCAACCGAAACTGCGATCCCGTGGCCAAGAGGTTGGCCCACCTTGAAGGCGAAAGACACAAGGATGTATAGGTCCGACCGGGAACCCGGTGAATATCGCTACTTGGTCTATCTGCCCTCCTCCCTATTGCCGGAGTTGCACAAATTTCTGGGACAATCGGGTTTCGAGTGGGTAAGAGCATCTAACGGGTGATATTTATATGTGGTTTTTGTGTCGGGAGAGTTCAGACAATTTCAGCCTTGGAGGAAAGTTGTCCACAA
>CAIKDP010000256.1 GCA_903826205.1 Akkermansiaceae bacterium
GGTTGCGACGGGGTGGGGAAAGCCCCATGAAACGGTGGCTGGGTCGGGCACTGGGGTGATTTTTGCTGGCCGCGCGGCTCTTTCCATCGCGGGCTTGCGCTTTGCGGGCAAATCGCCTAAGTCTCGCGCCCGATGAAACGCCGCACCGCTCTGCTCGCCCTCGCCCTGGTTCCCGTCCTCGCTTGCGCACAGGAAAAACCCGCCGCTCCGGCGCCCGCCGCCAAGACCGCTCCCGCCAAAGCCCCCAAGGTCCGCTTCAAAACAACCCAGGGTGAATTCGTGGTCGAGCTCAACGCGGAAAAGGCCCCGCTCACGGTGGAGAATTTTTTAGGCTACGTGAAAAAGAAGCACTATGACGGAACGGTTTTCCACCGGGTCATAGCCGGGTTCATGATTCAAGGCGGCGGCTTCGCCGTTGAAGGCGCCAAGTTGGTGGAAAAACCCGTGGGCAAACCTATCAAAAATGAGGGCAGGAATGGCCTGACCAATGATCTCGGCACGATTGCCATGGCCCGCACCAACGACCCTAACAGCGCCACCAGCCAGTTCTTCATCAATGTGCAGGACAACGCCGGGCTCAATTTCCCCAGCAACGGCGGCTATGCCGTCTTCGGCAAGGTGGTTTCCGGCATGGAGGTGGTCGATAAGATCAAGGCCGTGGCCACTGGCAACAAGGAGTTGGTGATGCGTCATCCGCTCACCGGCGAGAGCCTGACGATGCCATCCCCCGACGTGCCGGCGGATAATGTGGTCATCCAAGCCGTCACCATCGAGTAAGCCGCGCCCCGATTATTCCATGCAACTCTGGCTTTGCCCACTCATCGCGTTTCTGCTAGGTTCGATCCCCTTTGGTCTGCTCATTGCCAAATCGCGGGGGATTGACATCCGCCAGCAGGGCTCCGGCAACATCGGTGCCACCAATGTGTTGCGGGTCATGGGCAAAAAATACGGCATTGCCTGTTTGCTGTTGGATATGCTCAAAGGGCTCATACCCACGCTGCTGGCCCTCAATTGGATCCGCTTCGAGGGACAACCCACCGGCATGGTCATTCCATGCCTGCTGCCCTTCGCGCAGGTCTTGCCAAGTGACCAGCAGTCCCTTGCCCAACTGCTGCAGGTGGCCACCGGGCTGTGCGCCATCCTCGGTCACAACTATTCGCCGTGGGTTGGCTTCAAGGGCGGCAAGGGGATTGCCACCTCGGCCGGGGTGGTCATCGCCCTGATGCCCGCCGCCATTGTGATTTTGCTGTTGGTCTGGGTGTTGTTGTTTGCCCTCACCCGCTATGTCTCGGTGGCCAGCATGGGAGCCGTCGGGGTTCTGCCGCTGCTCACCCATATGGGTGCCCGTTTCCATCATCTTCACAACGACCCCAACCTTCCCACCCTCTGGCAGGCCGGCACCTGGAACAAGCCCTTGCTCGCGTTCTCGGTGGTGGTGGCCCTCCTCGGTATCTGGAAACACCGGTCTAACATAAACCGCCTCCGTCACGGCACCGAGAATCGGTTCGAGAGAAGACGCAAGAGTCATGAATAGACCGAAGACAGAAGACCGCTTCGCTCCCAGACAGAAGTTCAGAGAGCATCGCCTCTTCCTCTTTTCTTCTGTCTTGTGTCTCCAAGTCTTCCGTCTTCTTCCCAATAACTGCTAACCAGTAACGCCCACATGCACTTTCCCTTCACCTCGGCCGCGATCCTCGGCGCGGGCTCGCTTGGCACGGCGCTCGCCAAATTGCTCGCCCCTAAACTCGAGTCGATCCTGCTCGTTTCGATAGAAACCGACTGTGTGGAAGGCATCAACCGCGACCACCGCAATCCCAAATATATCACCTCCATAGAGCTTGCACCGCACATCCGCGCCACCGGCGAGCACCGCGAGGCGCTGGAAATGCCGCTCATCATCTTCGCGGTGCCTTCGGCAGCGGTCCGCTCGGAGGCGGAAAAGCTGGCCGCACTCGGTCTATCAGCCGACACCCCGCTGTTGTCCTGCGCCAAAGGCATCGAACGCAACACCGGCGAACGCCTCAGCCAGATTTTGCGCGATGTGTTCCCGGCCAACCCGATCGGCATCCTCACCGGGCCTAACCACGCCGAGGAAATCGCCGCCGACCTCGTCACTTGCGCGGTGGTCGCATCCAGCGACCCACTCCTGGCCGGGGCCCTGCAGGACTTGTTCACGTTGCCGCATTTCCGCGTTTACACCAGCGACGATGTGGCCGGCATCGAACTCGGCGGCGCGGTCAAGAATGTCTATGCCATCGCCGCCGGCATGGCTCACGGCCTCGGCCTCGGCGATAACGCCGTAGCCGCCCTGGTCACCCGCGCCCTGGCCGAAATGACCCGCCTCGGCGTCGCGCTCGGCGGTCGCCAGGAAACGTTTGCCGGACTCTCCGGCGTCGGCGACCTCATCGTCACCTGCTTTTCCGAGCACTCGCGCAACCACCGCGTCGGCCTGGCCCTCGGCAAGGGCCAGTCGCTCGACGCTGCGGTCGCCGCACTCGGCATGGTGGCCGAAGGCGTGCCCAACGCGCTCTCCATCCATGATGCCGCCCGCAAGGCCGGCGTGCGCACCCCGATCATCGACGCGGTGTACTCGATTCTCTATCAAGGCAAGCCCGCCGCGGTGGCCATGCGCGAACTGCTCGACCGCGACCCGCGCCCGGAGTGCAGTTAGCCCGTTTTCCGCTCAGCCGTCAGGCGCATGGCGACGAAATAGAGGAGGCACACGACGGCGACGGCGGCGATGATCCAGAGGGCTTCCTGTTTGACGGCATGGATCAGATGGAGCAGGTCCACGCCTTGTCCCGCTTTGAGGGCGGCCATTTGTTGGGGGTCGAGCTGGTCGCCGACCTTCTGGCCTAACACGGCGAGCACCCAGCACCAGATGGCGGAGCCGACGACGGTCAGGATGCTGAACTTGAGAAAGCCCATGCGGATGATGCCGGCGGGGATGGAGATGAGATGGCGGATGACCGGCAGCAAGCGGGCGAAGAAGATGCCGCCGCCCTCGTAACGGTGCATGAAGCGCTCGGCCCGCAAGACCTTGACTTGCGGCATGAAAAAATATTTACCAAAGCGCAGCACGATGGGTCGGCCCACCAGAAAGGCCACCCAATAGGTGATGGCCGCTCCCAGCCACGACCCGAAAGTGCCGGCTAGAATGACGCCGGGCACGGTCATGCCGCCGCCTTGCGCCGCGAGGATCGCCGCCGGTGGCACCACCAACTCGCTGGGCACGGGGAAGATCGAGCTTTCCATGGCCATCAACAAGATCACCCCGCCATATCCCCACTCGTGCACCCAGTGGAACCATGTTTCAATCAATGACTGCATCATACGCGCCGCGAAGTATGACCGGGAATCATCCGCTGGCAAGCCGGAAGCACCAGGCCAAATTTTCCGCGGGCGAATTCGCGAGAATGCGGACGTTCTCTGCCGTAGGCGCATTCGTTAGAATGCGGGCGGGACCGCCGCGTAGTCATCAACGCGCCTACGAAGATCCCGCGTTGTCACCAACGCGCCTACGGTTGAGAAGTCACCCAACCTTAGTCCCTGAAGGCCGCGAGAGTGGCGGCCAGACCGTCGGCGAGCGTGAATTGAGGCGTCCAACCTGCGGCGCGGAGTTTGTCGGCGCTGGCGCGGGAGTGTTTGACGTCGCCCGGACGGACCGGGTCGTGGATGATCTTGGAGGATGATCCCGCAGCGGCTATGAGCTGGTTGGCGAGTTGGTTGATGGTCATCTGGCCGCCATAGCCGGCATTGAAAACACCCGTGACACCGGGGGTGTGCGCGGCAAAGGTCAGGGCGCCAACGATGTCCTTGACGTAGATGAAATCCCGGGTTTGTTCGCCATCGCCGAAAATAGTTAGATCCGCCTGGCGCAGGGCCTGTTGGATGAAGATGGGCACGGCAGCGGCATAGGCGCCCTTGGGGTCCTGCCGCGGGCCGAACACATTGAAGAAGCGCAGGGCGGCGGTTTCGAGGCGGTCCGCGCGCTGGAACAGGTCGAGGTAGTATTCGCCATCAAGCTTGGTGATGGCATACGGGCTCATCGGCTCTGGCACCATGGATTCCAGCTTGGGCACCGTCGGGTTGTCGCCGTAAACCGCGGCGGATGAGGCAAACGCGAGTTTCTTCACGTCCGCGGCAGCAGCCGCTTCCAACACATTGAGCAGGCCCGTGACGTTGATCTCGACGCATTCGGCGGGCTTGGCCATGGATTCCGGCACGCTGACCAGCGCGGCGAGGTGATAGACATAATCCACGCCTTGCATGGCATGTGCGACCGCGGCGCGGTCGGTGACGGAGCCCTCGATGAAGGTGCACTTGAGGCCATCGAGGTTGCGGCGGTAGCCGCTGCGGAGGTCGTCCAACACGCGGATCTCATCCGCCACACCCTGATAGTGCTCGACGAGGTGGGAGCCGATGAAACCGCTGCCGCCGGTGATGAGGATGCGCATGGGAGGGAGGCGCTTCGCGCCGGTTATTAGTTATAGGTTATCGGGGAAGATGGAAGAATGGAGAGAAAGGATTCAGGCGGGAAAATTATGGACAGGAAGATTATGGGAAACATGGGGCCGATGGGACGAATGGTTTTTCCTGATAACCAATAACCTATAACTGATAACCTATAACTCTCAACCCAGCCGCTCCGGATACTCCCCGCCTTCGATGAGTTGCTGGATGGAGGCGACGACGTGGGGCTTGTCATCCGGGTAGGTGACGCCGAACCAATGGCTGGTGGTCGGGATGACCGCACAGTCTGCTTTGTTAGAGCGGATCAGCTCGTCGACGATGGTGGGGATGTAGTACTCGGACTTTTCGGCCTGGCCGTACGCCTCGAGGAAGCGGGTGAAGCCGTCCTCAAGTTGCCCGAAGAAGCCATGGGTGAAGGCCCAGAAGTTCATCGAGACCGGGCCGGACTCCGCGATGGCCTTGCGCGTGCCGTCGAGGGCGATGCCGCGGACGACGCCATCGGCCTCGCGGAGGATTTTGACGTATTCCTCGACGCCGGTTAGAAGGCCGCCGGCATCGGTGGTGCAGATGCCGCGGTTGACGTCGCCGTGGTCGGAGAGGGTGTTGGCCAGCGGGTAGCCGATCATGGCGTAGTGGGCCTTGCCGCCGGCGGTCGCCGCGGGTTGGGTGAGGAAGGTGGCGGCGCGCTGATAGGCATCGCGGCCATAGAAGTCATCGGCATTGATGACGGCGAAGGGTTCGTTGACGATCTTGCGGGCGGCGCGCACGGCGTGGGTGGTGCCCCACGGCTTGCTGCGACCAGCAGGCACCGTGAAGCCGGCGGGCAGGTCATCAAGGCGCTGGAAAGCATAGTCCACCTTGATGCGTCCGGCAAAGCGGGAGCCGATCCCGTGTTGGAACGCCTCGGCGAAATCCTCACGGATGATGAACACCACGCGGCCGAAACCGGCGCGGATCGCGTCAAAGACCGAGTAGTCGAGGACGGTTTCGCCGTTGGGCCCCATGGGATCGATTTGTTTGAGGCCCCCATAGCGGGAGCCCATGCCGGCGGCTAGGACGAGGAGGGTGGGGGACATAGGGGGTCAGTTGTCAGTTGTCAGTTGTCAGTTGTCAGTTGTCAGAGGCGGGATGGCGCGGGGGTCGGCGGCAGGGCGGGGGTGGCGGCGGGTGCGGGAGCAGCGGGGCGTGAGGGAGGGGTGTCCTTGCGGGAGAACTCCGTGGTGTCGCTCAGGTACCACAGCAGGCCGCCGCCGACGACGATAACAAGAAACACGAGGAGGACGAATGTCAGGCTGAGGAAGGATTTCACGCGGGGGATTAAAGGGGATGGGCAGGGGAAAAGCCAGCGGGAATCAAGGGAAGTCGGGCTGCTTGAATGCGTGTGGCGGATGGTGGCTGCGATGAGCAAGAGTCTCCATCAGATCACCAACAGCTGTTTGGGGCTTGCGGTAAGGACGGCGGGAAGTGGTATGCGCCGATCAAAGGTGACAAAACGGCCTTTGTTTTCCACGGCCAGAGCAAGCAGGTAGAGGTCGGTCAGGTGTTTGGAGGAGAGGATGGAGGTGTGGTTGAAGTGCCTGTGATCCCGCAATGACAGCGAATCCGGCCAAAAAACATGATTCGTGTCACGGGTGAATACCGAGAAGCGGGCGGCAAGGTCCGCAAGCGTGAAATTGGCCTGCGTGCTGTAATGGGCTGATGCCATGATCCGCAGCAGGCCGTTTTCCGTCAGTGGGCATGAGGCCCAGGGGCGCGCACTCTCGGCCCACCAGGCATGGGCACGGGTGTGAAAGACATGATCGGGATCCATCAGTGCGATCAGGACATTGATGTCGAGCAGGTGGCGCATCTGGCTTACAGGTTTTCCTTTTCCATGACACGTTGGACATGTTCCGTCGTCACCAACTCGCCGCGTGAGGGCAGAATCGGAATGCCGTTTTTCATGGCATAGGGCTGGCCCTTCTTGACCGCGGGAGCGGAAGCACCCACCTGCATCCCGCGCCGAAAGATTTCGGAAACAACCTTGCCGGCCGTCTTGCGCTGCTTGATGGCGAGTTCTTTGGCTGCCAGCAGCACGTCATCGTCAATTTCAAGAGTGGTTCGCATGCCTGTGATGCTACTGCATCTGATGCGTTTGGCAAGGGGATTTCACGCTTCGCACAAGATCGAAGTCCTGCACCAGTGTAGGGATTTATCGTGGATATTGGGGGATGACGGGCATTTCGGGGCGCATACATCCTGTCTCATCCAATCCCCTTCTTCAGGTTCCTCAAGCTCCACAAGGTTCCGCTTGCAGCCGCGCCTCCGCCTTGCAGTTTTCTCGCGCCATCCTTCCGCTTGGCACCAAATCGTTCCCGTGCGTTTGCGAATGCCTCGTTCACGAATTCCTTGCTACCTATCACCGCTCCGTCCGTGAAGTAGCGCACCCGACAGCGCAGCATTTTCGCCATTCCCAAGTCCTTCAACACCGTGCAGTTGTCCTTGCTTTCCAGCATCTCCGCCGTGTTCATCGTGCTCTGACCAAGGCCTTTTGCGGCTTGTGACGCCTCCGTCCTTCCCGACTTCCGGCCGAGGGCCAAGCCCATCAATCGCCGGTATAATCGGCAAACATCGCGCCATTTCTCCGCCTCGAAACCCACGCCCTGATCGCAATAATACGCCCGCACCAGGCCCTCGCGCGCCTTCTTGCCATTCCCCTTCGTCCCGCCGCCCACGGCTTCCCCGTAGCTACTCCAGCGATAGTCCGCCGGATCTTTCACCATGCCCGCCCGCACCGGATTGAGGTCGATATAGGCCGCCATCGTCCGCGTCGCTACGCCGCTTTCCACGATCACGCTCTTGAATCGCTCCTCCCACAGCGTGCCCGTCCGCGAATGGGTGCGGTTGAACCAACGCGTGAAGCGAATCAAGAGGCCTTTCATGAACTGGCTCAAATCATGCATCCGGTAGGTGAAACGGGCGCCAATCTCCGCCGCGCGGGTGTCAGCG
Organism: Akkermansiaceae bacterium; assembly: GCA_903826205.1. Classification (GTDB taxonomy): domain Bacteria; phylum Verrucomicrobiota; class Verrucomicrobiia; order Verrucomicrobiales; family Akkermansiaceae; genus Luteolibacter. The sequence continues at coordinate 7,462 of CAIKDP010000256.1, forward strand.
GCAGCTCCAGTCTCACCAACTGCAACTTTTCTTGCTTCCGCCAATTCCACCGCCACGCCGGCCACATACGCCTCGGAATAGAGCGATGAAAGCCGCCGTAGCAGCGCCGCGTCGCCCAGTCCGCCCTCCGCCATCGGCGGCACCTCCAGCAGCAGATGGAAATGATTGGACATCAAGCAGTAAGACAAAATCCGGCAGCCGGAAAAGTTCTCATACATCCGCATATACATCCGGAACGCCTCGCATTCCCGCTCCCCAAAGACAAAGCGCCGGTCCACGACCCGGGAAATGCAGTGATAAATCACCGGTTTCGAAGTCGAATGCTGCCAGTTCGCCAACCACCGTGCCTTGCGCATGTCTCCACCCTACCACCGCCAATCCAAATGCCAAGCGAATTCTTAATTATTTATCTGTCACTCAGTGTCCGAACCGTTCGTTTGCCAGCGACCGGCATAGGGACTTTCTCAAGGTTTTCCCGGAGATAACGGCCTCAATCAGACTGTCAGGTTCCTCAACCCTGCTGGCTCCAAGATCCGCTTCAAAGGCGGGGTTGATTTGCGCAGGAGCTCACTCCGCCAGCCATCCGATGCGTGCGGCGAAGGCGCCGTCGGTGGCGTCGCGGAAGGGCAGGGCCTCGCGGGTCGAGTGGAGTGTTAGGTCGGGGTGGGCGGCGAGGAACGCCTCGATCTGGCAGAGGTTTTCGGCGGGCTCGAGGGCGCAGGTCGAATAGACGAGGCGGCCGCCGGGTTTGAGGCAGGGCAGGGCGTTGGTGAGGATTTGGCGCTGGGTGTGGACGAGCTTGGCGATGTCCGGGGCTTGCAGGCGCCAGCGGACATCGACGCGGCGGCGGATCACCCCGGTGTTGGAGCAGGGGACGTCGAGGAGGATGCCATCGAAGGCGCCGTGCCAGGCGGTGGGTGCGGGCTGGGTCCAATCATGGACGGCAAGGGTGGCGTCCGCGGCGTTGAGGCGCGCGAGGTTTTGTTGGAGGCGGGGCAGGCGCTTTTCGTTAGAATCGGTACAGACCAGGTTTTTGGCCGAGCCGAGGGCGGCCGCTATCAGAAAGGCCTTGCCGCCGGGTGCGGCGCAGGCGTCGAGAATGCGCTCGCCGGGTTGCGGATCTAACAATTCCACGGCATGCCGGGTGGCCGGGTCCTGGATATAGAGCGCGCCGGAGGCCAGCAGCGCGGTGGGCAGGGGACCCTCGAGTTTGAAAAACCCCGGGGCGCCGGCCAGCGGGGTGCCGGGCAGTGAGGCGGGTGGGGGGACCAGCGGGTTGACGCGGAAGAAGGTTTCCGCCGGCCGGTTGTTCCACTCCATCAGCGCCAGCGTGTTGGCCTTGCCGAAGGCGGCTTTCCAATGGTTGTAGAGCCAGTCCGGATGCGAGTGAACGACGGCTAGCGGGAGGTCCGGGAGTTGATCTAACAATCTCTTGCGGGAGGTGGTGGCGCGGCGCAGCACGGCATTGACCAGGCTGCGCACGTTGGCCTTGCCGGCCTCCACGGTTTCATTGACGGCGGCGTGGTCGGGCAGATTGAGGATCAGCAGCTGGCAGAGGCCGACGCGCAGGACGTCGCGGGTTTCGGGATCGAGTTTGCCGTCGCGGAGATCGCCGATCCAATGGTCTAACAACCTGCGGTGGCGCAGTACGCCGAAGAGGATGGCTTGGAGCAAGCCGCGGTCCGGCGAGGAGAGCTTGCGGCGCTGGGCATGGCGCTCGATGAGGGATTCGGCGTAATCGTGGCCTTGGGCCCAGGCGTGGAGGGCGGAGACGGCGGCCTGGCGGACATGGAAATTTTTGGCGGGCATGGGGATGGGTTGGATCAATGGCCTTGGGATTTGTCCCGGGGTTCCCATTCGCGGCGGGTGCGGGAGCGCACCGAAAAGAGGATTGGCACACCGGGTGCGGGATGGGATTCGCGCATGCGGTTGGTGAGATAGGCCTCGTAGCTGTTAGCCATGAGGCGTTTGTCATTGACGAACAGGACGATGATGGGGACCGGGATGACGCTGTATTTCTCGTTGGTGGCGGCGGTGGCGTAGTAGAGTTTGAGGCGGCGGCGCAGCTTGTTATCGATGGGCGGCGGGGTTTTGGCGAAGGCGGCGTGGAGGATGCGGTTGAGCACGCCGGTGCCGGGGATGTTTTGGGCGCCCTTGCGGATTTTGAGCGCCTCCTTGAGGACGTGGTCGACGGACGCGCCGGTTTTGGCCGAGCAGGCGACAAACGGGGCATAGGCGAGGAAGAACAACTCGCGGCGGACATGTTCGGCGGCGTGTTCCAAGCGCGCTTTGTGCGGGGTGTCCGGGTGATAGAGATCGAACTTGTTGAGGGCGATGAGGCAGGGTTTTTTTTCCTCGAGGATGAGTTGGGCGATCTTGCGGTCTTGGGCGGTGATGCCGGTGGCCAGGTCGATGACGAGCACGCAGAGGTCGGCGCGGCGGATCGCCTTTTCCGAGCGCATCGCGGAAAACACCTCCACCGAGTTGTCGCGCTTGCCGCGGGGGCGCAGGCCGGCGGTGTCGATCAGGGTGAAGCGCTCGCCTTGGAAGGTGTAGGGCAGGTCCACCGCATCGCGGGTGGTGCCGGCGATTTCCGAGACAATGGTGCGCGCGTCGTGGAGGATGGCATTGACCAGCGACGACTTGCCGGCGTTGGGTTTGCCGACGATGGCCAGCTTGATGCCGACGGCTTCCGCCACTTCGGCGATGGCCTCGGTTTCCGCGACAAGCGGGGCGATGGCGGCATCGATGGCGTCGCAGAGGTGGCCGAAGTTGCGGCCGTGCTCGGCGGAAACAAACAAAGTGGAGGTGAAGCCGAGTCGTGAGAAATCGGCAAAGATGGATTCATGCTTTTGGTCGTCCACCTTGTTGATGACCAACAAGACCGGCGGCTTCGCCTTGCGCAGCTTCTGGGCGAGGGCCTGATCAACCGGAGTCAGGCCGTCCTGGGCATCCACCACAAACAAAATCAAGTCCGCAGTTTCCATGGCAATATCCGCCTCGATGGTCACTTGCTCGCCAAAACCATCGTCAATGGTGGCGCCGATGCCGCCGGTGTCGATCAAAGTGCAGGCGTGGACGGTGGCCTTGGACGGCGCGGCGATGCGGTCGCGGGTGACGCCCGGTTGGTCGTGGACAATGGCGATTTTGCGCCCGGCGAGGCGGTTGAAGAGGGCGGATTTCCCGACATTCGGGCGGCCGACGATGGCAACAGTGGGCATGGGGGAGGGAGAGGTGAGGAAGTGAAGAGGGAAGTAAGTGAAGAAGGAAACAGGTGGGGAGAGGGGAGCGTCCGGTATTTTCTCCCGAATTCCAAGGTGAAATTCAGAGCAAAGGCGGAAGGGATGCGGGAGCCTCGCAGGGCGGTCATGAGAACGCGGCCCGAAATGCGGTGACTCGTCACCGCCTTGGCGGGCCGGGCTCGCTCGCCGTCGGCGAATGAGTTAGAATGCGGGGCATGCGGCGGGCTGCAACTGCTTTCCCCCTGCAGAAAATCCCGCTGGCCAAGTCCCGGGGGCATTGCTGGTAGGGCGGACCGGCCCGGCCCGCCGACTTGTCCGCCCGCATGGGCGGCGCCAAGGCGCGGCGGATGAACCGCCCATGGGCTGCCACTCGCGTGGGCTGGAAGCCGCAGCTACTGACCGTGGCGGCGGTTTGCAACCTCCATGCCCGGCACTCGTCTAACGGGGCTTGCCAAGTCCTCCAGTCCTCTTGCGTGATTCTGCGGGGATTGGATCCAAATAGTTAGAAATGCAAATACCAAATGACTGGCCCCAATTTTGCGTGAATGCGAACATCGAACATCCAACTCCGAACATCCAACGCTGAACAAAAGAGAGAAAGATGAGGCCTTCAGTCTGTTGCTTTCACCTCTTCCGTTCGATGTTCAACGTTGAATGTTCAATGTTCGATGTTCGCATTTTCTTCGGCCCTCCCCACAAACAACGGGGCCGCCGATCGATCCGATCAGCGGCCCCGCGTGAAAAAAATAAGCCCGGGCTCAGCCGTTGCGGCGGCGCGTGCGCAATAGCGCCCCGGCACCCACCAGACAGCCCAGACCTAACATGCTGGAGGGCTCGGGGACGGGGCGCCGGAACGCGTGAATGCGAACATCGAACATCCAACGCCGAACATCCAACGCTGAACAAAAGAGAGAAAGATGAGGCCTTCAGTCTGTTGCTTTCA
>CAIKDP010000257.1 GCA_903826205.1 Akkermansiaceae bacterium
CGGCGGTTCTGGATGTTGGCCCAAAACCTATCAGCGGCAGCCGGGTCGGCGGTTTTGGTTTTCTCGAAGGCATCCGAGGGCACCGCGAACACCCGGTTGATGTCACCGGCCACCGCCATTTTGCCGCGCTCCTTCGCATTGTCCGAAAACCCGAAGGGCCGCGTGTTGCGTGCCAGTTCGACTGCCAGTCCCCGCGCTTCCTGTTTCACCAGGGATTCGAGGGTTCTACCCACTTTCTGCGGATAGCGGTTGAGCAGGCGGATCACCTCACTGCTGCCCTTCATCTTTGCGGTGAATTTGATGGCACCGTCACTCATCGGTGGTGGAAAGGCTGAGGGTGAGCAAGGGTGACCGCGGATGGGCCGATACCTGTGAGATGCGGTATTCGATACCCTCCACCTTGATGCGCTCGCCGAATTTCGGAAGCGTGTTAGGAAATGCCGCCTTGGGCACCCGCAGGCTGAGTTCCGGCGACTCCACAAAGCCTCCCACCTCCATTTGTTGTTCCCTGCGGATACGGCTGACCAGAACAAGCAGGTCAAGCCCCTGCCACCGCGCCCTCACGCCATGTTCGGTTAGCAACTGCCGCAGGTCGGTTAGAATGTCGGATTCAAGTCCCATGCCGGTGTGGTGATGTCAAAATGAAGCACCCTCCCCGGTTGCCCGGAGAGGGTGCCCATGAACCCCTGCCTGCCAATGCCGGGAAGAAATCAACCCACCGGACGGACTATGCGCTCGATGACAGGCTTGTTGCCCGCCGCAAATCCATACATCAGGGTGAAGCTCACCTCCTGCTTGCCAAGGCGGCCGTCGTAGCGGTCGCGCACCTGGACTGACAGACCGGTGCGCGGGTCGGTGACCACGCGGATCACCGTGTCGCCGGTGTTGGCCGGGACATCCGGCACGCGGGCGGCCATGATGAGCCCCTCGCGGATGCCCGCAAAACCCACCAGGCGTTCGCTGTTCTCGGGCAGGGCCGAGTATTCGATGACGGTGAAGCCGTTCACGTCGGGCAGCATTCCGGAAACAACCACTCCACCCGCCTGCGGGGTGATGTAGGCCTTGTAAAGCGCCTCGTCCTTTTGCAGGGCGTTGTAGTAGTCGGAATTGACGAACATGAAACGCCCCATGTCAGGGATGAAGCGCTTGTTGAGCTTGGTGCCGATGTCCACCACCGTGTTGCGGCCAAAATCCGCCTCGGCCGACTCGGTCTTGTTGTTGAAGTTGGCATTGATGATGAGCGCCATGAGGTCGTCGCACACCTTGCGGCCGAGTGCGTATGCCACCTTGTCGGCATAGCGTTGGTTGAGGTCGATCTCGCTGGTCGAGCGTTCGACGTCGGTGATCGCGTAACCCGCGTAGGCGTGCTTGTCGATCTTGACGCTGACATCAACCTGCGCCTGATCGTCGGGGACGTAACCGGTGGCCGGATCGAAATCCTGCGCCACGGTGGGCGTGACGATGTGGGTGACAATGTCCTGCTTGAACTTGACGCTCGCGGAACTGAAGTCGGTGGCAATCCGGCCCAGAATCGGGAACTTGGCAAGCAGGGTCGTGAGCGCGGCCTGGGCGATCAGCGGGGAATTAACAGTGGCGTTGGTGTTGGACATGGCGGATTAGCGGGTGAAGTGTTGGGCGAGGTGTTTTTGATAGAACCGTGCGGCCTCCTCGGGCTTGTGCTCGGTCACGAGGCGGTCGAAGCGGGCGACCAGTTCGGCCAGCGTGGCGTCCTGCGGGACCGCCTGGGCATCCCCCGCGGGAGTGACGCGGGCGGGCACCGTGGTGCCGGTGGAGGCGACGACGCGGGCAACCTCGGTCTGGACGCGGGTGTCGAAATCAGCCTGCGACGCCTGGAGTTCCGTGACGCGTGCTTGCAGCGTGGTGGTTTCGGCCCTGGCGCTGTCGCGTTCGGTGCGGACGGATTCGAGATCGGCGCTCAGCCCGGACAATTGCCCTTGCAGGTTCCCGATGTTGGTGGACGCCTCGGCGAGCAGGTCGGCCTGTGCCTTGCCTTCCTGTTGGAGGGTGGTGACTTGTGCCTGTGCTTCGGCAAGAAGATCTTCGATTGGCTTGCTCATCACGCGTGCCGCCGTGTCAACCGCGCCGTGATAAACGCGCAGGCGGCGCATGGCCTCGTCGCGGTCGGAAACCATGCCCGCCAGGTTGAATCGCTGTGCCTGCCGCCCGCTGAAGGTCTGGCCTTCCATGGCCTCGGCGGGAATCGAGCGCCCCCGCGCCAACACGGCGGCATGAAATTCCTGCGCGATTTCTGCCAGGTTGGAGCGGATCAGGTCGCGTTGATCGTCCGTTAGGGGCGTGCCGGGTGCTCCCATCGCCTTGTATTTTCCAACGGAGAAGACTTCCACCTTGATCCCTTCGGCGTTGAGCGCGGCTGAATCATCAATCACGGCTTGCACCACCCCGATAGACCCGACTTGCGCGGATGGCGTGGCGTAGATGGCGCGGGCTTGGGATGCGATCCAGTAGGCCGCCGATGCCATCAGGCCGGATGAAAATGCATAGACCGGTTTGCGTTCGTTGATGGATGCGACGGTCGCCGCCAGTTCCGGTGTGCCGGCCACGGTGCCACCAGGCGAGTCAATGTCGAGAAACACCGCCTTGATGTCGTCACGCGCCCCGGCCTCGCGCAGGGCGTCGCCGATCATGTTGGAATCGGTGGCGCGGAAAAGCACACGGGCAAAAATGTCAGGCTTGCGCATCATCGGGCCGTCAATGGCCACCACGCCGATGCCATCCTCGACACTCAGGAGCGGGCTGGACTGGCCGGCCTGTGGCAGTGCGGCGCCACGGTCAAGGAACGAACGGGATGCCGCCGCCATCGAGCGCAGCGCCTCGGGCTGGATGAGCCACTCGCTATTTTGAAGAACCGGATTCACGCACCGGCGCCGGTGTCAACGCGGGCGGTTGCAAACTTGATGCGCCCGTCGGCTTCCACAGCATGTCCACCGGCACGCCATACTTGGCCGCCGTTTCAAGAATGAGCTTCGCATCACAGGCGCGGCGTTCGATTTCCTCGCCAAAGTCGGCACCAAGCTCGCTGTAATGGTCGCTGAGGGTTTTCAGGCCCATTTCCACATCAGCGCGGTTTTGTTGGGCTTCACGGCCCGCATCCACGGTCACACGGCGGGGTGCCACTGAACTGATCTTCCACCATCCCGCGATGGGCGGCAGCAGACCGCGGCTGATGGCGTCGCCAATGACGTAGGCCCACACCGGGCGGATGAAGCGCCGTTCAAGGATCATCTGGCGGAACGAAAACCGCCTGTCAGCCTTGGCAACCACGAGCCTGACACCCGCGCCGCCGATCTTGCTGGAATCCGCCGCGAACTCGAACGGGATCATGCCAAGTGCTGAATCGC
>CAIKDP010000258.1 GCA_903826205.1 Akkermansiaceae bacterium
CGCCATCCAGAATACCGCTGGTCACCAGCGCCGAGCGCAGCCCGGCCTGCCGGGCACCGACGATGTCATGTTCGACGCTGTCGCCCAGGCAGATCACGCGGTTGCGGTCCGGATTGCCGACGGACCCGAGGGCGAGCCGATAGATGTCGGCAAAGGGCTTGCCGATGAAGCGGACCGTGCCGCCCATTTCCTGATAGAGACCGGCGATCCGGCCGGCCCCGAAGCGAGGGCCCTGCGGCGTGAGCATGAGCGTATCGGGATTGGTGCACCAACAAGGGACGTTGCGCCGCGCCGCGGGCTCCAGCAGCCTGCGGTAATGGTCGAGATCGAATCGGTCAGCCTCGCTGCCGGCGATCAGCACGATATCGGCCAGCGTGCCGTCGGCGCAGGGTTCGAGGTCCAACCCGGTCAGCGGGGACAAATCGTTGTCGCGGCTAGCCAACAGGCATCGCGCCTTGCCCTGCGGCAACAGGGTCCGGTCTTCCGCCATCATCCGCCAGGCGACCTCGCCCGATGTTAGAAACAGGTCCCAGCTTCCCCTGGCAAAACCGAGCGCGGCGAAACGGGTGTCATTTTCCGCCGAGCGCTTGCCGGAATTGGACAGGATGATGATCTGTTTTCCATGCGCCTTGAGCCGGTTGAGGGTTTCTGGCGCGGCGGGATAGGGACCGCTGGCATCCCGCAACACGCCGAACTGGTCGATCAGGAAAACGTCATGATCGGCCACGAGATCGGACAATCCGGAAACCACCATCGGCTGGCTAACTGGGGCCGTCATGGTCCCGTCCCCTCCCCGGTCGAGAAGGAACCAAGGGCGAGCAGGGCGGTCCCGGCCGCCGCTTCTTCGGACCGGGCCTGCAGCAGTGGCACGACAATCTTGCGCTGGCGAATCGCGCTCCAAACTCCGCTTCGTGCCCCCCCGCCCACCGTGCGGATGCTCACCAGATCGGGTGCGCCCAGCGTGGCGAGCCGCTGGTAGGCCAGCCCTTCGATCCCGGCCATGCCCTCTAGCAAAGCTTGCAGAAAATGGTGATCGCTGGTCGGCCGGGGCTTCATCCGCGGAGCGAGGTCCGGGTCGTTCACCGGGAACCGTTCGCCGGCCTGTACGAGCGGATAGAAATCGAGTCCCAGATCGGTGGCGGGATCGATGAGATCGGCGAGTTCCGCCAACCGGGCATCGTCGAAAAAATGTCGGAGCACGTTGCCGCCGGTATTGGAGGCGCCGCCGGCCAGCCACATCTTGCCAATGCGATGGCTGTAAAGACCGAACTCCGGGGCAAACAGCGGCTCACGGGAAAGGATTTTCACCGTCAGCGTCGAACCAAGAGCCGTCACACCCTCGCCGGGCAGGCTGGCACCGGTGGCCAGGAACGATGCGCAGCCGTCGGTGGTCCCCGCCATGACGGAGGCGGCTTCGGTGAACCCGAAACGCTTGGCGGCGGCTTGACTCACCGGGCCCATCCTGGCACCGGCCGGCAGCACCTGCGGCAGCAATCCGGGCTTGATGCCTGATTTTGCGATCCATTCCGGCCATGCGCGTTGCACCGGGTCATAGCCGGTCTTGAGCGCGTTGTTTTCATCCGTTAGATCGAGGCGGCCGCTCAACTGGCTGGCGATCCAGTCGGCCTGGTGCATCACCTGGGCCACCCCGGGCAGGCGGGCGAACACCAGGGCCTTGGCCAAGCCCGAGGTTGCGCCGTGGGCAGCACTCGCATGCGGTGCCAGCCGGGCGATGAGCGCCAGAATCCCGGCGTCCCGCACCGGATCGTTATACATCAGCGGCTCGGCCAAGGGCTGGCCACCTGCGTCAACGGCCAGCACCGTGCCCGAGGTGCCATCGACGCAGAGGCGGGCCACCGTCGCGGGATCGACTGTGGCTAACAGTTGGTCGAGAGTCAGCTCAAAGGCGCTGCGCCAACCTTGGGGATCGCGGTGGTCGGCGGAAATGTCGGCCAGTCGCGTGGCCGCCTGACCGGTGATCCGGCCGGTGGCATCCATGGCCACGGCACGCACACCCGAAGTGCCGATGTCGATACCGATGACGACCTGTTCGCGCTGCGTCATGGCGACTCCTTCCGGTCGCCGGCATTGAGGGATTGGCGATATTTCTCCGCATCCCAACCGAGCAATTCAGCGCATTCCGACTCCGTTAGAGCCCGCACGGCGGTGGTGGGCGGAATGCGGCTGGCGACATCCGCCAAGCCGCGGGCAATGGCCAGCGCGCCGCCACTGGCATGGCGGGCAACCAACACGCCTTTGCCCGGAAATACCAGCAAGAGTCTGGCGGCTTGCTCCAACTCCCGTGCGGTTTCACCCAGCCCGGCGATGGTGATGGCGTTGCCGAGAAAGATCACCTGATCGGGATACAAACTGCCTGCGGCGACGATCCGACAACTGGCGGGATCCGTGCCAAGACCATGCAGGGCCGGATCCTCGGGAAGTTGATAACTTGAATCCAGCGCCATGCGTTCCAGTTCGGCCTGATCGGCAGGCGGCGCAATTCGCGGATAGGTCGCCAATGCGGCGGTGACTTGTTCCAACAACAATTCGGCACCGGCGACCGTGTCGGCGGCGACTACCAGTCCATGGTTTCCCAGAACCAACACGTCGGTGCCTTCACCCAGGCTGGCGGCAATCGCCCGCGAGAGAGGCAACCCCGGCCGGACATAGGGGATGAAGGCGTGCCGGAATCCCGCGAGTCGCTCGCGAACCAGATTCTCGGCCTCCGTCATCACCGCCAGAGCGATGGTTTCCACACAGTGAACATGGACGACAACCTTCTGCGGCAACACCGCGTGAACGGTGGTCTCGATCGACGGCCGCAAATCTAACGGATTGAGTTCCCCGCGCACGAAATGTTGGGCCTGTTCGGCGAGCGGGTCGTCACGCTCCAAGGCATCGAGCAGCGCGTCGAGCGCGACCGGCACCATGATTTCCTGTTGTTGGGCATGCATCAGCCAGAGCCCCGAGGCCTTGATCCAAAGGATTCCCTCTTCCTTAATCGAGGTGTTGCCACCCGCGCCCTGCACCCAGGCGGGATTGGTGCCCACGCGGGCGGAAAGTGCGTTCAGCGCTTCAAATTCCGGAGTCTTGAGGATCATGGTTATCGTGTTGGTTGGAGTCGAAGTCGAGCGTATCGCGAGGCTCCCGGTTGGGTCAAGCGTTGTCGCCGCAGCCCAACTCCGAAATTTTCCGCGCCGTTGTCGCCACCATCTGAGGGCAAGCATCGCAATCCGGAGTTACCGGCCGAATTGGAAGCACAGGGCCTCGAGGTTCGGATCGGCGGCACCGTCACGCACCGCCTTGAGGCGTTCGTCAGTGGCCTGCCGGGCCTGGGATGGATCCCCAACCTTGAGATGGACCCGCCCCATCAGCTCGCAAAAATCCGCCTTATGGCGCTTGAGCAAGGTCGGATAATCCTTGCCTGCCGCGGCGGCGAGGATCCTCCCGCAGGCGGCTGCCGGGTCTCCACTGATGTCGTGGTAGTTCACATAACTGGTGGCGGCCGTTAGAATCAGGGTGACCGCATCGGCCGTGCGAATGCGCAGTGTGGAGTCGGTCGCATCGACCAGGCCGCCTTCGGGAATTGCGGAAAGCACGGTCTGGAACCGCAGCCCCTCGCCCGCCACCGGGGCGATCAGCCAGTTGGATACCGGAATGGGACCTTTCCAACATCCATCCATCACCAACTTGCCTGGCCCGGCGGTCAGGTGGTTCAAATAGGGACTTTTGAGCTGGGCTTGCAGCGAGACTCGGCCGGGCTTGTCGGCGCTGATGCGCACGACCAATACACGGTCCGGATAACTGACAAACACCTCGCGGGTGAAACCCACACCTCCCGCGCGATAGGTGATTTTGGCAACGCCGCGTTCCATATCGAGTTCGCGGCGGTAATCCTCGACCGGCTCATCGCCCTCAAAGCCAAGCAGTAGATCCCCAAGTGGCTGAAAGGCCTGCTGAGCGGCGGGTCGGCCGTAAAACCGGGCATTGACCAACTTCTCGGCTTCCTGGAATTCCCCGGCGAAAATCAACTCGCGAATCCGCGCGTAGTGTTTGTTGGATTCCGGGTCGTCGTAGTCATGGGGACGCCCCGACCAGAAGGTGGACTCATTGAGTGCGATGCGCTCCTGCCGGGGATTTCCAAAAACCCGGGCGCCGAGGTGGCCGTTGCCCATGGGCAGCGATTCGATCCACTTCACGGCCGGCTGGCGGTACCACAGGACCATGTCCTGCAGCGGCGCGGCAGGCGCCAGCTCCAGCGGCGTGGCGGCCATGGTTGCTAGAATATTCAGACTCAGGGCACCCGCCCACACAAATTGGCTTGTTCTCATGATGCTTCTTTAGTTTCCTCCGAAGGTGAACAGGAACCCTGTCACCAGCACAATTATCGCGGCCAGACTTTGATTTCCTGTTTGCCGTCCTTGAGGGATTCGAACGGACCGGGGAACGGGTTGTCCGGGTTGCGCCGCTTGCCGAAGTAGTCGGTGGCGAGTTTGAGCGGCGAGCCGTCGGGATTCTCGAATGGGGCATCCGGGATCTTTGCTTTGCCGAGCAATTCGGTGGTGACTAGCATGCGTTTCTGCTCCGTCGCCCACTTGCTGTCTGCTTGGATCTCAAGATACCAGCCGTCGGTCTTTTGGATCAGCTTCAAGCCGGGGTCCAACTCCGGTTTCAACAGCGCTTCGGTGTCGAATTTCGACGCCTGGGCACCTTTGGTGAAAACATTGCCAGCCGCAGCCACCGGCCAGGTCGCACCATTGTAAGCATTGAGGTTGGCATGGCGGGCAAGCAGGTTGTTATATAAGCGAACGTCACCGATCGGGCAATCGTGCATGCCGACCATTTCCGTGCTGTGGGGCTTGAAATACGGCGTGTTCCGGCCGTCGGCAACGATCTGAATCGTACCGGCTATCAGGTTGTGGACATAAGCGCCCCCCTGCGAGTTGGCGAGGTGGGTGCCGTTGGATAGAAAAAGGTTGTTGGCAACGAGGTAAGGACCGTGGTCCACTTCGCAAAACAGGTCGCCGGCCATGCTGTTGTTGTCGTGGAGGAGGTTGCCGGTGATCTGGGTGCCCTGCGCCATCCAGTCGAGCCAGATGGCCGCCAAGTCGCCGCAGCGGTATATATGGTTGTCGGCGATGACGACATCGAGCGCGCCGTGGAGCTTGATACCCGCCATTTCCGCACCACCCCAGATCCCCTGCATGTTAATCTCATGGATTTCATTGCCGATGATCTTGCTGAACGCGCAGCCGAGACTGCCGACGACGCCGGTCTGTCCGCAATGGTGGATACGATTGTTACGAACAAGATGGCCACCGATTTTCTCCTTGGTCCAGCCGTCTTTCTTGAGCGCATCGTCGATGGTGAGATAATACCCTTCGGTGCTGCCGCGCTGGCCGTCCCACTGGTCGGAATTCTTGCCGAGCGCGATGCCACAGCACCGCGAGTTGCTGATCTCATTGTTCTCGATGACCCAGCCTTTGCACCAGTAGGCGGTGACCAATCCGACCTGGCCAGCGGTGGGTGCCGCCCAGTTCGTGGCCGCATTGCGCAGATCAAATCCGCGGATTGTCAGAAAATTGATGTTGGTCTTTTCAGGGGTGATGACGGTCGGTCTGACGTTGATCTCCACCTGGGCCTCGTTCGGATTGATGCCGGGGAACTGCGCGTAGATCACAGTATTGTCAGATCCCGTGTCCGCCTTGACCGGCTTGGTCGGACGAAAAACCAGGCAGAGGCTTTTCCGGCCCTCTGTCTCTTTGATTTTCGCGGTGAACGTCTGCCACTTCTGCCAGTCGCCGGTATCCGTCACGTCGCAGGTTCCAAGCAGTTCGCCATCGGCCTTGTCGAGGCGCAGCTCGATGGTGCCGCCGGTTCCGAGCGCCGCCGCCGCGCGGATTTCGACACTATCCACGCCTTTGCCGAAATCCACATTGTCGTAACGCAACCAATTGCCATTCTTGATAAAGCCGACACACTCGCCGTCTTCGGTGCCCGGTGCGTTCTGGGTGCCCCCCCGGGCGACGGCCTTGCTAGCCTGGACCATCTTGCCGCCGGCCGGCCGGAACCAGACAACATTTAGCAAGTATCCCTCGCCTTCGACGACGCCATCCACGGTGGCGAACCAAAGCGGAGCCTGGCCGGCGGCCCGCATGACCGTGTCGAGGTTGGGCGCCTCAGTGAGCCAGGCACCGTTCAGATAGACACAGCCGCGATGATGGACGCGCCCGCGGGGATCATACCAATCTCCAAAGACCTTCGCCGCGTAGGGATTGAATTTCCCGAAATAGGAATTCGGCAGGGTCATTTTCCACGTATCCTTCGCAACTTTCTGCCAGCCCTTGGCCGGTTCGGAACCGGTTATGGTGACGCGCTCGCCAGCCGCGGCCTGATAGACGATACGGCAATCGTCCGAAACGCCGCCGCGCGGTGGATTGACGTGCTCGCGGTACACGCCGGCGCGGACGGTGACCGTGTCGCCGGGCTGTGCCATGGCGGCGGCTGCGGTGATCGTCAGAAGCGGGTTGGCCGCCGACCCGTCATGGGTGTCGTTGCCGGTTTTGGCGACATGGATCTCCTTGGCACCGGCGGTTCCGGGAAGAAGGCAGCATCCGGCGGCAAGGGCGATCGATATCATTATGGTGTGTGTTTTCATTGTGATGTTGGTAATTCTGTTTGTCTATTTCCCGCCCGCAGCCGGCAGCAACCCGACTCGTCCCTCGTGTTTCCCGCCACCGATACTCACGACTGCGCAACGGCCCTGAACTTCGGCCGCGGCGCGCTTGCCGTCCAGCATCAGCGTGGCCGCGTTGGCGTCCGGCAAGCGCAAGACGCTGGTGATGCCCGGCGGTGTCTGCAGCCGGAATAGCAACTCATTGCCCCCGCGCTTCCACAATACGGACACGGGGCCGAACTCGGTGACCACCACGCCCTCAGCGTCCGTTAGATCCCCGAGGCGCGGCTCAATGAGAAGGCGTTTGTCCCACACCGGTCCGTCCAAGCGGACGCCCAGCACATGAGA
>CAIKDP010000259.1 GCA_903826205.1 Akkermansiaceae bacterium
AGCGGCTTGTGCGGGGTGGTCGGGCAAGCGGATCGCGGCGCAAAAGCCTGGGACAGCCCGGCCACGGCCAAAGGGATGAGCGCTGCGGAAATCTACCGGTGCTGGTTGTTTGAGGACGGCCGTGAGCGGTCGGATGTTAGTAGCGACAGCGCCAGGAAGCAGAAGCGGGCGGGGATTGGCAGCGAAGAGGCCGCCGCAGAGAAACAACGGCAGGGGAAATTGGGTCGCGCCGCATTACTGCGCTGCCGGGTGCGCTACTTCACCGACGGCTTGGTGCTAGGCTCGAAATCCTACGTGGACGGGGTGTTTGCACAGTATCGCAACCACTTCGGGCCGCGCCGAACGAGCGGGGCTCGGGTGTTGCGGGAAGATGCCCAAGCCAGCCTGTTCAGCGCCCGCCAGTTGACGGTCAGGACGGTGGGATAAGACCCGTGCGCGCCTGATTGCACTGCGTTGCAACTTAGTGTCACAGTGGTTTTCATGGCCATGATCTGCCGCGACTTCAGGGACTTCAACTTGCTCACCTCTTCGTCAAGAACGAGATCGTTTAGTGAGGTCTGCCAAACGGATTGACCACAGGCACGCCCGCTTTCCTAAAATCCCCGACGTTGCGAGTGGCCACTGTCAGCGATGGGTCAGCACGGTCACAGCGATCATGCTGTCCTGCAGGGGCATCACACGTCCCTTGACTCTCAGGGTCGCCAACAACTCCGCCCAGCGCAGGCAACTCCATGCCTTGGCCTTCCCGAGCTGGACAAATGCCTGCCGGCGGTGTAGCAACTTTCCGCACTGATGTCCGAGATTCTGTTAGCCACGCTGAATGCCCGCTACATTCACACGGCCTTCGGGTTGCGGTGCCTGCACGCCAACATGGAGGAGTTGCAGCCGCGGTGCTCGATCCTGGAATTCGACATCAAGCAGCGGCCGGCGGATATCGCCGAGGAATTGCTGGCCTTCAAGCCGGCTATCATCGGGTTGGGGATTTACATCTGGAATGTGGTGCCCTGCACGGAAGTGGTGCGCCTGTTGAAGCAACTGGACCCGGATGTTAGAATCGTGCTTGGCGGACCGGAGGTGAGTCATGAGACTGACGGACAGGAAATCGTTGGGCTGGCGGATCACGTGATCCCCGGCGAGGCGGATCTGGCATTCGCCGGGTTGTGCCGGAGCCTGCTGACTGGCACAGCACCTCCGAAGATGGTAGCGGCGGCCATGCCCGATCTGGCCGCGTTGGCGTCCCCCTATGATTTCTATCGGGACGAGGACATCGCGCACCGGGTGTTGTATGTGGAGTCCTCGCGGGGCTGTCCGTTTGCGTGCGAGTTCTGTTTGTCTGCGGTGGACCTGCCGGTGCGGGCGTTTCCGGTGGATGGATTTTTGATGGAAATGGACAAGTTGCTGGCGCGCGGGGCGAGGCAGTTCAAGTTTCTCGACCGGACGTTCAATCTGGACCTGCAAGCGGGTGCCGCCATCCTTGAATTCTTTCTGGAGCGCTGGCAGCCGGGGATGTTCCTGCACTTTGAAATGATCCCTGACCGGTTTCCGCAGGACCTGCGCGGCTTGCTTGCCAAATTCCCACCCGGCGCGCTGCAATTGGAGGTGGGCATCCAAACCTTCAATACGGAGGTTTCTAACAACATCAGCCGGAGGCAGAACATCGAACGCCTGGAGGACAACCTGCGCTTTCTGAGACAGCAGACCGGTGTGCATGTGCACGCGGACCTGATCGCCGGCCTGCCGGGGGAAAGCCCGGAGAGTTTTGCTGACGGATTCGACCGCTTGTGGCAGCTCGGTCCGCAGGAAATCCAGGTTGGGATTCTCAAGCGCCTGCGTGGTGCGCCGATCACCCGGCACGACAGGGAGTTTGCCATGGTCTACGCACAGCACCCGCCGTATGAATTGCTGTGTAACCGGGATCTGGACTTTGTCACGCTGCAACAGTTGAAACGCTTCGCCCGCCATTGGGACATGCTCGGCAACAGCGGTCGGTTTTCACAAACCCTGCCAATATTGTTAGACAACCCGCACCATGCCTCGGCTTTCTGGAATTTTTGGGATTTTTCGCAGCGCTTGCATGCCCGGCTTGGCAAGCAGCACGGAATCGCCCCGGCAAATCTGGGTGAACAATTGTTTCTGCATCTGTGCGAATGGGGCGTGGACTCAGCCGTGTTAGGTGAGATGCTGGCGGCTGACCACCTCGCCTCCGGAGGCCGCGGACTGCCCGCCTATCTGCCGGCCCCTGGCAAGGCATCTGACAAACGGGCAAAGCCACGCCCGCAGGAATCCGCCAAGAACCGCCGCCAGCAGCGGCACTTGGACAGCGGGAAGTAGTTCACACAGTCCCCCACAGGGCGTTTGGCTGACTGGGCCAACTCTCGGCACTGAGCCTGTGTCCTCTGCCTTGCCCGCCACGTTAGCCACGTTGAATATAATGCCAGTCAATATGTTGTTGACGGCTGTGGAGGCTGGCCCGCTGCACCGGTGTGGAAATTCACACCTACGCGGGATGGACAACCCATTCCATATCCTCGCACTGGTGCCGTCCCGGGACCCAAAGATCCGCACAGGGGACTGTGCGGACGGCTTCTTAGCGGGGGCTTTATATGACGCGGCTCATTCCCTGGCGGGGAA
Organism: Akkermansiaceae bacterium; assembly: GCA_903826205.1. Taxonomy (GTDB): domain Bacteria; phylum Verrucomicrobiota; class Verrucomicrobiia; order Verrucomicrobiales; family Akkermansiaceae; genus Luteolibacter. The sequence continues at coordinate 2,632 of CAIKDP010000259.1, forward strand.
TTCGACGGCGAATTTCCGGGTGGCGTCCTCGCTGCCGCAGATATAGACCGCGTCGCGGGCCTCGAAGGCGAAGTCACTCTCGAAGCGCACCAGCACCTTGTCGCCACGCTCCACGGCCACGACCGAGCATCCGGTGCTTTCGCGAATCCGCAGCTCGGCGGGATGACCGCCCACCAACTTCGGTGATTTCACCATCGAAACCTTCAAGGCTTGATCGAGCAACACCGTGCGCTTGCCAAGGAGCTTGCGTGCGAGGATCTGGCCGGTGACCTGGCTGATAGACAAGGCGAAATCGACGCCGGCGGCGTGGATACGCTCGACGTTTTCCGGACGGTTGACCCGCGCGATGACCGGCACATGCGCCGCCAGATCCTTGAGGATGACCGTGGCAAACAAGGTTGTGGAATCCTCGGCCAAGGCCAAAATGACCGCCTGTGCCTCCTGCACCCCGCTTTGAACCAACAATTCCGGATCGAGGACATTACCGACCACGTCCACGCCGGGGACGGCTTGTTCCGAGATGACGCGGGTTTCCTCACCGGCGTCCTGCAGCAATTGCGCCACCTTGCGGCCGACTTCCCCATAGCCCGCGATGATGAACGCGCCATGGCGTTTGAGGGTCGTGGTGCCGGAGCAGATCTCGGTGAATCTGGCGATGTTCTCAATACTGCCCACCAATATCAGAATGCCCCCGGGTTCCAGACGCATGTCCGATCTGGGCGCCGCGTTCAAACGTCCGTTGACCCATTGTCCGATGACGGTGACCCCGGTGTCGTGGCCGATCTTGCACTCGGCGATCGTGCGGCCCGCCAACACGCTCCCGGGTGTGATCCGCACCTCGCTCACTTGCAGCCGGTGCCCCAGGTTTTGCACGCCGGCCACGGTCGGACTCACCTTGCGGCTGGCACGGGCGGCGAGAGCGGCACCTAACACATGACGCGGGGTGTAGGCAGCCGTGGCCCCGGCCAGGATCGTTGGCTGACGATGCAACGGGTTTTCGACGAGGCCGAAGATATCGCCGGTGAAGCCGAGTTGGCGTGCGGTGATGGCGATCGCGGCGTTGCGATGATCACTGCTGTTGAGGATCAGGGCGCGGGACTTGCATAGCGCAACCCGGGTCATGACGTTGCCTTCCAGGCTGCCATACACCACGCGGTGGCCGGCATCCAACACCCGCCGGGCCTCGGCCTCGTCCTCCTCGATGATAATTGGAGTCACCTCGGCGAGTTTCAGCTCCTCGATGAGGGAGGCGACTGCCGGGCCGTTGCGATAGATCAACACATGATTGTGGGCCGTCGTGCAGTCACCCGGCAGTCGGGTTTCAAAGCGTTCTTCGAGGAAGGGAATCAGATAGATCGGGAAGATCAGGAACACGAGAAAGACTCCCAGAAATTGCACCAGCACCACCAGACACACCATCAGGGGATGCCGCCATGAGGCATCGGCACCGTAACCGGTGGTGGAAAGCGTTTCGGAGGCCCATTCCAGCGCCTGCCAGAACCCGCGCGGCTTGCCTTCAAGCTGGTCCATTCCCACCATGTAGAGCAGGGCGGAGACAACCAGCACCGCAATGAGTGAGGCGATGAGTGCCAGCAGGCGCTTTTGGGAACGTTTCATAGGATGTGTTAGGGGTTGGAGGAAACGAAAGCCCACGGGCAGGCGGCGCGGACGGCGGCCATGTGCGCGGCGATGCGCCGTGGCAGTGGGGCATGGCTTGGGGTTTCAAACGTGAAGGACAGCGGGCACCCTGCTTTGGCCAGGAAGATCGCCTCGGGCCAACCCTGCGGCACATCCGCCTCCGCCTCATGATAGATCCAGCCAGGGGCGCGTGCCAAATGACCGTCGATATCGGGGCCCGGCTCCGGGCTGAACCACGGGCGCACCGCCTCGATGATGGCGGCGGCGCGTGGCGGAACGTCACGGCCGAGATTGATCTCGTAGAAATAGAACCCGGCGCATTCCCAATCTTCGTGCAGCGAAACAAACACCTCCGGCGCAGGCATCGCGTCCAGCCAGCGTGCATGCGCCCGCACTTCCGGCGTCCGGCGTTGCCAATAATCCCGGTTCAGATCCACACCCGCCCGATTCCCGCGGCTACCCGCCGCCAGCCCATCCGGGCTGAGCGCCGGACACAGCAACCAATGGATGTCAGGTGAAAAAAATCCCGCTCTCAGCAATTCCAACATTGCCAGCGGTCCGGCCGGTTCGTCGCCATGGATGCCGGCTGACAGATACACCCGCGGCCCGTCCGCCGCACGTTCCCATGCCATCAGCGGCCCGCCCGCCAGTTGCGCCAACTCACTACCCGCAAACCCGCGGGCTTTCGCTTCCCGCGAAAACTCCGGCAGAAATCCCGACCACTCTGGCATCACACGCATCCGCCGCCAGCATGGCGGATTTTCCAGCCCAAGGCAATCCCCGGGATGGCTGCGATCAACGCTTGGCCGTTGGACGGCCCGGTTGCCAGAACCACGGTTGCGGGAGCGCTTCGATCATCACGCTTTCGCCCGGCAGCAGCGGGACTGTTTCGCTCGGCGTCAACAGCAGGCGCCGGCCTCGAACGACCCGGTTGACCATGATGTTGGCCTTGTCGATTTGGCCCACCACCTGCGGCGTGATGGCGGTGATGGTCGCCCGATAGTATTTGCCAGGTTCCGTCAGCGTGGAGACGCGAAACTCCTGGCCGACGACCACTTTGACCGTTAGGGTTTCCGGAACAAACGTCTCGACGGTAGGATTCACGTGCTTGACGATCTCAACCACCGGCGCACCCGCCATCACCACCTCGCCTTCCTGGAAGTTGATGAGCCAGACCGACCCGTCGGCCGCCGCTCGCAGCGTGTGGTTGTCCTTGGTAAGGCGCAGTTGCTTCATCTGCGGGTCGTCTTCGATGCTGGCATCCGGCGTCTGCCCGTTAGGGTCGGCGCGCAAGGTGCTGCCCGCCGCGGCCGTCTCCTGTTGCATGCGCAGGACATCCGCCAGGTTTTTTTGGTATTGCGCGAGGTGCTCAGGATACTTTTTGAGTTTGGGTTCCAACGCTGCCAAATCAACGCCCACCTTGAAATATTCGGTGTTGCTGACCAGGCCCTTTTTGAGGTAGTCGGCCCAGGCATTGTAGCGATCCGTCAAGACGGCATGCGCCGACTGGTCGCTGGCCTGCAGCAACTCGGTGTCGCTGATGAGTTTGCGCAACTCCTGCACGTCCTCCATGAATCGCCGCTCGCGGTCCAGGGCCTCGAGCCCTTCCAACCGGCGCTCGAAGCGCAGCTTGGCGTCGAGTTCGCGGATTTTGAAATCGACCAGGCTGGTGTCCAACTGCGCGATGACGTCGCCGCGTTTGACCTCCTGCCCTTGACGGACCAGGATCTTGACGATCTTACCCACTTCCAGGCTGGAGACGTTCTCCTTGATGACCTGAACCTGTCCGTTGAGCGGGATAAAGGAGCCGCCATGGATATAGCACAGATAGGTGACCCCGATCATGGCCAGCCACACGAGAAGGGACCACCCGCCCATGAGGCGCCGAAACAGCGGATGGTGTTTCTTGTACTGCGGGATATTCGGTGTGAGCTTGGACATCAGATTTCAACCGTTGAGCGTTGCATGATCATGCTCACATCGTCGATCCCATCGACCTCCTCCAGAGCGCCCACCAACTCGATTTTGCCGGAGGGCTGCAGCAGGCGCACCTGATAGGAGTATTCCCGGGCATCGGCTTGGAGCGCCTCCCGCAAGGCCACCAGTTCGACGTGTGCGGTGTGGGTGGCGAAAATTTGTTGGATTGTCGACTCGACATCATGGCCCTCCAGCACGATGAAGCGCAGCAGGCCCTCAAACGTGCGCCGCGAGGTGAACGGCGAAAATGTTAGAAAGACCGCCACCGCGCAGAAAAACACCGGCCCCAGGATGGCGATGGTGAACACTTGGGCGCCACACGAGATGCCCGTGGCCAGCGACGCGAACACAAAGATGATATCACGTGGATCGCGCAGCGGGGTTCTGAAACGAATCAGCGCCAAGGCCCCGAGGATACCCAGACCACGCGCCATGTTGTTGCCAATGGCCACGATCATGATGGTGGCCACGATCGACCCGAGCACCAGTGTCTGAAGGAAGGAGCGCGAATAGGAAAAGCCGCCGTGGGTCCAGCGATAGACCTTGGCGATGAGCATGCCCATGACAAAACTCAGACACAAACAGGTGAATACCTCCCCCACACCAAATGCCCTTGCCGGGCCCATTGCATTAAAGAGTGCTTCCATTAGAGAGGGGTGGGGTCAACAATCCGCGGCGTTTTCAAAGGGGGTGGTGTCCTCCGAGCCGTCGGAGTAGCTATGGCCGCGCAGCAGGGACTCCAAATTCATGGCTGTGGAGAACTTGCAATGGCCGGCGGGCACGAGGTTGAAGCGTTCGATGCACTCATGCATCCAGTGCGGCAATTCGCTGGCGCATTTGAGCTCCAGCATGGTGCCGGAATAATCGCGGGATTGCGCGGTCTCGGAGTCCATCTTATACCACTGGGTTGCCTGCAACGGAAACTCCCAGGAGTTCATCGCGGGGCGGTAGCGCATGCCACGGTCGAAAGTCACCCGGCCGTATTCCTTGCCCAACGCGGCGTAACATTCCCGTTCGTAGCGGACATAGATGGCGGGAATCCCGCCGATGACCTTGACGAGCCGGATGAACTCCAACAAATTCATTTGCTCGGAAGCATCCTTCAGAGACACCATTTTGGTGGGATTGATCACCAGGTCCTTGCCGTAGTCCTTGGCGCTGACCGAGGCGCGGCTCTTGTAGATCTTGCCGTGAATCTTGCGCTTCAGTTCGAAAAAGTAGGGGCATTTGCCGTCAAACCCGTAGGTCCGGATGCGCAGCTTGAAGCGTGAGTCCACATCCCGTTGCTTGGCATAATGCAGGGTGGAGTTGATCGAATCAATCTGCAGCGTCGTGGCCGTGTAGGACGGGTGATCCCCTGTGGCATGCTTGTCAGGCCGGACAAACGGGGCGATGAACTTGCGCACCTCGGCAACCAGGCTGGAATGCACGAGATATTTCATCTCGTAACGGTCGATCTGGGTCTCGGTGTTGGTTTTGTCCAACTCGTCGTCGCCGTCCCGCCCGAACAACCGCTCCAGCAGCGTCGGTGGCTTGCGGTAGATCACCCGCCACTCGCGTGCCGGCCTTGCCTCGGGCTTGGGATTGGCAGGCATCGCCGGGGCGGGTCTAACAGGCAAATCCGGATTGCCCGGCAGGCGGGGGAGTAACAAAGAACCCGCCCCGGCCACGCCGCCGGTGAGGCTCTGGACGATGGTTTTCTGCAGCGGGGGGGGGGGTGGCGCGGAATTCATTGGCGAATTGCCTGCCACAAGAAACGCGCGTTCCGTGCGCCGTGTCAAGAACTTGGTTTATACAAATCCCGTGCACCGCGACAGGCGGCCAGGGCGATAAACGGGCAGAGATGCCGCCCAGTCTCAAGTTCCCGGTTCCATCGGATAGGCGTTCTCGCCGTGCTCCGCGTTGTCCATGCCATCGTATTCCTGTTCCTCGCTCACCCGCAGTCCCAGTGTGACCTTGACTAACAACGCGATGCCCAGCGTGGCCAGCGCCGACCACACAATGGTCACGACCAAACCGGTGGCTTGAATGCCTAGCTGCACGCCGAAGGATTTCACCAAGCCCAGCCCGCCGAACGCGGATTGGCCGAAAACCGCCAGCATCAACGTGCCCAGGATGCCACCCACCCCGTGCACCGCGAACACGTCGAGCGAATCATCGATGTCGAGCCGCACCCGGATCAGGCTGACCACATAATAACAAATCACCGCCGCCAGGGATCCGATGATGATGGCGCCCAGCGGGCCGACGTCACCCGAGGCCGGCGTGACCGTGGCGAGGCCGGCGACGAGTCCCGTCACCAAACCGATGAGGCCGACTTTGCCGTTGCGGATGCGCTCGAGCAGGCACCAGACCAGCGCCGCGGCGCAGGCCGAGAGATGGGTCACCAACAAGGTCATGCCGGCACCTGCACCCGCCTTGAGCTGGCTGCCCGCGTTGAACCCAAACCAACCCACCCACAACATCGCCGCCCCAATGAACACCATGCCCGGGCTGTGCGGTTGGTGCGGGTGGCCCGGAAAACCGCGGCGTTTACCTAACAAAATTGCCAGCACCAGGGCCGACACCCCGGCCGTGGTGTGAACCACGATGCCGCCGGCCAGATCCTTGATGCCCATGGTTTGCAACCAACCGCCGCCCCACACCCAGTGGGTCACCGGCGTGTACACCAGGGCCAGCCATAACGCTGAAAACAACAGGATCGCGCCGAATTTCATCCGCTCCACCACCGCACCCACATACAGCGCCGGGGTGATGAGGGCGAAGGCCATTTGGAACATCACGAACAAGGTTTCCGGCACGTGGGTGCCGGGCGCCACACTGCCAAGGCTGATGCCCTTGAGAAACACCGCGTCCAGATTGCCGATCCAGTCGCCGTCGCCCTTGAATGCCAGACTGTACAAACACGCCACCCACAACAACGACGCCATGCAGGCAATCCCCGCGCATTGCGCCATGACCGACAGCACATTGCGTCCGCGCACCAAACCGCCGTAAAACAACGCCAAGCCCGGCATCGCCATGAACAAAACCAA
>CAIKDP010000260.1 GCA_903826205.1 Akkermansiaceae bacterium
GGTCTTGAGCGCCAGTGCCGGCAACCTTTCCATCACGCCAAGCACCACCGTGACCTTCACGCGTTTTGCATCCTTTGCCGAGACCCCTCTCGACACCTCGGCCGACGCGAGCGGATTGGAGATCCAAAACAGCGGCACGCTTATCCGGGCCTATCACTTTGGCGAGGCGGCCGACATCACGGTTCACGGCGTGCCCTTCAAAGGAGCGGCCAATGCCGCCGGGGACTCCGCTTTGTCAGGCCCGTGGGGGGGCTCGGGGGTATTGGACTACTATCCCGCCCCAACCGATCTCAGTTACAAAAAGCTCGTCAATTCCCTGCTGCAAGCCCCGGCGGACACCACCGGCATCAAGCCCACCCTCACGATCGGCGGTCTAACAACCGGTCACACCTATCGGTTGCAAATCATTTGCAACGTGCCTCGCAACGGGGTGGTTGAGGTGGCGGGCGGCAAACATCGATTGGCTAACGGCGACGTGAAAACCCCGGCGCTGCTCACCGCCACCTGGGAAGCCTCCACTGGCACGCTCAACATGCGCTGGATCGCCCAAGGCGTGCCCGCCACTCCGGTGCATTTCTCCGCCTACGCCCTGCACGACCTGGGGGTGACCAAGGCGGATGGGAAGTAAAACAAATGAACCAAAGCATCCAGATGAAACACACCCTGATTGCCGGCCTCGCCGCGCTGATAACTGCCACAACCCTCTTGGGCGCTGAGCCCACGTCTCCCACTCCCAAGCCAGCCACCGCCCGGGCCGTCCGCCCGCAGGATCTTGGGCTCGAGTTCATCAAGAACGCGAAGTTCGGGATCTTCGTCCACTATACGCGTAGTACTCCCTACGCGTTTGGCAAGCCGAATCCCGCACTCTGGGACTTGGACGCGCAGGCCACCGCCTTCGATGTCAAGGCCTTTGCCGATGCGGTTGAAGACATGGGCGCCCAGTATGTGACCATCACCGCCTTTCATGCGGCGATGTATCTGATGGGCCCCAGCAAGGTCATGAGCGACATCGGCATGCCCACCCACCAGGCCAAGCGCGACATGCTCGGCAACCTCGCCGACGAACTGAATAAGCGCGGCATCGCGTTATGTCTCTACGTTCATCCGGTGGACCAGCACGACCTAACCAAGGAAGAGCGCGCGCTGTTCGGCTGGGGACCTGAAGTCAACGGCCTGCCCGGCCCCAAACTCGGCTTGTGGCCCAACCCGAAATGGAATGATTTCATCCTCGCCTTGTTCAAGGAAATGAGCCTGCGCTACGGCGAGCGGGTCTCCGGTTATTGGATTGACCATCATTCTCCGAAATTTTTCGAGAATGCCCAGCGCATGGCCACGGCCTTGCGGGCCGGCAACCCCGACGCCGTGATCTGGCAGAGCGGCCCCGCCTATGTCAAGGACGGTCTGTCGCTCGACGAATCGTGGCAGGCCGCAGAGAGCGGCTATCACGACCGCGGCGAAAAAAACCAATGCTGCATCATGCCCACGGGCGACTGGGCAATGGGCACCGAAGTGAAAATTCCGGCGGACGAAGTCCTGCGTGCGGTCGCCCGCTGCGCCGGTTGCCCCGAACAAAAAGGCGGCATCCACCTTGCTTTAACGCCATACGCCTTGGGCTATCCGCCCGAAGTCAAGAAACTCATGGCCGATTTCGGCAAGCTCTGGCGCGAGCGCAAGGTGTCGCTGCTCAACACCCGCCCCAGCACCATCGTCGAGCCAATCCATAATCTCCCATGGGACATCGTGGCCACCGACTCCGCCGACGGCAAAACCGTGTATGTGCATGTACTCATCCCACCCAAAGACGGGCAAACGGTTCGCCTTCCAGCACCGAAAAACGGCCAGCGCTTCAGCGCGGCCGCGCTATTGTTGGGTGGCAAGCCCGTCAAGCTCAGCCAGTCGGCCGACGCCCTCGAACTATCACTCCCAGCCGATGTCAACTGGGACTCGACGGATACCGTGATCGTTTTGCAGGTGGACGCAAAGCACACATGAAACCATAACTCTTATGCCATATCTATCCCATAAATCATTCCTGCTGGGCCTTGCCCTGCTGCCAGCGGCGGCACCCATCGCCGCTGCCGCTTCCCCATCCGCCACCCACACCCTGTTCGCCAATCAACCGGCGACAAATTGGTCGCAAGAATGCTATCCTATCGGCAACGGGCGTCTCGGCGCAATGTCCTTTGGCGGCGTGATCAAGGAGGTCGTCCAGTTCAACGAGCAAAGCCTTTGGTCCGGTGACAACAACTGGAACGGCGACTTCCAAACCGGCGACCACGGGTTCGGCAATTACCGCAACTTCGGCGATTTTACCATCTGGTATGCCACCCATGTCTTCGACCATTGGGCGTTCACCCGCGACCGTGCGTTTCTAACCAAGACCGGCTATCCGATGCTCAAGGAAATCTGCCAACTCTGGGAGGATCGCCTCAAGGCCATGCCCGACGGCTCGCTGGTCGTGCCGCAAGGCTGGTCGCCCGAGCACGGCCCGACTGAGGATGGCGTGATGCACGATCAGCAACTCATTTGGGAACTGTTCGAGGACTATCTCATCGCCGCCCGGGAACTCGGGGTGGATGCAGCTTATCAAAAGACGATTTCCGGACTCCAGTCGCGCCTCGCGCCCAACAAGATTGGCAAATGGGGGCAGTTGCAGGAATGGCAGACGGATCGCGACGAACCGGGGGACATCCACCGGCACACCTCGCATTTGTTCGCCGTTTATCCCGGCCGCCAGATCAGCGTGACCAAGACGCCCGAACTGGCGAAAGCCGCCACCATTTCCCTTCTCGCCCGCAGCGGCATCAATGATCGAAGCAAGAACCTCGCGTTCACCGCCTGCCGGATCGTTGCCGACAAGGCACCCGACAAGCAGCGCAAGGTCCATGTCCGGGTGAATGGTGAATTGCGCGAGGTGACACCGGAACTGCCGTGATTGCCTATCTAACAGACAGACATATGACAAAGGTGATGATAAGAACAAGCTGAACAGCGAATTGAAATAGCAAAATAATGAACATAATGACATCTAACACGACAATTGCCGCGTTGGCCCTGCTGGCTGCCGCATCGCCCTGCACCGCTGCCGAGTTCTTCCTCAAGGATCGCGACAAAGTCGTGATGATGGGCGACAGCATTACCGCCCAACACATGTATAGCAGTTATGTGGAGGCCTGGGCGCTCACCCGCTTTCCCGCATGGGAGTTGAGGTTCTTTAATGTGGGCATCGGCGGGGACGGCGCACCGGGCGGTAAGAACCGCTTCAAGCGCGATGTCCTGCCGTGCGCGGCGACTGCATTGACCGTTGATTTCGGGATGAACGATGCCGGGGGAGATATAAAGACATTCACGGAAGCGATGCAGGGCATCGCCGATCAGGCGAAGGCCGCCAGCATCCGGGTGGCCTTGTGTAGTCCTCAGGCGTGTGAGAACCCCGACGACAAGCTGGCGATTGACACGACGGGCAATCGCGCGCTCGAAAAGATTACAGCCGTCGTGAAACAAACGGCTGCGACAAATGGCAACGCCCTGTTTGTGGATCAGTTTCA
>CAIKDP010000261.1 GCA_903826205.1 Akkermansiaceae bacterium
GTCGGCGCGACCGGCGGCCATGAGGGCGGTGAGTGAGGTGGCCGTGTTATAAACGGACAGCCCGCGGTTGTAGATGCCACCGTCGTCCTTTTGTTGGGCCAGCAGCCAGGTGTAGCCTTTTTCGAGGTGCGCGGGCAGGGCGGCCTTGCGGTCGAGGTTGGGATCGCGGGCGGCGGCGGTGAGGGCCAGGGCGGTGAGGGCGGGCAACCCATCGTCATCCCACTGGCCGGTGGCTTTCTGTTGCTCCTTGAGCCAGGCGTTGCCGCGGGCGATGGCTTGACGCATTTCCTGTTGCAGCGACAGGTAACGGTTGGAAGTATCCGGGGCGGCGTCACTGAGGCCGACGCTAAGGAGAAGGAGCAGGGCGGTGGTCGTTTTCATGATTGGGATCGGGGTTGGGTTCGGCTATCAATCCGTTCACCATCTCACTCTGGCCCCCAGGATGCCGCCGAGTCCCGGCTCATTCTGGCCGGAGCCATGACTGCGATAGTCTTCGTTGGTTAGATTCTCAAGACCGGCGGTGAAATCGAGATGCTCATTGACCTGCCAACCGGCGCGCAGCGAGGCAACGACGTATCCCGGAGTCCCGCCAGTGGGAATGCGTTGGTTGTCGGCCGCTTGGTCGGCGGCGGTGATACGGTCCTCGGTGTCGGCAGCCATGACGCGTCCTTCCACCCAGAATTTTTGCGAGGCCGAGGTCCAGCGCAGGGCCAGCGAGCCGGTGAGCGGCAGGTTGCGGGTGTTAGGCTTGTCCTGGACCGGACCACAGATGTAGGCGGGGGTTTGGGTGCGTCCGTCCTGCCAGGCGGCGAAGCCGCTCAGCGTCCACTGCGGATGGATGCGCCACGCCCCTTCCAGCTCAAACCCATACACATAACCGGCGCTCGCATTGGTGGCCACCGTGGTGCTGCTGCCGTTGCTGATAGGCACGCCGACAATCAGATCCTTGGCGTCGGTGTAGAAAGCCGCCAGGCTCGCGGATAGATTCCCGGTGGACCGCCGCACCCCGAGTTCATAGGTGAGGAATTTCTCCGGATCAATGGTGGCGGAGCCCAGCGAATCGTTGCCGGCCCGGGCGGTGGCGTTGCCCGAGAGGTCATCCAAATTCGGCGCGCGGAACGCCTGGGACATCCCGCCGTAGAGACTCCAACACGGCGTCAAGTGATAGAGCGCGCGCAATGAGCCGACCACCGCATCCCAGTCCTGGGTCTGGCCGGGTTGCTCGACATTGCTGCTGTTGTAGTATCTTCCCACCGTGGCCTGAGCGTAGGTGTAGCGGCCACCGCCGGTGATTTCCAGCGGCTCCAGCGGTTTCCAAATGTATTGCGCATAGACACCTAGCAAATCATACGCCGAGTCATCGCCGATCGGCAGGCTTTCGCGGCGGTTGGTATTGGCCAAATTGGTTTGGTAGCCGGAGGAATCCACCTTGTCATGATAGTAATCCAGCCCGTAGACCAGCGCGCCGGGCCCGAGTTTGGATTCCAGCATGAGATCCACTCCGAGTGTTTCCGTATCAATCGACGAGCCGCGGATCGGCCGTGAGCCGGCCGCCGGGTCGGGCAGCCGGTTTTGAAATTCGGAATCACCGACCGTTTGATAGGACAGGGTGGCGCTCCACCGCCCGATGGCGGCATCCGCCCGCGGGTTTTCGCCGGCATACCGCAGATAGGTGAGCGAGTGTTCCTGATTGAAAGTGTCGGCCGTCCATTTCCCCGGCGCGACCACGTGCCCGTCCTCAAACCATCCGTGATTGTTGAGCGTCCGGTGCCAGCGGGAGACATCGTCCTGATCCACTTGGTAATGCGCCAGGGTCAGCGTCGACTCGGGGGTGAGCGCCCAATCGAGGCGCACATCGAGGTCTTGCTCGGGATAGCCGGTGTTGCGCATGCGCCCCAGCGCGGAGTCCTTGATATCCCCGTAGTCCTTGGCCGACACGCCTAGCAGAATGCCGAACTTGCCGCCAATGCCGGTGTCGGTTTCGAGGCGGCCGATATGACTGCCTTGGCCATTGCTGCGGAACTCGTAGGACGCCGCGCCGCCAAGATAGGTTTGGCCCGCGGTTTGCTCGCGAAACTTCGAGGCCTTGCCAAAGGCATTGAGTGTGCCACCGATGGCGTCCGAGCCATACAGTACGGACCCCTGGCTTTTGATCAATTCGAGGTGGTCGACGGCTAGCGGATCGATGGTGTTCCAATATTGAACAGGTCCGCTGCGAAAGGTCGAATTGTTGATGCGCACGCCATCAACTAACAACAAATTCTGCCGCCCGGTGAATCCGCGGATAAACGGCGACCCTTGGCCGTAGGCGGTCTTTTGGACCAGCACGCCGGGCGTGTATTGCAGCGCATCCGGAAGCGAACGGCGGCTGTTGTCGCGCATGAAATCCGCATCCAGAATGCTGGCGGAATAGGCCGTTTCACTCAGCGGACTCGCCACCCGCTCTGCAGTCACCACCAGGGGATCCAGCAGGTTCTGGGCGTGCAAGGGGACAAGTCCGGAAAGCAGGAGGAATGAAAGGGTCTTGTTCATGGAAGGTTCATGGAAGGTTGATGGATAAAGCCGATGTGCGTTCACACCTGACCACAGTCACTCTATCCTCAGCTCGCCGTCAATGCGCGTCAATGGACAGGATTTGCCCACCGACTGGTGTTGGATGGCCAGTTATTGTCCCGGACCGTATCACTCCTCGCCCCTCTGCAAGCCGGCGCGGCGCAGTTTCTGACGCAGAGTCGCGCGGTGCATGCGCAGGGCGGCGGCCAGATGGGTCGGCTTGTTCTCGTGTTTTTCTAACAGATATCGCAGCATCACGCCCTCGACCCGCTCTAACATCGTATCATAATCGGGGCGCCCGCCTTCGGGCTGGCCCAACTCGGCATCCAGCCAACGGCCGAGGGCCGCCTCCAGCTCGCCGGGAGCCGGGACGGCATCGCCATGGCCGGCGGTCGCAGCGACATGCGCCGGCAAGTGGTTCAGGAAGACCGGCCCGCCGCCGCTGAGGGTCACGGCATAGTCCAGAACATGCCGCAACTCACGGACATTGCCTGGCCACGGATAAGCCTGCAAGGCCGCCAGCACCGGCGGCGTGAGTTGGGGCGCGGGAGCCTCGCCGCGCATGCCAACGAAAAACGCGCCGAGTGCCGGAATGTCGCCGCTGCGCTCGCGCAACGGCGGCAGCGGAATCGTCAGGGTGGTTAGAGCGTAATACAGGTCCTCGCGCAAGCCGCCATCACGCACCGCCTCGCGGGGATCATTGGTGGTGGTCGCCAGCACCCGCGGTCGCTCCCCTGGCGCGCTCGCCAGCCATACCGCCATACGCATTTGCAGGTCGGTCGCCAACCCGGTCACCTCTTCTAACACAATTGTGCCACTCCTGTACTGTTCGAAATCCGCAGCGCATTCCAGACTTGAGCATGCGAGGACCACCAACGCTTGGCTCGCCCGGGGGCTGTGGGCATGGATCACGGTTGTTGTCAGGCTTTTCCCCGAGCCGCTCGGGCCGGTGATCAAGGCCGGCACATCGCCGGCGCAGGCGCGGGCGATGCCGATAAAGGCGTCCCGCAGGCATGGAGCGGAGCCGATCAAGGTTGCCACCCGGGCTTCCGGGGCACACGTCGCCACGGCCGCCAGTGGCAGACCGGTCGTCAGCATCGCGCCCAGGGTTTGCTCGAACTGGCGCAATTCCAGCGGTTTTGTCAGATAGGCGGTGGCACCGCTTTTCTGGGCGTGGATGGCATGATCCAATGTGGCGTGCGCGGTGATGACCAATACCGGCACGGCCCCGCCACGCTGCCGCATCTTTTCTAACACTATCAATCCACTCATGTCCGGCAACCCGATATCCAGCACCACGGCCGCAAAGTCCCCGCTCATGAATGCCGCCAAGCCGGCGGCACCCGATGCCACCAATGTGGGCAGGTGCCCCATGCGTCGCACGAGGAACGACAAAGCGGTGCCAAGGGCGTGTTCGTCTTCAATGAGGAGAATCGGGCGGGCGGTCATGGGATGGAGGGATCCGGCAATTTTTCGTTAGGCAGGAGAGGAGGGGTTTTGGCTAATGAGGCGCGCACCCGGGCGCCACCTCCCGCGAGGTTGTCGACGGCCAGCGTGCCGCCATGCGCCTCGCAAATGTCCTTTGCCACCGCCAAGCCCAGGCCCATGCCGCCTTCCTTCTCGGAGTAGAACGGCTCGCCCAGCCTGCCGAGCGCCGATGCGCTGAAACCCGCACCCTCATCCTCGACGAGCACCGCCACTTGCGGTCCGGCATCCTCCACGCGCACGCTCACCCGCCCGCCGCACGGCATCGCCTGCACCGCGTTGAGCAACAGGTTGCCTAACACCTGCTGCACCCGGTGGCGGTCCGCCAAGATCGGCACCGGCGCCCTTTCCTGTGCAACGGCATCCTCGATGGTCACGCCGGCATGGCGCGCCTGCGGTTCCATCAAACGCAACGCCTGCCGCACCGCACCAACCAGATCCATCTCCGCCAGCATCGGCGGCGCGGGTTTGGCGTGATTCATCCACTGCCCCACCAAGCCCTCGATGCGCTCCGCCTCGCTCTCGATGAGCTGCCGCGAAATAGCCGCCTCTGCCGGTCCCGCCGTTTCCAACAATTGCGCGTGCAACCGGATCGCCGCCACCGGATTGCGCACCTCGTGGGCCAGGCTGGTGGCCATCCTGCCTAACAAGGCATGCCGTTCCGCGGCCCGCCGCCGTTCGCGCTCATGGCGCAGGCTGTCGTGGGTGCGGGTGAGGGTTTGTGCCAACTGGCCGATTTCGTCGCCGCGTGCGACCGGCAACCTGGGCAGTGCGTGCTCGGTGCCCACCAGCGGCAGCGACTCCGCGAGGCTGCGCAAGGGCCGCGTCACCCGCCGTGCCAGCCACCAGCCAAGCGCCAATGACAGCAGCCAAAACACCGCCAACGCCAGCCAGGTGTCCGCACGGTCCATCGCCAGCACGCGTTCCGCTGCCGTGCGCAGGAAAACCACCCGCGTGCCGTCGCGTCCTAACAAACCCACCATCCATGCGCCGTCCGGCATCACCTTGACCTTGCCGTCGCAGTCCATTTGCAACACGGCGTCAGGCATCGTGTCGCCGGCCTTGCCGACGATTTCACGGGTCGCGGGCTGCCAGAAAAACACGCGCGCGCCGATGATTTCACCAAGTTGGGCGGCCATCGTCGCGCTATGCGGGAGCCGCGTGCGGTCGAGAAACCCGGCATTGACCCGCGCCAACCCTTCGAAGGCCCGCCGTTCCTCGCGGTCGAGGTGCCGCTCGAAGGCCAACACCAAGGACAGCGATCCTAACAAAACAAACACCGCCACGCTCGCCGTCATCCAGACGGCGAGACTGACCGGACGGGTTTTGGAGCCTGGCTGATCCGTGGAACGGCTCATCCGAGAAACCCGGTGAGGGGACTGGTGGCGTTGGCGTGGGCGGTGGCATCCGGAAGTCCTAACTCAAAGGCGTCGCGCCCGGCCTGGACGGCGAGTTTGAAAGCGACGGCCATGCGCGAGGGATCGCTGGCGATGGCGATGGCGGTGTTGATGAGCACGGCATCGGCACCGAGTTCCATGGCCTCCGCGGCATGACTGGGGGCCCCCAGACCGGCATCCACGATGACCGGCACGGTGGCTTGCTCGATGATGATGCGGAGTTGATCCCGGGTGGCAAGGCCGCGATTGGAGCCGATGGGCGCGCCCAGCGGCATGACGGTGGCGGTGCCGACGTCTTGCAAGCGCTTGGCCAGGACCGGATCGGCGTTGATATAGGGCAGAACGACAAACCCCTCATTGACGAGGATTTCCGCGGCCTTGAGCGTCTCTATCGGGTCGGGCAGCAGATAGGTGGGATCCGGGTGAATTTCCAGCTTCACCCATTTGGGCAAGCCGGCGGCGGCGGCGAGGCGGGCGAGACGGACGGCTTCCGCGGCATTCATCGCGCCGCTGGTGTTAGGCAGAATCAGATAGCGTTCCGCATCGATGAACTCGAGGATGTTGGCGTACGGGTCGCGCCGGCCACTGAGGTCGGCGCGGCGCAGGGCGACCGTCACAATCTCCGCGCCGCTGGCCGCCAGGGCGTCGCGCATCGCCTCATTGGAGGAGAACTTGCCCGTGCCCAGGAACAAACGGGAACGGAACTGGCGGCCGGCGATGGTGAGCATGGGGGAGGTAACAGTTATATGTTATCTGTTATGAGTTATTGGGGAAGAGAGCAGGGCGCGGGGCGGGGTGCATCTAACGGGCCTTGAACGTGCCGTCGAGGGTAAGAACCTGGTCAGGTTCCGTTTTGATCGTGGCGATGTGGGAGCCGGCCTGCAACTTGAGCGGGCCGCCGAGCTTGGAAACGATGCGGACCTCGGTGAGCTGGCTGTCTTTCCACGAGAGGTCCACCACAAAGCCGCCACGGGCGCAGAGGCCTTTGACGGATCCCGTCGGCCAGACCTTGGGCAGGGCGGGCAGAAGTTGCAACACAAAGGCACCCGTGGCGTCCCGAATCTGGCTCTGCAATAGCATTTCAGCGATGGCGGCGGTGGCACCGAAATTTCCGTCAATCTGGAATGGCGCGTGATCATCAAACAGGTTGGGCAGAGTTTTGTTCTTGAGCAGATTGGTCAGCAGGATGAAGGCGTGGTCGCCGTCGTGGAGGCGCGTCCACATGTTGATTTTCCAGGCCAGGCTCCACCCGGTGCCGCCGTCACCACGACCTAGCAAGACTTTGCGGGCCGCCTCGAACAACTCCGGGGTTGCGGTGGTGATCATGCTGGCGGGATGCAGGCCATACAAATGCGAGGTGTGCCGGTGGTTCGGCTCGCATTCCTTGTAGTCGTCTATCCATTCCAGGATGCGGCCGGTGTCCGGGCTGATGCGGACGGGCGCCAGTTTGGCAAGGGCGGCCTCGCATTCCTTGCGGAACTCGGCGTCGGTGTTGAGGATCTTGCTGGCGAGGATGCAGTTGGTTAGAAGTTCATGGGCGATCATGATGTCCATGGTGGCGCCATAGGTGAACACGGCATGGGTTTTGCCGTCCGGCATGAAGAAGGTGTTTTCCGGCGAGTAGGACGGGTTGGTCACCAGCTTACCGGCCACCGGGGTGCCCGTCGGCGCTTCCACCATGAAATCGAGCAGGAAACGGGCCGCGCCTTTCATCAACGGCCAGCCGCGCTTGGCCAGAAACTCCTTGTCGCCCGTGAATTGATAGTGCTCGAACGGATGCTCCGCCAACCATGCCGAGCCCACCGGCCAGATCCCTTGCAGACCGTCGGCGGGCGCCGCGAACCCCCATGGGTCGGTTAGATGATGGACCACCCAGCCGCGGGCGCCATAATTGACCTGTGCGACACGGCCGCCGGGTTTGACCAGTCCGTCCATCAGATCGAACAACGGCAGGTGGCACTCGCTGAGATTGGTGATTTCCGCGGGCCAGTAATTCATCTGGACGTTGATGTTGGTGTGGAAATCGGCATTCCACGGCGGATTCATCTGCCACGCCCAGAGGCCCTGCAAATTGGCGGGCAACCCGCCGGGACGGGAACTGCTGATGAGCAGGTAGCGCCCGTATTGGAAATAGGTGGCGACCAGGCCGGGATCGGCTTTCCCCTGTTTGATGCGGCCGAGACGCTCGTTGGTGGGCAGGGCTTCCACATCCGCGCCGGCCGACCCGAGGTCGATCGCCACGCGACCGGCAAGTTTCCTGTAATCGGTATAGGCCGCCGCCTTCAGGGAATCGTAGTCAGCGGCCGCCGCTTTGGTTAGATCGGCGTCGCAAAGTTGTTCGGGGTCGCCGCCACGGTAGCTCGTCTCGCCGTCGACGAGCAACGTGACGCTGTCGGCGTCGCTGACGGTGAGGATGCCGTTGTCGTTGGTGACCTTGCCGCCCCTGGCTATCGCCATCACCTCCGCGGCAAAGCGCAGGCCGCGTTGTTCACCCTTGGCATCCTTGCAGTCGATCTGGCCACGCAGCACGATCGAATTGTTAGCCGAGGGATGGGCCACGCACTGGGCATCCTTCTGGCGCTTGAGAGTGAGCCGGAGATTGAGGCTCTTGGGCTTGCTGGCGGTGAACTGGCCGACAA
>CAIKDP010000262.1 GCA_903826205.1 Akkermansiaceae bacterium
CGCTCGGTGATGTCGGCAATTAATCCCTCGAGGAACAGCAAGGCGCCGTCCTTGCCAAAGACCCCTCTCCCGCGTTCCCAAACCCACTTGATCCGGCCATCGGCGGTCTGGATTTGATAGGTCAACTCAAAAGGCTCGCGCGTTTCGTGCGACGCTTGGACGGCATCCCAAACCTGCTCGCGATCCGCCGGCACGATGAGTTCGCCATAGGCCGGCCGGTTCTGCATCAAATCCGTCGGCGACCACCCGGTCAGGTCGGAACAACCTTCGCTGACAAAGATCATGGGCCAGTCGGGAAGATTTTCGCAACGGTAGGCCATGCCGGGCAAATTCGCCATCAGCGTGGCCAGCCGGCGTTCACTTTCCCCGAGTGTCTCCATCGTCTGCGTACGCTCGGTGATATCCTCCATGGCGACGCACACATGGCGGCGGCCGTGGAGCAGGACGGTTTCGGCACCGACTCTCAACCAAACCTTCTGGGGCTCTCCGTTCCGCATCAGCTCCATCATCAATTCGGCTCCGTGCATCGAACCGCCGTTCGCAATCAACGATTCAACGCCGTTGCGCAACGGGCAAAGCGGACATCTCTTCGAGTAGCCACAGCCGCGAGAATCCACCGCACAGTGAACACAGTTCAAGGCGTTGCCGGGTCGGTGATGCAGAACGTCCGAGGCGTCGCTCCCGGTCAGGGCCAAGGCCGCCGTGTTGAAGTGGACGATGTTGGTCGCATCGTCGAGGATCAACATGGCGACCGGCGAGGATTCAAAAATCGCGTTGAGGTTGAGCTTTTCCATCTGTAGCGCCGCCTCCGCCGCCACTCCTCTCTCCTTATAAAAGCGGACGCGCTGCTGACGCCAGACCAATCCCATACTGGCTGCCGCGCAAAGCAGCAAAGCGCTGGCCAGGACGGTCACTTGCCAGGGTTGCGCGTGCCACAGCGCCCGGCCCATGATCCATCCCGCCACGGTCACCAGACCGCAGGCGGTGGCGACAAGCCCTGCCGCCACCACACCCCAAACGGTGACTTTCGAGGGAAAATAATTAGACCCGCGGTTCATGGAAAAATGCTTGCCATGGAGAATAACCACCCATTCCACAACATCAAGCAATCTCTTCACCAAAGAATTCCTTGGCAACGCGGGGCGGATGGCTATGCTTGCCGCGCGGCGCGGGCCCTCCCGAAGGCCGGCCAACTTCTTCAAGAAAGGACTATTTATGATACCCCCTAACGTTTCCTCAGAGATGGTGAACTTCGACCCCAAGGTCCAAGGTATCGACCCCGCTGCCGTGCACAAGGTCACTCTTGCCGGCGGAGCAGTGATGCCGGTGGCCGCGTTTGGCACGTTCCATTCCGACTGGGCACAGGACTACATGAAGGACGCGACGGTGGAGGCGATCCGGGTCGGCTGGCGGCATATCGACACGGCGCGGGCCTACGAGAATGAAGAGGTGGTCGGCGAGGCGATCCGCGAGGCGATAGCCAAAGGCTACATTGCCTCGCGCGACGAATTGTTCATTACCGCCAAGCTGTGGAATGGGCACATGAGCAAGCAGGACGTGGAACCGGCCCTCAATCATACCCTGCGCGCGCTGGGCGTGGAAAAGGTGGACATGTATCTCAACCACTGGCCCTGGCCCAACGTGCACACCCCCGGCTGCGCCGGCGACCACCGCAATTCCGACGCGGTCCCCTATATTCATGACTGTTTCATGGAAACATGGGGTCAGATCGTGCGGCTGAAAAAGGCCGGCAAGATCGTGGACATCGGCACCTCCAACCACACCGCAGCGGATTTGAAATTGCTGCTGCGCGACACTGACAGTTTTTCGAGACCGGTGGTCAATCAGATGGAGATGCATCCGCTGTTCCAACAGACCGGGCTGCGCCGCTACATGGAAAGCCAGGGCATCGTGTGCACCGGCTATATGTCGCTCGGCTCGCCCAACCGGCCCGGACGCGACCGCTTCAAGGAACACCGCGCCGATATGACCGATCCTCTCATCCAGTCGATCGCCGCGCAAAACGCCGTGTCCCCCGCCAAGGTCTGCCTCAACTGGGCCTATCAACGCGAAAACAAATCCGGCGGCTATGTGGCCATGGCGACGCGCACCGACTGGATCGTGGACAACCTCAGCGCCGCCACCAAGGATTTTCTAACACCCTCGCAAATGCTGGCGATCTCGGGCGACGATACGCCCGAACATCCCGGGATTGACGCCAACAACCGGCTCATCTGGGGCCAGGTGTTCCTGTGGCCGGAAGCCCTGGGGGATTGGCGGGTGCTGTGGGATGACAGCCAGGTGTTTGAGACGAGAGCCGCCTATGCCAAGTTCAAGCAGTCGTTCCAGAATCACCATCAAGTCTGGCAGGAAACCACGGTCAACGCACCCCATTGAATATTATGAAACAAGCCATCATGACCTCGCCCGGCATCATCGAATATCGTGATGTCGAGGCCCCCGGAAAATTGGGACCTAACGAAGTTCTGCTCAAAATCCAGCGCATCGGTGTGTGCGGGTCGGACATCCATGTCTTCCACGGCGAACACCCGGCAACACCCTACCCCGTGGTGCAAGGGCACGAATACTCGGC
>CAIKDP010000263.1 GCA_903826205.1 Akkermansiaceae bacterium
AAGAGGATTCCGACCGAGATAATCCCATTGATCGACTCCATCATTACGGACAAACCCATACAGATTCACTCCGCCTTCTTCTTCAACCGGGTCTCTCGATGGCCAGCGGCCCGTCAGCGGGTCATAGAACCTGTACCCGTAATAATAGAGTCCAGTTAGAAAATCCAGCGGTTTCGTGCTGAAGCGGTAGGCGAAGGTGGCGGCGAGGCCGGCGCTCGCTTCGCTCACGACCAGGGTGTTGCCGAAGGGGTCATACTCGAAGTGGGCGGCGACCCCGCCGGCTCCGGTTAGATATTCGCTAACATTTCCGTTGCCGTCGAAGGTTGGATAGAACGTGTCCGCGCCGTGGGTTTCGGCCAGGAGCCCGCCCACGCCGCCCGCGCCCTGCATCGATCCCGAGAGGTCCAGCCCCCAGAGGCGGGTTTTGGAAAGGGCGGGCGTGCCCGTTGCCTCGCGGGTGTATTCCGCGATGCAGTTGAAGCCATCATAGATGAAGAGGGTGGTGACACCCCCGGCGGCAGTCGCGATGCGGCGGGCCTTGGCGTCGTAATAGTTGCGCTCGATGGTTGTGGTGGAATTAGCCTTCGCCTCGATCAGGCGGTTCTCCGCGTCCCAAACGAGAGTGCAGTTGGCTCCGGGCGAGACAGGCAGCGGGCCGTTGGTCATGTTGCCATCGTCATCGAAGACGGGGACGACGGACGTTCCCGCATTCCCGTTAGCGTCATACGGGGTGATCGAGTCATATTGGTTGAGCGCATCGGGAGTGTAGGCGGTGGAGTTCAAGCCAGGGGTGGCCGGAATCTGTGCCGCTTTATTCTCCGTGAACAACCGGTTGCCGATGGTGTCGTATCGGTACGCGCGGTCGGCATCGGTGACTGGGGTGGCGGCTGATACGAGCTGGCCGAGCGAGTCATATCCCCATGAGGTGTCGCCCGGATTGGAGGCAGGACCGCCGAGGTTGAAGGTGGTCCTCACCCCGCCGCGCTGGCCCAGATTGTTGACTCCTCCATTCACGATTGAATAATCATAGACCGAAACCGCCGTGGTGTCGACCTTGTTTTGAATCGACGCCAGCACATCACGGGCAGCCTCGTAGGTGCGGGTGGTTCGGAGGGTTGGGGAACCGCTCTTGGTCTTGGTGATGGTGTAGGGCATGATGTCCCGCTTGAGGCTGGTGCCCGAGGTGGCACCGACACGGGCACCCGCAGGCACAGGCGGGTCCGCTTGAGGGTCCGCGGCAGTCTGGGTGTACGTATAGCCGTAGGTGAAAACATCGGGGCCGCTGGAAATCTCCTCGATCAGACCTGTGGTGGCGGAATATCCGTAGGAGACGGTCTGTTCGGAGTCCGTGTCTGCCACGATGCCGAGGGTGAATCCCATGTCGCGGCCGAGCGAGCGGTCGGCGCGGTCAAGCACGCGGGTGAAGGCGTCTTGGTTGGGAAGGGTGTAGGTGATGGTTTCGGTGTCCACTCCCAAGTCGGCGGCATAGGTGAAGACGGAGGTGGCGAGGCTGTTGGAGACTTGATGTTGGCGGCCCAGGGAATCATAGGTGATGGCTACATCAGGAGTCGTGGCGTGGTTGCCCGAGGTTGCGGACAGCGCCGCTGCGAGAGTGGTGTCGGCGAAGTAACGGATAAAGGTGCGGTAGCCGTGGTCGTAATCGTACCGGGTGATGTCGCCGCGAGCCCAGGTGCGTGTTTTGAGCCTGCCTGCGCTGGTGTAGGTATAGGTGGGGCCGTTTGAACTGTTGTCGAGCTTGGACTGAAGGAGGCCTGTGGTGGGGGAATAGTTCCAAGTGGTTAGGGAGCCGCCGGTGTTGACGGGGATGTCGTTGACGAAGGTGGGCTGGGTGCGGAGGGTAAACATGCGCCCGGCGTAATCGTATGAGTAGACAACTGAATATGTTAGAGAGCCCCAGGTGGCTTCGATATGGCCGTCTGGCAGATAGGTTGTGCGGGTGACGGAGTTGTCGGGGTGGGTGACTGCGGTGCGGTTGCCGCGACAATCATAGGTATATGAAGTGGTGCGACCGCCGGGGTCGGTGACGGATTTCACCGCGTCGCAGGTGGCAGAAATGTAGGCGGTGGTGGTGGTGCCGGTGCGGGAATCGGTGACGGTGATGGGGCGATTATAGCCGTCGCGACCATAGGTGGAGGAGGTGATAGGATCACCGCCGCCGGATGCGTAATGTTCGGTAGTGTACGGGAACCCGTCGGCATAGGTTGTTACGGAGGAGGTGCCGTCGGGGCGGGTGGTGGTCGCGGTGCGACCAAGGCCGATGGTGGAAACAGTGTGGGTTTCTCCCGCTCCGATTTGCCAGGACCATGTGTCGAGACCGGAGGCCGTGCGGTCCTGATAGGAAACGGGAGTGCCGTCATTTTCGCCAGCACCGTCCTGCCAGACAGTGGTTCTGGTGCGTAGAACTTCGGTTGAATCGGTACGGGTGGCGGGCACCGTTTCGGTGCGGGTGATTTGGTCGGTGCCGTAGTCTATCGTTGCGGTGGCGTTGCGTTTAAGGGCGGTGACGACACGCTCGCCGATGGCGTTGTAGCCATAAAGAGTCTTGACGCCATCCGCGTCGGTGACGGATTTGAGCTTTCCGCGGGACCCGACGGCGGCGGTGTTGTCATAGTAGGCGTATGTGTTAGTGATGGAACCCTTCTGCGTGCTGACGGTGCGTCCGGCCCAGTCGGTTTGGGTAATGGTGACTTCCAATTCGTTGGCAAGATAGGAAACATTGGTGATTAAGCCGATGTTGTTTACATTATAACTGTATGTCATGTTAGGCTGGAGAGTACCAGTGATGGAGGCGGCACGGCCGTCGGGATAGGTGACTGTGGTTAGAGTGTTAGATCCGACGGTGATAGTCTTTGTAGTCAGACCGTTGGCGAACGTAGTGTCGGTGTCGGTGTCGGTGAGGACTTCGTCGGCTGTGCTGGATGGATCTGGTGATTTGGAAGTGGTGCTGGTGCCAGCGAGGTTTTTGCGGACCGACTTGGCCACCTCCAGCCCGTTGCGTGTAGTGGTTTTCGTTAGGCCGTTGTAGATGGTCGCCGTGGTGACCCCGTTGGTGGTCGCTTGGGTTTGGCGATGGAGTCCGTCATAAGCGTAGTCAGTGGTGACGCCATGCATATCCGTGGAGGACGCCAGACCACAGCAATTGTAGGTGGCAGCGGTGGTGTATGCGTTGGCAGTGCCGGGGAAGTGGCTGGTTGTTAGTGCGCGACCGAAACCGTCCTGGGCGGTGACTTCATAGGAGTCGGTCGTGATGCTGTTGTTAGCCCCGGTGAGCGTTGTCGTGCCGAGGATGGGGGTGCCGTGGGCGTTGTAGGTTGTGGTTGTGGCGGTGCCTTGTGTGACAGTAGTCCCATTGAGAATGCCGTTTCTGACAGTAATGGTTTTCCCGCCATTCGGTCGGGGTGTGGCGTAGGCGTAGGTGGAGGTGGTGCCGTCGGGGTGGGCGATGGAGGCTGGTTGGCCACCAAAATCCTCACCGAAGGGCATGAGCACGGTGGTTGATACCAGGGACGACCCGTTGGAGGCGAATGTGGTTTCCTCGATGGTGCGAGCTTGCCCATTCTTAGTGATTTTCCGTGTCTCGCGTGAGAGGGTATTGCCGCCAACGGTTTGGACTGTCGTTAGAGTGTTGGATGACGGATTCCATTGTTCGGAAAGGGTAAGACCCTGCGCGTTGTTAGCGAAGGGCTTGATGACTTGGTGGTTGTTGAGCCAGTAGGTGTGGGTTTCCTGATAGCCGTCGTGGCGGGCATGGGCGTGAAGCCGCCCGTAACCCTCGGTCGATGCGTTGGGGCCGGTCAATTCACCGGGTTGGTAATAGGACCAGGTGGACGTGAGATTGGCATTGGCGGGATCAATGGTCTCAGAGGTTTTTTCCCAGCCCCACGCGTAGTTTTGCCATGTGGTTTCGATGTCGGAAACCGTGACACCCTCCTCTTGGATACTTGTGCGGTGAATTTCGGTGCCTAGCTGGGGGATGGTGACCACGAAGGTTTCCACGCGCATGACGGAGAACGATCCATTGGTGACCGGCCCGGATTGGAGCGTGTAAGTGTCGGATTCATTGGTGTGGGTCTTGCTTTGTTGGTGGCGGAAAGTGCTGCCGGAGAAGGTGCTGTCAACGCGCAGCCAGGTGCCATCCTCCTGGACCATTGCTATGGTTGTGAGGCGGAAGGCGGTGCCGGTGCCGGTATGCTTGTGGGTAATGGTGAAGGCATTGGGATCGAAGGTCGTGGGTGCCGGTGTTACCTCAAGCGTGGTTGTTGGCGAAACGACCGAGGTAATGACGTTGTTGCTGCTGTTGATGGTGAACGATGGCGGGACGAACGCGAAAAGTCCTGCCGGGCCGGGATTGGAGAATTCCGAGGAATCGAAGTAAAGGCTGCCGCTGGTGTCACCCGCGTTGGATGACCCGAGCGGGATGTTGCAGGCTGGACTGCCGCTGGTGACTGTGGGCTCTCCTGTGGCTTCGCAAGGCTTGCACTTGCAACCGCCAAGAGTGAACTTGCGCGTGCAGCTACCCCCTGAGGCGGAAGTTCCACCTGACCCTTTACATTCAACGACGATTTCCCAATCATTCGTGCCGGCATCAAGTATATCTTTGCCGGAGATGAGCTCGGCCAGTTTGGTGTTTTTCACGAAGTTCTTAACCGGGCGGCCGGCACGGTTCATTTTGGGATCGAACGGGCGGATCGACACCGATGTGATTTCAACTTCAGCGCAGGAAGTGTAAACCTCAAAATTAATTGGGTAGTCACCATTTTGGTCCGCGGTGATGATGGGTTCGCTTGGCCGCCCGGCCCGCTTTTGATCAACAGTGTCATACAACATGATCTTCACGCACCCGCAGCAATCCTTGGGAGTGGTGTTGACGGGCTGGGTGGAGGCGGCGGATTGTTCCAAGTTGGTGCCGGTGGGGGCGGTGGAGGTTCCCTGACCGGAAAGGACTTGGGGGAGGAACAAGATGGCCAGGGCGGCGATGCGGCGGAGCGGACGGAGGGGCATAGTGGTTGGGCTGTTGGAAAGAGAATGCGTGATTGTGCGGGCAGGCGGGCGAAAATTCCGGATGTTCGAAAATGGACGGTCAGTTTTGAGCGGATGGGATGATGGCGTACAGGCTCACCTGAGTGCACATCCCCGAGGAGACGTTGCCTGCCTGTTCGAAATAGATGGTGGCGATGCCGTTCTGGTCGAAGTCCGCGGCAGTGAGCCAGAGACTATCGGAGCCATTGATGAAAACAGTGCCTTGGAAAATGGAGTGGACGCAGATGGCGATGTCCTGCGGCAGACCGACGGCAACAAGGGAGCCTTTCATGAGGCGGGTGCCGTCGGGGAACACATGGATGACTTGCGCGTCGAAGGTTTCATCAATGTAGGCGAGGTAGAAGCCGTTGATGGAACCGCGGGCGACGATGGCCGAAGGGGCTCCCACGGCATCGGCCGGGATGCGGGCGAGAATCTGGCGCTGGCCGGCCTCGAATGCGGTGACCTGGAAACTGCGGGGGCTTGCTTCGGCGGTGGTTTCCTGCCACGCGAGGCAGGAATCCGGCTCGACGGCGAGGGCGGCGCTGACATTTTCCGGAGTCCAGTTGCGCGGGTAATAGGCGCGGACGCCGAGGGCCGGGCCAAAATTGGCGGAATGGACGTTGAGGGTGACAGTGTGGGTGGTCGTGCCGTCACAGGTGGCAACAAGCGTGTAGGAACCGGCAGTGTCGAAGGTGGCGGTGAACGGCTCGCCCGAGGTGTGGGTGGTGTTGGCCTGTCCGTCCGCCAGAAGCGTATCGTTGGCGGTGACCGTGAAAGTGCCGGACGGGGACTGGCCGGTCCACGCGTCAAGGCGGAGCGAATCTCCCTTGCGGATGTGCAGCGTCTCGTGCTCGAAAAGATTGGTGGCAACCCATGCGATCTCGCGGGTTTCGGTTAGGGCGCCGGATTGGAAGGAGGCGCTCAGCGTGACCGTGGAACTTTCCGAGAGCGGCACATCGGCGTAAAACGAGGAATCCACGGAAGGCACTGGCACCAGCGCGACATTGTCCGCCGAGAGACTCAGTCCGGGAACCGGACCGGCTGTTGTGTTTGGGTCATCAACGCCCGGACCGGCCATCCCCTCGATGCAGAGCGGGGATGTCAGCGAGGTGGCTGCCACGCGGGTCAGGCGGTTGTCCGCGGCAAGGCGAAGTTCAAGCCAATCGGGGCGTCCGTTGCCGTTGACATCCGAGCCGCCGAGGCTGCGGACCGTTAGTGAGTCAATGCGCAGGCGCAGATCGGCGCGGTAATTGTCATTGAGGATGGTCAGGGTGTGGGTGCCAGCAACGAGCCATGGAGTGATGACAGTGGCCGTGTCGGTGCCGCCGTCGAGGCTGGTTAGGGATGCGGAGCCGACGCGGCTGCCGTTGATGGAAAAGACCAGCGGAAGATTTTCGGTCGGGCGGACAACGCCTGCGGCTCCGCCTGTGAGCACGATTTCATAGGCGCCGGCCGCGCCGCTGCCCACGGTGAACGTGTAGGAGATCTCGCCGCGCCGCTGCTCCGCGGTGAGCGAACCGGAGTCGTCGCGGACCCAATAGCCGGTGGCGCTGGCGTATGCCTGCGGGTCGAGGGGCGTGGCAACAGCGGAAATATTGTTAGCCGAATCGTCGTGATTCGGGTCTGAGCCGAGCTGGTATTCCTCAAGGTTTGTGATGCCGTCCAAGTCTATATCACCGTGCTGCCCATCGTTCGGGTTATAGAGTCCGTTGTCGGTCGGGTCCAGCGGCGAATTCGCGATTTCCCATGCCGAGGGCAACGCATCGTCATCAAGGTCATCGGCCTGGGTGAAATCACCGTTGAAGGCGGCGGCGGGAATGATTTCGCGGGGGGAACCGGGTTTTTGCCAGGCGACCGAAACATGCCCCGGCCATTGTCCCTGCTTTTGGAGAACCTCGAAGTAGTATTTCTGGCCGGCCACAAGTCGGACGGGGCGGCTGCGCTGGGATGATTGTTTGTCAAACTCCTGACTCCCAACTGTGTTGTTAGGGTCATGGATGAAGGCGATGCGCTGTTTGCCGTAACGGTTGGTCAGTCCCACGGTCTGGGCGTTGACGGCTTTCCTGATGGTGCCGTCGGCGAGCCAGAGTTCAGCCTCGTATTGGCTGGAAATCCAGAATTGATAGGTGCCGGTGACCGGGGCGGTGAGGAAACCACGGTAGCGGGAGGCGCGGTTCTCGACCATGCAGTTGTCATTGACGCCGGCCACCAGGTCGCGGTCGTCGGGACCGAGATGGAAACGGCGGTTGCCGGTTAGATCGGCCACCGTGGCACCGGAAAAGTTTTCCCAGGTCTCACGGGTCAGTCCGTTGGCGAAGTTCGCCGCGACGGTCGGGTCGAGACAATATGAGAATTTGACCAGATTGGAGATTCCGTCGCCGGCCGGGTTGCCCTCCGGCGTGAGGTCCGGATCTGTGAAGGCCGAAAAGTCGAAACCGGCGATCCAGTCCGCGAACGGGTCCGCGCTCTGGGTTATGGAGGGCGCAAAGAGCATCAGGTTGTCGATGTTGCCGTTGCCGTTGCCGGACTGGGCGTCGCCCATGACGGTTAGATAGTTGACCCTGGCTTCGATGAGGCCGTCGTTGTAAATCGCGCAAAGCGGCGCGTAGTTGGCATTGCTGCCCGAGAGGCTGACATCGGAAATCCTGCCGGTGAATGTGTTGATCGTGTAGGTGAGAGTGTGCCAGTCGTTCGGTGAGAAGGCCGCGCCGCCGGCCCCGGACCATGCGACCTGCCTGATGGCGCTTTGCGGGTCCCCGGCAACCCCGTTCCACTGCTTCACCGTCCCGTCCTGATCCACTGACAGGCCGCTGAAGGTATAGGTCGAGTTCCATGTGTTGATTCCTTCCGTGAAGCCCACGCCCAATCCCATGCGGTTGAGAGAACCGGGTTTGAGATCCACTCGGACGGTCATTACCGTCGGCTTGGCGTACCCCTCGTTAGAGGAAATGTCATAGGCCTGCCCGTCCATGCTCCTGACGTTCATCGTGTCGCTCTGAATGTCCGAGCGACCGAAATACCCGCCGTTCTGCTGCCATGTCCGACCGGGCAGATTGGTGTCGTCCGGCGTGCGACCGTCCAAACTGGAGTCGTTGCTGCCGCCGAACGCATCGGCGATAATGACAGTGCCCTCGCCGGGCGGCGGGCCGATACCCTCGGTTGGCGTCGCACTGATCTCCACGGAAGCGTTGCTCTCGCCCGCGATGTTCAGGGCCGTGATGACATAATAATAAGTCGTCCCGTTGACTGCCGAGCTGTCGGTGAAGGTCGTTGATGTCACGGTTTCGATCGTCGTGTAGCCCGAGCCGCTCGTCACGGAGCGCTTTATGTTATATCCGGTTGCCCCGGAGGAGGCTGTCCAAGCCAAACCAACCTGCGAGTTGCCCCGCATGGCCACGGTTCCAACCGGCACGGGTGGAATGGCGACATCGTCGTCTTCCACGGTCAGGACCACCTGACCCGTGTAATACCCCTCGGCGGCGGCCGTGATCGCGACGCTTTTCGGGCCGTCCGCCTCTGCGTCGTCCACTGCGTCCATCAAAAATGTCGCCGAGGTGTAGCCGGCGGGGATGGTGACCGATGCGGGCACCGTCACTTCGGAGGTGTCGTTGGAGGCAAGGTCGATGACAAGGTCCGTTTCCAGTGCCGCAGGAATGACCACCGTGCCGGTGGACGCCTCCTCACCGGCGTTCTCATAAAAAGCGGCGGGAGAGGCGGACAGGATGATGGCGGGAGGCGCGGTGAGCACCAGGTTGTCGATGTTGCCGTTGCCGTTGCCTGACTGGGCGTCGCCCATGACCGTGATGTAATGCGTGTTGGTGTCGGTGAGACCCGCGTTGACGATGGAACAAAGCGACGAGTAGTCCGCATTGCTGCCCGAGAGGCTGACATCGGAAATCATGCCGGTGGCGGTGTTGACCGTGTAAGTGAGGGTGTGCCAGTCGCCCGGCGAGAAGGCGGCGTTGTCAATTCCGGACCATGCAACCTGTCCGATGGCGTCCTGGGGATCTGCCGGAACACCTTGCCATTCCCGGATCGTGCCGTTCTGGTCCAAGGACAAACCGACGTAATAAACCGTCGAATTGTAGGTGTTGGGTGTTGCCGTGAAGCCCACGCCCACCCCCATGCGGTTGAGAGAACCGGGTTTGAGGTCCACTTGAACGACCATCACGGATGGCTTGGTGTAACTCTCGTTAGAGGAAATGTCATAAGCCTCGCCGTCCATGCAGCGGACATTCATCGTGTTGCCTTGGATGTCGCTGCGGCCAAAATACCCGCCGTTCTGCTGCCATGTCCGACCGGGCAGATTCTCACCATCGGGGACACGGCTGTCCAGGCTGTCGTCATCGCTACCGCTAAACCCATCGGTCAGAAGAACCGTGTCGCCAAGCGACGACATGGCGGTCATGGCCAGGGCAAGGGCCGCGAGTCCGACGGGCCTGATGAGGTTGTGGGGTTTCATGGCGGTTTTCATTATGTGTGGAACTGTTGGCTATTGATAGGGACGAAGAACGGGCTGGGGGCGACCGGCAAGGCGGTCTTGCAATGAGCGGGCTGCGGGGTCCCCCGCCTGGGCAAGACGCGAGCCTTCCCGGCTGCATAGCCGCAGCGTTTCAAGATCCTCCCGCACGCCATGGCGGCCTATCAGATTGAGTGCCGCCTTGCGCAGAATCATCGGCTGGGCGCGGTTGAGCGCAAGGGCGCGGGCCAGTTCCAGCACGCCCGGATCATCTCCCACGGCATGAAGCGCCGCAACCCGCACGTCCACCGGACGACCTGGATCCGCCGCAATCGCGCGGCTCAGGTCAAAGGATGTGATTTCCCCGGGACCAGCCGTCTTTTCCCAACTCCGCCACAGCACCAGCGCGGTACCCGCGGTCTGCGATGACGGGTCGGCAAGCATCCGCTGAACCAATGCCCGCAGACGCCGCCGCGACTCCGGAGCGGCGGCGGCATAATGGCAGCCGATGTGCTGGAGGGCATACAGTCGCAGGATGGGCCGCGGGTCGGCCGCGGCGACGTGCTCTAACAAAGAGAGCAGGTCCTCGTCCGGGGCGGGCCGTCCCGTCGCAAGGGCGTTGCAGGCGGAGTTGAACAAGTGGGACCAAGCCCCTTCGACCATCGCAGCAGGTGTGCCGCGCTCCAACGCCGCAACAAGCGCGGTGTGTTGCGCGTCGGTCATCCCCTTGCGGAGCCGGGCGGTGGTGTCGAGAAAGATGATGGCCTGCTCAACCTCAAGCGGCGTGCCACTTTTCGCCAGAACCGCCAGCACTTGGTCAAATCCCCGCGGTTTCGGTTGGGCCGCGACGTTTTCTTTTGGCGGCGACGGTTGTGATGCGGGAGCTTTGGTGGAGATGGAACCGCCGGGCGGGGCGGTTCTCCACACGGCAAAGGCCAGCACCGCGCAACCGGCAACAATGGACAGGCCGGACAGGCGTCGGAGTTTCCCGGTCATGGCGCGCCTCCCTTCAGCTTCGGTTTCTCCACCAGCGCGAACAATCCCTTGAGGGCATCACGCGGGTCCTTCGAGTCGGTGCGCACCTGCAGGACGCAGATGCGCTCGGCAGTCGTGTCGCGCGGCGTGATCACGATCCTGTAGCGGGCCTCGCCAATCGATTGCAATTCACAAGCAAACGCCGGATCATTGGCAACCACGGACAGCACACGCAACGGGGCCTTTGACATCACCTCAATGTCCACTTGTTTGGACTCCAACGCGTCGCCAATGCTCCAGCGCAAGGTTTGCGCCGAATACGTTAGAGCCTCGGGAATCTCAACTTCACCGACCAATTCGACCGATCCGCCCTCGAAGAATTTCACATGCAAGGACTTGCGCACATTTCCGCGCAGCCCCTTGGTTAACAACTTGGCCGTGATCCTGCCTTTCGCGCCCGGCGCGACCGGGACACCGTCCCATTCGCCCTTCATGCAGCCGCACGATTGCGAAAACCCCTCAACGGCCAGCGGCACCTCGCCGGTGTTGGTGAATCCGAAACAAAACTCCACCACATCCGCGCCGGCCTCAGCGGTGGTTTTGATCTCCCTGGAGTCAAACTCCGCCTTCAGCACGACGGGCGGCACTGGAGGCGACTGGGCCGTGGTGGCCGCAGATTGACCCTGCGCCGCAACGGCAGCCGCTACAAGCGTCCATGCCGCGACCGCGACAGCCGTCATGCGGCCGACCAATTGCAGCGAGCTTCGATCCATATCCGGATAGAATCATTTCGGGCGGCAGAGTCCAACTTTTTTCCAACATTCGGAGAAAATGCCGAGTGATCGGACAAATATGCGCAGTGTGATAGGATGCCATGAACTCCCAATTCCTTGATTCAATGCCACTGAGCGCGGTTCACGTGAGCCGCTTCCCGGCGATCTAGCATCTCATCGTGAGTGGCGTGATTCCACATCGGACGCGTTTGCCAAACACACCGTCAAAATTTCAAGGTGTCGGAGCCGGAACAAGCCGCACAGAGACGGTTCAAAACCGGACAAATTTTTAAGGTCGCGCACCGACCATTCCCGTGTATTGAAGGTCATGGCCGGTCAAAAAGGAGCAGTGAACTTGTTAGGGATGAGGTTCAGACAGCGCGGCGGACTCACCGCTCCAACTGTCACCCCCGCCATACCCGACACCCTCGCCGCCGGTGTCGCGGCATTTCTCCAACATCTCGCCGCCCGCGCCTATGCGCAAGGCTCGCTGGACGCCCACCACTGGGCGTTAAAGGGCTTTCTGGAGTGGACCGACAGTCAAAACCTAAGCTCCCCGGCTGCCTTTACCCGCGCCACCATCGAGGATTATCAACTTTATCTCCACCGCTACCGCTCACCGCGCACCAAGGAGCCGCTGGTGGTCAACACCCAGCTCGCCCGCCTCGGTGCCATCCGACGTTTCTTTGCCTGGCTCTGCCGCTCCGGTGCCATCCCCGCCAACCCGGCCTCCGACCTAGACCTGCCCCGCAAACAAAGCCGCCGCCTTCCCAAATGCCTCAGCACCGAAGAAATTGACCGTCTGTTAGCCCTGCCCAACACGGCCGACCCGTTCGGCCTGCGCGACCGCACGATCCTCGAACTCTTCTACGCCACCGGCATCCGGCGCACCGAAATGACCCAACTCGATCACGGCGATTACGACTCCAGCGCCTGCACGCTGCTCATCCGTCATGGCAAGAATGACAAGAGCCGCCTGTTGCCGGTGGGCGAACGGGCCGCATTTTGGCTCGACCGCTTCCTGTCCGAGGCCCGTCCGCTTTTTGACCACCTGCCAAATGAAACCGCCATGTTCCTAAGTGGCTACGGCATGCGCATCACCCCCGCCTATCTGGGTACCTGGGTCGCCGGACAGATGAAAATGGCCGGCATCACCAAAGCCGGATCTTGCCACCTGATGCGCCACTCGATGGCCACGGACATGCACTGCAATGGCGCGGGCATCCGCTATGTTCAAGAAATGTTGGGTCATGCAAGACTCGAAACCACCCAAATCTACACCCACGTCAACATCCGGGCACTGGCGGAGGTCCATGCCCGCTGCCATCCGCATGGCAGGCTGCCTTCAGACTCCAGCGCAGACGGCAGCGATGACTCTAACGCAATGCTCACAGTGCCAGAAAGGCACCCCGACCCGGCTGCTTCCGAAAATTCACAGGAACTTTTCTCTTGCCCCGCGCCTGACGATGGGCTATCGACCGTTCCAGCGATGACCGCCGTCATGCCACACCCTGCGCCGACTCACGAACCGCCTATTTCCGGCAGTCCGCCCCCCGGAGATGACGATCCTCCAGCCGGAATCGGCACGCGGAGGCGACCTAACCGCCCCAGATCGCCGGGACCTCGCAAATCAGGTAACACATTGGATAGCAAAGAGTTAGCTAACAATTGTTCGGGGGAGAAAACCATGCATGTGGCTTGCTACGGGTACAG
>CAIKDP010000264.1 GCA_903826205.1 Akkermansiaceae bacterium
CCGGTATCAAGAAACGACAGGAATGCCGTTTCTCCTTAAGGAGCGGGGACATTCTTGTCCTCGTCTGCTCTTTGTCGCGCCGGTATCAAGAAACGACAGGAATGTCGTTTCTCCTTAAGGAGCGGGGACATTCTTGTCCTCGTCTGCTCTTTGTCGCGCCGGTATCAAGAAACGACAGGAATGCCGTTTCTCCTTAAGGAGCGGGGACGGTGGAATGGTCCACGGCTTTGCCTGAGGGGTTTCTGATTGATTTCAGTCAGGCCATGGTCCAACCTGCGGTCCTACACCATGCATGGACATCTCAAAGGCGATTTCCTGGCCGTGCGACTGTTGCGGTTTGCGAGTCGGGTGTTGCGGGATTTTTTCCTGCGCAATCACGGGTTGCTGCTGACCGGCGCGGTGGCCTACAACATGATGCTGTCGCTGATTCCCTTGTCGGCGGTGCTGGTGGTGGTGTTCTCCCACTTCTTTGACCAGCGTCTGCTGATGGAATCGCTCACTGCGGAGGTGGCCCTCATCGCGCCGGGCTTCGCGCCCACTCTATCCGACGTGCTCGAAGGTTTTCTGCAGAACCGCAAGCTCGTCGGCTGGATCGGTTTGGGGGTCCTGCTGTTTTTCAGTTCCATGGCGTTCCGGGTGCTCGAGGACTCGATCGCCATCATCTTCCATCGACCCATGCCGACCCTGAAACGCAAGTTCTGGGTTTCCGCGCTGATGCCCTATCTGTTTATTCTCATCGTCGGGGTTGGTCTCGTCATCGTCACCTCCGCCAACGCCATCATTGACGCGCAAAGCCAGGTCCGGCACCCGTTTCCCGAAATCGATGCGCTCATGCGCAATCACATCGGACTGGTCATCTATCTGACCGGCGTGTTCGGACTGGTGCTGCTTTTCTCGCTGCTCTACAAGATCATGCCGGTGGCCAAGGTGTCGTTCCGTCTCGCCATGGCCGGTGGCCTCACCGCCGCCGTCCTGTGGGAAATCACGCGCCATTTGCTGGTCGCCTACTACACGCGTGTATCGATGGTCAATGCGATCTACGGGTCGATGGCCACCCTCATCATCGTCCTGTTCACCTTGGAAGCGGTTGCGCTGATACTTCTGCTAGGCGCACAGGTCATCGCCGATCTCCAACGCAATGCCGATGCCGGCATTCCATGGCACCAGGATCCGGCAGACGGCTCCGAGGCTTAAGGCTTGAGTGGGTAAGGATTGAGCACCGGTGGACCGGAAGTGGCTCCGGCCAGATCGGTGAAAACGCCCGCATCGCTGCCGTCCAAGCGCTTGCGATGCATCCACCACCAGCGCCGCGCCTGCCAGTTCCAAGAAGCCACCATCAGGTCGCCGGAGTTGACGCGCACGGCCAGCGCCTCACACCACCGGTGCCGCGGCGAGCCGGTGTTGTACACATCGATGCCCTGCCAGCGGTAGTGGCCGGTGCCATGGAAATGGCCGTGGAAAATGGCCAGCACCCGCCGGCCTGTTAGGATGGCGGCATAGCGGGCCTTTTGTCCATCCGGCACCCACTCCGGCCCGGAATAGGGGCCGCGCAGGGCGAAATGTTGGAAAATAATCAACGGCCGTTGGGCCGGCAGCCGGGCCAACTCTTGCTCCAGCCAGGTGAGCGCGGCTGCGGTGGGCCCGGTGTCCAGACAGAGCATGCGGACGTCGCCCCAATCCCAGGCGCGCAGCAGGGAACCATGCCAGCCGCGCAGCCGCTGGTCCACCGCCGGGCGCTCGTCGGTGTGGTCGTGGTTGCCGGACAAGGCGACGGTGCCACCCCGGCGGGGGTGGGGGTCGGCATAGTACAGACGCTCGAAGCAGTGCATCTGATCGGCACGCCCCGAATCAGTTAGATCGCCCAACACCGCCAGTGCCAGCGGCGAATCCACCACGCCACCGGCCGGCGGCGGCCAGGCCGTGCCAGGCAGGGTATCCAGCGCGGCGAGCATGTGGGCATTGGCTTGCTCCATGCCTGGGCCCCCGAGATGGGTATCGGCCACAACCAAAAAAGTCAGGGCGCCGGGGAGTGGTGTGTTGGCGCCGGGAGCCGCCTCCGGGATGGCCGGAAGCGGCAGGTCCGGTTCCGCCGCGGCCGGCCCTCGCAGCGCCTCGCGCCACCACGGGCTGGTGCCGATGGCCACCAACACGAGCAACAGCAGGATCATGGGCCACCGGCGTCGGGGATTTTCGTTAGACAAGACCCTTGCGCCGGACTGGCGAGAGGTGTCCGGGTTGAGTGGTTCGTTCGTTCCCTTCATGATCTGCAATAACCTTGGGCTTGCAACCTCTCACCTGCGCGCTTGCCGTCGCCCTTGTGTGAGACGCGCCTCGCGTTCACTCGTGGCCGAGGAGGCTCTTGGTGTCTTTGATATCCAGGGCACGTTGTTGCCTCCAATCGTTGACTTCGGGTTGGGGAAACACGCGGCGCCGGATATCGGTTTCGGCGTCGGAGGGTTTGTCGAGTTGTTTGCCCGCCGCTTCGCGGGCGGCGGAGGTTTTATAGGACCCGGGTTTGTAGGGGTCGTGGAGCTTGGCGGCGGTGCCGGATTCGCGGGCACCGGTGCCTTGGTAACGCGAGGACGTTTGGAACCGGCTGCCATCGGTGGCACCTGTGTAGGCGGGTTTGCTGACGTCCTTTTTGCCCCACCAGGAGGTTTTGGTGTATTCGCCGGTTTTGTAGGGTTTGGCGATGCCGGATTGTTGGGTGAAGTACGCGGATTGGCGCTTGGCATCGTGGGCGCTGACATTTTCCACGTCATTGGTCCATTTGCCATTGGCACCTTGCTTGATCGGCGGGCCGGTGAATTTCTGCGACATGGTTTGCCGCTCCGTGGCCGCGGGCGCGTCCGCGGTCTTGTCCTTGGCGCAGGAGGCAACCAGCAGCAGGGCCAACAAATGAAGGGAACGACGCATGGGGAGATGTCTGAAAATCCTATAACCTATAACTGATAACTGCGTCCGCGCAGTTAGTGTGAGGCGAGACTTTGTTCGAGTTTCGGGTCGGGAAGCGCGCCGCGTTCGAGGGCTTGTTGGTAGTAGGAGCGGGCGTCATCGAAGCGTTTGTTGCGGACGCAGAGGAGGGCGAGGTTGAAATACGGCTCGTTAGGGATGGGGTCGGCTTTAATGGCCGCTTTGTACA
The DNA here is from genome assembly GCA_903826205.1 of Akkermansiaceae bacterium. Classification (GTDB taxonomy): domain Bacteria; phylum Verrucomicrobiota; class Verrucomicrobiia; order Verrucomicrobiales; family Akkermansiaceae; genus Luteolibacter. The sequence goes on from CAIKDP010000264.1 coordinate 3,143, forward strand.
GCGATTCGGATTCATCGGTGTGGCCGAGGCGGTAGGCGAGGGTGGCGAGGAGATTCTGGCTCTTGGCGTCGTCCGGGGCGAGGGTGACGCTGCGGCGCAGCGCGGGTTCGGCCGCGGTGAGGTCGCCGAGGGTCATGAGGGCGAAGCCGAGCATGCGGTGGGCATAGGGGTTGTTGTCGTCGAGTTCGACGGCGCGGCGGAAGGTTTCCGCGGCGGCGGCCGGGTCGTTGAGGCGGAGGTTGACGACGCCGAGTTTGCAGAGGGATGAGACATGACCGGGGTGGTCCTCGAGGATGAGTTGATAGAGCTCGCGGGCGGGGAGCAGGCGCGCGGCGACAAAGGCCTTGGTGGCGGCGCGGTCGTAGCTTTCGATGTTTTTGTTGAGATGGATGTTGTGCTGCTCGACGACCTCCGGGCTTTGGGCGAAGGGGGAGATGAGTTCCACATCGGCGCGGTCGGCAACCATGCGCTGTTCGTCCGGGGTGAGGGGGATTTCCTCGCCTTCTAGCAAGCTGATGGCACTCGCGACGTTGGCATCGGTGGAGCCGAGATGTTTGGCCGCTTCGATGAGGATGGCGCTGGCTTGGCGGCGGCGCTCCTGGGTGAGGAGTTGGCGTTTGATGATGTTGCGGAGCGTTTCGATTTCCGCGGGGTCGCTGGAGGCATGGCTTTCGGCCAGGGCCGCTTGTTCGCTTTTGAGGCGGGCTTCGAGGTCGGCGAGGCGTTTGTCCTGGGCGCGGCGCTCCTGATTGAGGCGGTTGATTTGGGATTTGGCGACGGCGAGGTCACGCAGGGCATCGGTGAAGTCGTCTTTGGTGGTGTTGTTATCGCGGTTGAGGGTATCGACCTTGCTGTTGGCATCGCGCAGTTTTTTGGCGAGGCTCATGTTTTGTTCGATGAGGTCCTGGATGCGGCCGGCCTCATTGAGTTTGAGGACGGCCTTCATTTGGTCGCGTTCGGAGGCGAGCGCGTCGCGTTCATCGCGGAGTTGGGCAAACGCGTCGTGACTTTGTTGGAGTTGTTGTTTGAGGCCGGAGATTTGTTCGTTGGCGGCGGCGATGTCTTTGTTTTTCTGGGTGAGGGCGTCTTGGAGGGCGCGCAGTTGGGTGCGCATGCCGGCGACCGTGTTATTGGCGGTGTCGCGCTGGAGTTGGAGGTTGCGCTGGAGGTCGGAGGCCCGTTGGGCCACGATCTTGAGATCGGCTTCGAGGATGGCGACTTTGGAGAGGGTTTTGGATTGTTCGCCGCGGCTTTGGGAGAGGGCCATGGCCATGGCCGCACGCTCCTGTTCGACGGTTTGGATGCGTTGGTTGAGGGTGTTGATTTCGCTTTCGACGGGGGCTTTGGCCAAGCGCGCGCGGAGGTTTTCGGTGTTGGCTTCAGCGGCGCGGAGTTGTTCCTTGAGCGTGTCGCGCTGGCGCTCGAGGTCGGTGACGCGGGCGGCGTTGCGGGCGACTTCGGCCGACGGCGTCATCGAGTCCTGGAGCAGCTTGCGGAGGCGCTCGACCTCCGCTTCGTTGTCCTTGAGGCGGCGGGCGACCAAGGGGTCGGTCTTAAGCACGCTGGGAGGATTGGGGTCAGGCGCGGGAGGTGCGGGGCGGGCGGGGTTTCTTGTGCCGCCTTCCAGTTCGGCGACGACGTTCTGTTCCTTGGAATGTTGGGCTGCGGCTTTTGGGCTGACCAAGTCGCGGGCTTCGCGGGTTTTGGCGACGCGACCGGCCACCATTTCCGGTTTCCATTTTGGATAGTAAGTGGTGATCGAGGCGAGGAGCTTGTTGGCTTGCTCGAGTTTGACCAAGGCCTCGCTGAAGTGCAGATCCTTTTCGAGTTGTTCGGCGGAGCGCACCTCCAGATAAGCTTGGAAATAGACGTCGGACGGGTCGAACTGCGCCGCTTGGACCGGCGGCGGGGCCTGCGCCCGGCAGGGACTGGCCAGCACGGCCACAAACATCGCCAGAACCGCCAGCAGGGCCGCCGGAATGCGAAGAAATTGAGATGCCCGAACTGCCATGGGGGGCGGCAATTTAGGTGGGATCGGGCAGGGATGCAAGGCGGATTTGCAGGCGCTTGTCGTGGCTGGATCCGCAAACAAAAACCCCGGCCGGAGTGACTCCAGCCGGGGCTTTTGGGGAGGGAAACTCAGGACTTGAGAACCGCCATCGCTTTGGCGTCCTCGGCATCTGTCATATAGGCAATGCCCGTTTCCTGCGCGGTTTCGCGATTGGCTGACATCAGTTCGGCGCGCGTGATGTCGGTTAGACGCGACTTGCGTGCCCCTGCCATGAATTGCTGCAAGCCACAAGCCAGCTTGTCGGCATAGGCATACATCGCGATGGCGCCGAATGGCAGATTCTTCATTTCGGCGGCACCAACCTTCTCCTTGACGGATTCCCAAGAGGTGAAGATTTTCTCCGGCCGGTCGCCGTAGCAACTCACGGTGCCTGGCAATTCATCCCAGTGGCCGTTGACTTCAGTGCGCCGCTCGGGGCGCAGCACGCCTTCGATGTTGCTGCCGACAAAGGCGGGAATCATCGGCGCCCGCCCCATGCACACGAGCTTCACAAATGGCGCACCAAGCGCCAGCGCCTTGAAGACATGATCCTCACGCGCAAAGCCGCCGGCCAACGAGAGGTCCGGCACCGCGAGGCCGCGATCGGCCAGCAACTTGGTGTATTCGTAGGCCTTGGCGTGCAATGGCAGCGACGGAACGCCCCAGTGCTCCATCATGTTCCACGGGCTCATGCCGGTGCCCCCGCCCGAGCCGTCGATGGTGAGCAGGTCCAGATTGGCATCCGTGGCGCAACGGATCGCCAACGCGAGGGCTTCCATGCCGTAGGATCCGGTTTTGAGCGTGAGCCGCTCATGGCCGATGGCCCGCAGGTGGGCCACCGCTTGCATGAAGTCATCGCGCACCTGCTGGCCGCTTGATAGATGGGTCGACCCGAGACGGCTGTGGCGGGCGAAGGCGCGGATGGCACCGGCCTCGAACGCGGCCTGCACCGACGGATCGTGAGGGTCGGGATCGACGATATAACCCCGATCCTTGAGGAAACGGGCGTAGTCGAGATTGTTCACCTGGATTTCCCCACCGATGCACTTGGCGCCTTGTCCCCACTTGAGTTCGAGGATCACCTTGTTGCCGTATTTTTCCACCAAGTATTCCGCCACGCCATTGCGGGTGTCCTCCACGTTCATCTGGACAATGATCGCACCGTGGCCATCGAAATAGCGCAGGAACATGCCAATGCGCCGGTCAAGCTCAGGGGCGATTTCAATCCGGCCATTCTTCATCACCGAGGCGCGGTCCACGCCGACGACGTTTTCGCCGATGACGATGGGAAACCCGCACAGGGCCGCACCCACCGCGAAGGAATCCCAGTAGCGCGCGGCGACAAAGGTCGAGCCCAAGGCTCCGGTCATGATCGGCACCCGGCACTTGACCGGCGTGTTCTTGCCAAACGTGGTGCTGGTGTCCACTTCAGGGAAAATGCAATGATCGGCATCGTTAGAGCCGTTGTGTCCATGCCAACCATAGGCGTAACCTTGGATGCGCAAGGCATGGTAGCCCACACCGAGGCTGGTGGTGTTGGCCGAACCGGAGGTGGAGTAGCCGAATTTGCGCGGATAGAGCAGCTCGCGTCCGCGCATTGACGACATCCAGGTTTCGCATTTGCCCTTGCACGCGGAATCACACAGGGTGCAGAGTCCGGATTCGCACGGATTGCCGCGGTTGGTGGTGTTGAGGGCGTCATTACTTTTTTTCCATTCGATCATAATTCAATCTGTGGTTGGTTGTTATTTGGTCCGAGAAAAATGCGACTGTCAGGGTGCAGCAGACTTACTGGATTGTCTGAGTCATAAGCGGTCACCTTGCTGCTTGAAATGGGAAAAGAGACAATAAAAAGATATGCGCGAATTTTGCGCGATGATGCGTAGCATCAGCTTGGAATCCGGCAATTGGTAGTCACCGATGGCAAGGTGACTTGCTGGCACTGGCAGGGGGCTCCTCATGGAGCAAGCCCTCTCCGCCAAGGGGTGGCAAGGCTCCTCGCTCCGCGCACAGGAGCTAGTCTTGAACCACCCGCACCCGCATGAAACGCTGCATCTGGGTGGTCATCCCGGCCGTGTCCTTGATGGTGACCAGCGTCCGGTCTCCTTGGTCCAAGGCGCTGAGCACTTGGGCATGGCCGAAGCCATCCGACGACTTCCACACCTCGGTCCAGGTGCCGTCCAGTTGATTGTTAGCCTCCACGCAATAATTGAGGCCGGTGGCGGATTGGCGCACGGCGAATGTCAGGGTTAGGTATTGCATGGCGGGGGCCTCGCCGCTTGTCCCGAACGTGGGAAGCTCTGCCTGGCTGGAGATGGAGGGGTCGCCAAAGAACGCGTATTCCTGCAAGTTTGTTAGAGAATCGCCATCCGGATCCTGCAATGCCGCGTTGTGCCCGTTGGGGAAGGTGTTGCGTGCCACCCAGTTGCTGTAGCTATCGCTGAGAGTGACTGCCACGGTTTGGGTGGTGGTGAGATTGTCCAGATTGGTGGCGCTCACCGTGACCGTGGTTTGGCCACCGGCCAGGCCGACCAGATGGAGTTGGCCGTTGACGATACTCGCGGTGGCGACCTCCGGGTGGGTGTTGCCGGTGATGCTATAACTGAGGGTGGGAATGGTGGTCACGGAATTGATTTTCACCAACTTGCTCTGATCCATCGGGTCGGGCGCGCTGGCCGCATTCATCGGGAAATCACTGAAAGGCGTGGCCGTGGCACTGCCATCGAGCAACAAGTTATAGGTGCTGCTGGGAAGATTGCTGATGGCATCCGCCACCGTCATGCCATTGCCCGCGACCCGCCCGAACACGGTGAAGCCGCCATTTTGATAGTCCAGGTTGGACCGGTTGTCACCCAAGCTGACGAAGAACTGGCTGGTGGCGCTGTTAGGGTCACCGCCCAACTTGGCCATGGAAAGGGTGCCGCGCTCGTTGGCGATGCCCGGCTCATTGACGACCGGAGGATCGGTGACCATGCTGGTGAAATCACTGCCGGTGCCGGCACCCTTGAAGCCGCCGCCCTGAATCACAAAGCCCGCGATGCTGCGGTGGAAGGCGATATCCGTGTATTTTCCGGCGTTCACATAGTTCTTGAAATTCGCCACCGTGGCTGGTGTCGCGGTGTCGAACAAAATGAAATCCATGGTGCCGAGGGTGGTGCTGACCCGCACGGCGGATTCCGCCTCCGGGTCGGCGAAGGTGCCGGCCAGCGGGGTGTCGCGGTTGGCGCCGGCCATGCCGGTCCATGCCGGAATGAGCGTGCCTGTGGCGGGCGGACCCGGCGGTGGCCGGACGCGAAGGGTGAAGGCTTGGGTCAGGTTGCCGCCGTTGCTGAGGTTCACGGTGTAATGCAGGGTGTAATTGCCTGCGGCCGGGAAGGTTCCGCTGAGTCCTCCGCTGCCACTGTCAAAAGTGAGGGTGGATGGCGTGCCCGTCAGGCTGCGGGACGTCACGGACGCCGCGGAGACATGCGTGAAAGTATGCGCAACCGTACTGCCGGGCGTGCCCGAGATGCCGGCGATACTGGTCATGCCGTCCAGCGTGACGGTCGCCACGTTGGACTCGCTGATGATGTTGGCGCTGGTGCCGCTGAAGGGTTCAACAGCGAACGAATACGACTTGGCCGCCGCCAGGGTGGGGGTCGTGGCTTGATAGGTGGTGACATTCGCGGCGACCTCTCCCAGCACGGCATACGAGGCATCGCCATCCGCCTTGTAGACGATTTGATAACCATCCTCATTGGTGAGGTCCGGCCAGGCGAGATTGACGATGCTTTGGCCGGGGACTGCGGTGGCCGTCAGGGTGTAGGCATCAATGGTGACATTGGCCACGCTGGATTCGCAGATGATATTGGCGCTGGTGCCACTGAAGGGTTGCACGACCAATGAGTAGGACTTGGTTGGCCAGATGTAGGGCGACTTCGCCTGATAGGTGGTGACATTCGCCGCGGTTTCACCCAGAATGGAATACGAGGCATCCCCGGTCACCTTGATGAGAATTTGATAGCCTGATTCCGCCGGCAGGTCCGGCCATGAAAGATTGACCAGGGGTTGGCCGGCGACCTTCGTGGCCGTCAGGGTGTAGGCGTCGGTGGTGACGCTCGGCTCGCTGGAGATGCCCATGATGCCGGTGGCGCTGGTGCCTTTGAACGGGCGCACCGCAAAGGTATAGGTGGTGGACGGCCAGATGTACGGGGAGGCGGCCTGATAGGTCAGGATATCCTTGGCGACCTCGGCAAGGATGGAATACGAGGCATCCCCCGCGGCCTTGACCAGGATTTGGTAGCCATCCTCGCTCGGCAGGTTCGGCCACGCGAGATTGACGACGGGCTTGCCCGCGACCTTGGTGGCGCTTAGCGTATAGGACGCGGCGGTGATGCTCACAATGTTGGAATAGATGGAAACATTAATTCCAGCAGTGCCCGAGCCCGGTGTGGTGGGGGCTCCGGTCTTGACCGCCCGGACGCGGAAGCTGAAAGTGCCCGACGGGGCGGTGAGGCTGGCAGTGAGCGACAAGGCGTCGCGGCCCACGGTGCCAAGGTACTCCCACGCGCCGGTCCCCACCTTCCTTTCGATGGCAAAGCCATCTTCGGCCACCGAATTTTCCTCCCACCGCATAGTCACATTGAACGGATCCAAGGCGGTGACGGTAAGGTTGACCGGACCATTCAGATTGTAGGTCCCAACGGTGGCCACATTGGAGGCGGCCGAAGGGGTGCTGCCGTTCTTGGCGACAACGTAAAAGTGATACACCGTGTCAAACGCCGCTGCGGTCCATGAAACACTAACCACGGTGCCGGTGGTGGCGGTGGTGCTGGAAGTATAGGTGCCGAACAAACTATAACTCCCGGTGCCGATGCTGCGGTAAATGGCCCATTGCGTCTCAACCGTCGAATTATCAACCCAAGTGAGGGTGATGGCTGCGGTGGTCGGCGAGTACCCGCTCGCCGCCGCGCTGCAGGACGTCGGTGTCGCGGGGGTGGTCGCCGCATGGGCCCCCGCCGACATGCCCGTGACGGCCAGCAGGGCCAGCAGGGCCAGCAGGGGGTGGCGGATGAAGTCGGAAAAGATCATGCGGGGATGCGGGAAAATGGGTTCGCCCGCGGGGACTCAACAACGCGTGAGCCGATTTGTCAAGGGGCGGCGCGGGGGCCGGGTCCGCATCCGGGTGGCGGGCCACCGCGTTCCTTGCTTGCCGCAGTGCTCAATATTGAACCACCTTCAGTCGCATGAAGCGCGGCGCGGGTGTGGCAAGTGCGGCGCGGTCCTGGATCGTGACCACGGTGCGGTCCGCTTGGTTCGTGAAGCTGAGGACTTGGGCGTGTCCAAAGACGGGATCATTCGCCGAATTCCACACCTCGGTCCAGGCTCCGCTCAATTGGTTGTTGGCCTCCACGATGTAGCTCAGGCCGGTGGTGGCTTTGCGCACGGCAAAGGTCAGGGTCATGAACTGCGCGGCCGGGGCAATGCCGGTCTTCCCCAACGTGGGCAGCGGCCCTTGGCTGGCAACGGCCGGATCGCCCAACAACGCATACTCCAGCAAATTAGTTAGAGAATCGCCATCCGGATTCTGCTCCGCCCCATTCTGCCCGTCGGGGAAGGCGGTGCGGGTGGCCCAGGCGCTGTAGGTGTCATTGATGTCAACTTCCACGGTCTGCGTGGCGGTTAGATTGTCCAGATCCGTGGCGCTCAGCGTGAGGGTGGTGTGGCCGCCAGAGAGGCCGACGAGATGGAGTTGGCCATCAACGATGCTCGCCGCGGCGACTTCCGGCTGAGTGTTGGCGGTGACGCTATAAGTGAGGGTGGGAATGCGGGCGACGGAAGTGATCTTCACCAACTTCGTTTGATCCATTGTGGGCGGGGCGGTGGCAGCGGCAATCGGGCAATCGGAGAAGAGAGTGTCGGCCAATGAGCCATCCACCGTGAGATCCGCAGGTGGGGTGGTGTAATTCCCTCGCGGCAGGGCGTTGATAGCGTCCGCCACTGCCATGCCATCGCCGGCGACCCGACCAAAGACGGTGAATCCGCCATTGGTATGATCCAGATCGGCTTGGTTGTCCTTCACACTGACGAAAAATTGGCTGGTGGCGCTGTTGGGATCGGTGCCGAGCTTGGCCATGGCGACGGTGCCGCGCACGTTGCTGATGCCCGCTTCATTGACCACAGGTGCATCCGTAGCCACGCTGGTGAAGCTGCTGCCGGTGCCAGTGCCTTTGAAGCCGCCAGCCTGAATCACAAAATTGGGGATGCTGCGGTGAAACACCACATCCGTGTATGCCCCCGCATACACATAGTTCATGAAATTCGCCACCGTCTCCGGCGTGGCCGTATCGAATAAGATAAAATCCATGTTGCCAAGATTGGTGACGACCCGCACCGCGGATTCCGCTTCGGCGTCGGTGAAAGTGCCGGCCAGTGAGGTGTCACGGGTGGCTCCGGCCACTGCGCTCCATGCCGGAAGGGTGGAGCCGACGAGCGGGGCACCGGACGGGGGGCGCACCAGAATATCAAACGTTTGGGCCAAGCTGGAACCATCGGTGAAATTCACCGTGTATAGCACAGGGTGATCCCCCAAGGTCGCCGGAAAGATGCCGGTTAGTTCGCCGCTGGCAGCGTTGAAAGTGAGGGTCTCCGGCGTGCCTGTTAGAGTGCGGGAGCTAACCGTGGAACCGGAGATATGCGTGAAGGTATGGGATAGCGCGCCGCCCGGATTGCCCGCGATGCGGCCATTGCTGGTGATGCCATCAAGGGTGACGCTGGCCACGCTGGAGGTGCCTATGTAGTAGTCGCCACTGTATGGCATAACGTAAAACCGGCAGGTTTTCGTGGGCTCGATGGTCGGCGCTATCGCTTGATAGGTAGTGACATTCGCGGCCGTTTCACCAATGAAATAATCGTCTAGATAGCCAGTGCTGCCATTGGGAACTTGATATATATGATAGCCGTCTTCATTTTGGATGTTCGGCCATGACAGGTTGACGGCTGGCCGGTTTGGAACTTTGGTAGCCGCCAAGGTGTAGGCACTGGCGCTGACCGAGGCTTCATTGGAATAGACGGACACATCCGCCGGGGTGGTCGGCACGCTGCCGGTGAAGGCCCGCACGCGGAACGCGAAGGTCTGCCATGGCCAGATCCAATTCTGGGTGGATATTGACAGGCTGTTGCTGGCGGTATTACCGATGCATGTCCACTCCCCGGCACCGGCCTTCCTTTCAATGACGAATCCATCTTCAGAGTAGGATTGCTCCTCCCAACTGAGCGTCACATTGAATGGATCCACCACCGTGGCTTTGAGATTGATGGGGGCATTCAGTAGGTAGGTGCCGACGCTGGCCACATTCGAGGCGCCTGAAGTCGCTGCGCCATTGTTGGCAATGACTTTAAAGCGGTAAACGTGATTAACCGATGCTCCGGTCCAAGTATAGCTTGCTCTTCCCGTCGTGCCGGGCAAGGAGGATGTGATGTAGGATGAAGTGAGATTGCCACCATTCAGGGCGTATTCTGTCGAATTGTTATCAATGGTATATTTGACTTGCCACGCGGACTCATTCGTCGAGTTGTCAGACCAGTTGATGGCTATCGATACATAGGCACCGTTGTAGCTGATGGCCTTGGCGCCGCAATCCGTCGGCGCGACCGGTGCTGCCGCATGGGCAGACCCGGAGATGCCAAGGATTACCAGCAGTGCGAGCAGCCAAGCGCGGATGAATTGAAATGATGTCATGCAGGAGGGATGGGGTTACCCGCGGGAAAGCAATATCACCCGACGTCCCGCGTCAAGCCGCACGCTTCGGGATACCCATCGCGGAGGGCCGTGCGGACCTTGGTTGGAATCGCCTTGCGGGCGGCGGCGCGAAAACCCCCAGAGTGTCTGGCTGGCTACAATTGCTGGCCGAAGGTGGTCCAGAACCGGCCCCATTGGCCGCAAACATCCTGAAGTCGGTGGAAATGGCTTTTTCGCGAGGGTTCAACAACGCGGGCATCGATTTGTCAAATCGGCACTTGCCGTCCGCGCCGGTTGATGCTGATTTTCCCGCGTGAAACCCGCCCTTTTGCTGCTGGCCTTGGC